>NZ_JACSKG010000002.1:0-548072 GCF_018617475.1 Exiguobacterium sp. s59 | reverse complement strand
TGATGTGTCTTCCTCATCCGATACCCGTGGAGGGGGAGGGAGAATCTGACGGAATCACGAACTTTTGTTCGTCATATCTGTCACAGGGAAAAAGAGTTTTGGACCGGGCGATTCATCCCCCACCTCCGCCGGGCTTCGCCCCGAGACGCTGGAGGAGGGAGAATTCTCGCCCACTTATGTTAAATCACCTATACTAAATGTAGAACGTGCGAAAGAGGAGGAGTTTTCATGGGAAAGGTATTTTTAGCGGCAGACGGTTCTGCCCACTCGAAACGTGCGCTTGAAAAGGCGATTCAACTCGCAAAGGCTTCGAATGCGTCAATTGACATCGTGCATGTCATCAGTGCGAAAGAGTCAAAAGAAGCGGCCCTCAACTCAACGGGCAAAATTGACTTGGAAACGAAACGAAAACAGATGCTGAAACCGTTGTTCGATTTGACGGAAGCAGAAGGCATCCCTTACGAGTACATCGAACTCCGTGGTGAGCCAGAAGTCGAACTCGTCAAATATGCGAACCATGAGCCATACGAATATGTCGTCGTCGGGTCACGCGGATTGAACACATTTCAAGAGTTCGTCCTCGGTAGCGTGAGTCATAAACTCGCAAAACGTGCACTCGCTCCCGTCATCATCGTCAAATGATCTCCTTTCCCTGTCTCTTCGTGAGATGGGGATTTTTTGTGTCCATACAGGTGACGCCCTATTCTTGTAGAATGTGTAAGGATAGGCTATTTTTCTAAAGGAGGTCTCACGATGGACATCGCAAATGATCCGAATACACTTTTTCTCATCCTATTACCTGTCCTCATTTTGCAACTCATTTTGCTCGTCGTCGCCTTGATCGACTTGTTCAAACGGGACATGACGAACGGACCGAAATGGGTATGGCTTCTCGTCATCGTCTTCATCAATATTCTCGGTCCTATTATCTACTTCTTATGGGGACGGACACCACGATGAAAGTGACGCACTTGACGAAACAATTTGGCTCATTCACGGCACTCGATGATGTTAGTTTCGAGTTGCGCCCAGGCTGTACCTCACTACTCGGGGAGAATGGAGCCGGCAAAACGACCTTATTGAACTTGCTCGCCCGAGTCACGGAACCGACGAGCGGAAAGATGAGCGGACACGACCACATCCGAATTGGCTATTTGCCGCAACGCCCTGCCCTCTACCCGTCTCTCACTCCTGTCGAGACGATTCGATACGCCGCCGAATTGACAGGAACGAAACACATCGACCCTGTCAGTCTGCTAAAGCGTGTCGGGCTTGAACCGGTCGACCGTCCGGCCTCGAACTTATCCGGTGGAATGCGTCAGCGTCTCGGCATCGCCCAGGCGCTCGTCCATGACCCCGAATTGCTGTTACTCGACGAACCCGTCTCAGCTTTAGACCCACGTGGACGACGAGAAGTGCTCGACTTATTGAGCGACTTGAAACGAGAGCGAATGATTCTCTATTCGACACACGTCCTCCCGGATGCTGAAGAAGCGAGCGACTGGGTGCTCTTGCTTCGAAAAGGAAAATTACTGATGGAAGGAACGGTGACAGACTTGCTCGGTTCGAAATCGACGATTGAATTGCGTCTCTTCGATGATTCGACGAGTGAAGCGGATTGGAGCACGTTAGCAGGTGTACGTCGCGCGACGCGAACGGGTTCGACGTGGACGTTTGAATCGACGGACCGAGACGTCGCCGAACGGGCAATTTTACATCGGGTACTGGAACTGAATGTCACTGTTCAATTCTTACACGTCGGGCATCCGTCACTCGAGTCTTTGTTTTTGGAGGTGAATGCCTGATGCGCACGGCAATCTTCAAACAAGAATGGCGGGAGTCATGGGCGAACAAACGACTCATTTGGATTCCAATCGCGCTCATGCTCCTCGCTTCGATGCAGCCGCTCACGCTTTACTTCTTACCCGATATCCTCGCTTCTGGCGGGAACTTACCGGACGGTGCTGTCATCGATATTCCGACACCGACTCCGGAAGAAGTGTTGATTTCCGTCAGCGAACAACTTCGCCAAATCGGACTCCTCGTCGTCTTGTTGTCGGCGATGCATACGTTTAGCCATGAACGGACGAACGGGACACTCGCCTGGCTCAAGTCGTTACAAATCCCGACGTCACGCATCGTCATCAGCAAATGGGCGCATTATGCCTTATTGACCGTCGGTGGTATTTTGCTCGCACAAACGGCAGCCGCATACTATACAATCATCTTATTTGATTCATTTGACTGGTTGGATTTTCTCATATCGACCACACTCCTCATCTGTCATTTCATTGTTCAGTTATCGATTTTCTTTTTCATCGCAGCGATTCTTGAAAGTGGTGTCGTCGCAGTCGTCTTGACGCTCGGTCTTCACTTCATCATATCGCTCGTGATTGGTTGGATCGACCTCGATTGGATGCCTTGGATGCTCGGTCCGTTATCGAGTCAGGTCCTCCTCACAGAAGTGAATCTCATTTGGCCACTCGTGACAGGACTCCTCGTCGTGATCGTCTCGCTATTCCTTGCGTCAAAACGCCTGCGATTCATGAGTCATTCGGCGTAAACGTCTGACTCTTCAATTGAATCCTTTGCCTCAGCTTCATATTGGATAAATATGGGTATCTCTTTTGTATTCGTATGAAGGAGGTTCAATCGATGGGATGGAAAAGAAGAATCGGCATCGGGCTTTTCATAGGTGCCCTGTGGGTGAGTCCACAACTCGTTTTCGCTGAAGGGTCGTTTCAACAGACGGATGACGGGATTGTCTACACGTCGAGTGACGGGATAATCTTGACGGGGTGGCAACAGATTGACGGAAATACGTATTTTCTAAATGCGGACGGGATCCTTCTCACAGGTTGGCAAGAAATCGACGGAGCTACATATTATTTTGAAACAGATGGTCGCCTCATCACGGGCACCTACTCCATCGACGAAACGACTTATACCTTTGGTGAAGACGGGAAGCTGCTAACCGGATGGCAAGAACGGGATGGGGCCGTCTATTTTTACGACAAGACCGGTCAGCCCGTCACAGGATTCCAGACCATCGATGGCAATCGGTACTACTTCTCATCGGAAGGGATACGCCTCTCTGGTTGGCAAACAATTGCGGGCGTAAAACATTACATTTTTTCAGACGGAACGATTCGTACCGGCATGTACACGCTCGGTGGAAAAACGTACTTTCTATTGAACGACGGTAAAGTCGCAACGGGATGGCAAACAATCAAAACACGTTCTTACTATTTCGGAAGTGATGGGGTCCGTCGTCAAGGTTTGGCATGGGTCGGGAAAGACGTATACGGATTTCATCCGACGTACGGATATAGCCTGAAAGGGACATATCGGTTGCGCGACCGAAATTACTTATTCGATTCAAAAGGAAAACGGCAATATGGACTGCAACGAATCAATGGCAAAACATATGGGTTCCACCCTCAGTACGGGTATCGTCTAAAAGGGAAATTCAAGATGGGCAACCAGACGTACTTCTTTCATTCGACCGGCGTACAGGAGATCGGATGGAAGTACTCGACACGATATGAATATTTCGCACCGGCACTGACGAAGAAGACGGACTGGCAGCTGATCAAGGGACAGTGGTACTACTTCGATTCGAACGGACGTATGTATCAAAACAAGCGTATCGGCAATGCCGCGTTTGACGCGAAAGGTGTCTATTCTCCCCGGCTATCGATTTATAAGATGAGCGTCCCCCTCTATCGTCAGTTCCCGATGGGGTATCCGTCCGGTTGTGAGTTCTTCTCACTTAAAATGGCACTTGAAGAAAAAGGACGCGCCGTCAGTGCCTCGACACTATATAACGAGATGCCGAAAAGTATGTGGAACGCGCGTTATGAGAATCGGTTATACCGCTGGGTCGATCCGAACGTCATGTTCACCGGGGATCCGCGCCGTACGCTCGGTAAGTATAAAAACTACGGCATTTATCCGAAAGGGATGATTGGATTCTCCAGCAAATATCGACCGGTGAAAGACTTGTCAGGGCAAGGACTCGCCTCGATCGAGCGGGAACTGTCGATGGGTAACCCGGTTATCGTGTGGGCAAGTGTCGACTTCAATAAACCGTACGGCTACTTTAATTGGTATACCGCCTCGAACAAGAAGTTCACCGGATACGTCAACTATCATGTCATGTTGGCGACAGGTTATGACAAATCGAATCTATACATCAACGACCCATACCGTGGTCGACTCGTCGTCCCAAAATCAAAAGTGAGCGCCGTCATGGGCGCCACGGGATGGAAAGCGCTCGCGGTCAGATAATTTTGAACGTGTCTTTCATATGAAAGACGCGTTTTTTTGTATCTTGGTAGGACGATAGTATGAAAAGTAGAAATATAAATTCCTATTTTTGTTATAAAATATTGAAATTAAATTTCTAAATGATACACTCCTGTTAATAAATTAAAGCGCTTACAATATGAAGAGGAGGAACTCGAATGAATAAGTGGATAGGTGGTATGGCGGCATTGACACTACTCTCGACCTCAATCGTCTTGCTTGATGCGGACGCGAAGTCAGATTCGAAAAAGCCAAAGGTCGAACTAGGTGTCGATCGCTTGATGGATAATCCGGACATCTTGAAAGGAAAACGAGTCGGGCTGATCACGAATCCGACCGGGATCAATGCAGAGCGGACGAGCATCGTCGATTTGTTCGATCAGTCCGATGATTTCGAATTGACGGCTCTGTATGGGCCCGAGCATGGGGTTCGAGGCGACGCCCAAGCCGGCTCCACCATCAGTTCGTATATCGATGAAGTGACAGGATTGCCGGTGTACAGCTTATACGGGGCCACGAAGAAACCGACGGCTGAGATGTTAGAAAATGTAGATGTGCTCGTCTTTGACATTCAAGACGTCGGAACTCGCTTCTACACGTATATTTACACGATGGCATATGCGATGGAGGCTGCTGCTGAGAATGATATCCCATTCGTTGTGCTGGACCGTCCAAACCCTCAAGGTGGACTTCGTGTCGATGGTCCGGTCCTCAATCCCGAATACGCTAGCTTTATCGGGCTCTATCCGATTCCTTTAAAACATGGAATGACCGTCGGCGAACTCGCTCAACTGTTCAATACGGAGTATCAGATTCAAGCCGACCTCGAAGTTGTGAAAATGAAAGGATGGAAGCGTTCGATGATGTATAAGGATACGGGGCTTCCGTTCGTCATGCCGTCCCCAAACATGCCGACGACAGACACGGTCAACGTCTATCCTGCGACCGGATTGTTTGAAGGGACGAATTTATCAGAAGGACGCGGCACAACAAAACCGTTCCAACTGATTGGTGCTCCGTATATCCAAGCGCATGAGTATGCGAAAGAGCTGAACGACCTTGACTTGCCTGGTGTCGCCTTCCGAGCCGCCTCATTCACTCCGACGTTCTCAAAACACTCGGGCAAACTGACGCACGGAGTCGAGGTCTATGTCACCGACCCGACTCGATTCGAATCGACGAAAACCGGGATTGCGATGATTCAAACGGCACACGATTTATATCCCGATGACTTTGAGTTTTTAGCGAACGACTTTATCACGAAATTGACAGGGAATGCTTACGTCAAAGACATGATCCTTGAAGGGGCTCCACTTGAAGAAATCCTGACTAAAATTGAGGACGAACGAGACGCGTTCCTTCCAATCCGAAAAGAATATTTACTTTACAAATAATGAAGCGAGGGTGGGCTCAAGAAGAGTCCATCTTTTTTGTAATGAAATGGTAAAACCAAAAATCGACCAAACAATATAGAATATAGGGAGTCCGATAAAAGGAGTCGATCGAATTGAAAAAAATCATGACTGCCTTTCTCTTGACCCTCATCGTTTCGCTATCGTCAACATTGTCGCAACAACCAATCGTTGCACATGCGTATACGGAAGTATCGGTCAACACGAAAGGATATGTGACAAACATCAGTAAATTATATGCGCGCCCTACTCCATCGCTCAGTGCCCCAAGACTATCGGCGATTGCCCGAGACGGCTCGATGCGCGTGCGCACCACCTTTTTCGTGAACGGAGAGCGCTGGTATAAGATTCAATGGGGCAATGGCTATGCCTATGTGCCTGGGGATTATGTCCGTTTGTCTACAGCGGAAGTTCCTTTCACGACACCGACTTTTGTGAAACCTTCGAGCGTATACGTGAAATCTGCGCCGCTGACAACGTCATCGAACGTGAAATTTTTACGTCAAGGCACTTCACTCGAGACCATCTCCTATCGCTATACCGGGACATCACGTTGGTATAAGGTCCGTTACGGATCTTACATCGGATATCTTCAAGCCAAACATGTCAGCTTCACGTCTCCGATTAACGTGTTGACCGAGACGAACAAAGAACGACAGGTAACCGGCTTATCGCTACTCGCCGCTTCGAACGAAGCGAACCTTGTCGCACAAGTCAGAGCGGATGAAATGGCTCGGACAGGTCAGTTCTCTCATACGTTGAAGGAAAACGGTACTCCTGGTGATACATTACGTGCCTACGGCGTGTCATACCGGGGCTGGGGAGAAAACATTTATAAAGGCTCGAGCGATACGGTCCGGGCAGTGGACGCCTGGATGAACAGTAGCGGTCACCGTGCCAACATTTTGAACGCGAACTATACACATCTCGGGATTGGCAAAGCGACCGATGCCCAAGGTTCGACCATTCACGTCCAAATCTTTTTAACGAAATAATCGATCAGAACCAGTCACAGATGTGGCTGGTTTTTATTGCACAAAAAAAGCGGATACGCATCCGCTCAAACTTCTATGCATTTACACTTCATGCTCTTTCACGAGCACACGAAAACGCGGTCGGACGGTCAATTCGATTGACGTCACGGTCCGCTTCCGGTCTTCTGCGAGGACAATCAACAACTCCGCATGATCACGCCGGTCTTCTAAAATTTCGACTTTGCTGACGGTCCGAAGCAACTGATAGTAGAGGAGTTCCCCTTCCCGGTCTTTCACATTGATTTCAAACTCGTGATAGCTCGGTGATATTTTAAAGTAGAACGTCTCTTCTTTATTCGTAAATCGAAAAATCGACTCGTCATAGTAAAACGGTAACGTCGAATCCATACGTTTCGGTTCGACTGTACAAAAAGCAGAAAGTACAATCTCGTCCGGGAATAACGCCCCCTCATGTTTGTTGAATTGCCACCCTTTCATCCCAATCCCTCATTTCGACACAATAATTATCTGAATAATTAGATTATTGCACATTTCAACCCATTCGGACAGGTATATTCGTGACAATTCTCGAACACCTTTGTGTAGAATGATACGTCTGTTTCAAGAGAAGGGAGTGTACTATGTCAATCATCTCGCTCGACCATGTCACGAAACGGTTTGGGGAAACACTCGCCTTGAACAATCTCAGTCTAAACGTCGAAGAAGGAGAGCTCTTCGGACTTCTCGGTCCGAACGGGGCCGGTAAGACGACCGCCATCTCCGTCATGCTGAATTTGTATGAAGCTGACTCAGGGTCGATTCATATTTTTGGACAATCGATGCCAAAAGACGAACTGTCCATCAAGCGACGTGTCGGAATTGTCCCGCAACATGTCTCCGTCTATGATCAGCTGACCGTCTATGAGAACATCCAGTTTTTCGCCGAATTGTATGGATTCAGTCCCAAAGAAGCGAAACAAAAGACCGAGGCCGCGATTGCTTTCGTTGAACTCGATGCCCACCAAAAGAAACGACCACCCGAACTGTCTGGCGGTCTCCTCCGTCGCCTCAACATCGCATGCGGAATTGTCCATGAACCTGAACTCATCTTCATGGATGAACCGACCGTCGCCATCGATCCGCAGTCACGGAACACGATTTTAGAGAACATCCGTGAACTGAATCGTCGCGGGGCGACCATCATCTATACATCACACTATATGGAAGAGGTCGAGCTACTCTGTGACCGCATCGCAATCGTCGACGAAGGGAAAATCATCGCCGAAGGGACGCAAGATGAACTGAAAGATCGTGTCATGACGCTTGAGACGGCCCGTATCAAAGTCGATGCACTCACGCCCCATCTGCTTGAACGACTCGATGCACTCGACCACGTTCAAAAAGTGCAATATGAAGAACCATATATCGAGGTGTCACTCGATAAAGATACGCCGCTCGCCCCGCTCCTTGACACGCTCCATCAGGAACATGTTCACTTCACATCCATCACGGTCGACCGCCCTTCCCTCAATACCGTCTTTTTGGCATTGACCGGGAAGACGCTCCGGGAATAGGAGGCGATTTCATGTGGACTTTCATCAAATACGATGTGAAACAGCGACTACGAGACCGTGCCACACTCTTTTGGATGCTCCTCTTCCCGCTCATCCTCATCTTCGGTCTCGGGACGATGTTATCGGCTGTCTTTAGTGACACGTTCAAACTGCCCGTCACAAATGTCGCGTACGTCGAATCATCAACCGATCAGTATCGTGAGCCACTTGAGAACTTTTTGAATGACGAAGACATTCAGGCGTTCATCCGGCTCGTCCCTTATGAAGATATTACGTCAGCCGAGCGTGGCGTGAACGACGGGGATGCGGACGTCATCTTACAGCTCGAAGGAAATGACATCACGCTTTTATATGAAGAGCCGACGACCGTCGAGTTTGACATACTCGAAGCCATTCTCGGTCAGTATACAGCGATTGCCAACCAACAGATTACGCTCGCAGAGGCCGGTGTGTCGGCCCCGTACGAGAATGAGTCGTGGCTTGATACCGAGAGTGTCGACCTCGCGGGACGGACCCCGACCTCACTCGAATATTTCACCGTCACCATCTCGATCATGACCGCTTTGTTCGGGTCGTTTTATATTACCGCGATGGCACGGGAAGAACAGCCGAACACGGGCAGTTATTTACGGATTCAAGCCGCTCCTGTCCGAACCATCCAGTATCGGCTCGCGCGGACGTTCAGCCGCTACGTCATCATTTTACTTCAGCTCATCTTATTGTTTTGGTTCAGTCATTTCGTCTATCGGACGTTTGATTTGGCAAACGTTCAGTTCGTTTATTTAATCCTCGCTTGGCTCGCCTTGACTGCATATGGAGTCGCCATCGGGTTTGTCATCGTCAACCTTCCAAAGTTGAGTACGACGACGAAAGATGCGATCGTCAACGGATTCGTCGCCATCATCATGATTTTATCGGGTGGCTACGTTCCCGGATTCGATCAAGTGACGCTAAACTACGCACCGTGGGCAGCTTATGTGTTCATGCCCATCTTTATGCGAGACGGGATGCTCGCCGTCATGCTTCGGGAAGGTGATATGAGCGTTTATTGGGAAAGCCTCGGTTTACTCGGGATTCATTTGCTCGTCTTCATTGCGCTCAGCTATATTCTGTCGAAAGGGGTGAAGCGCCATGGTACTCATTAGGCACGTCGCCAAGCGGATGCTCCGAAAGAAAGGGCTTTGGGTATTCACATTCGTATCGATGTTCGGTTTCGCGCTCATCTTATCCTTCGTCGGGAGTACCTCGAGTCTCAATGCATCGATTGGAATTGTCGATGAGGACGGAGGTATTCTTGCCGAGCGTCTTATTGAAGAAGCCGAGCGCTTTGGACGCGTCACCTTACTTGAGACGAGTGGCGAGGACGTCTTGTTAGAGGGTGAAGATATCGTACTCCTCATCCCAAAGAATTTTACAGAACGAGCCTTTGACGAGGACATGCCCCGTCTTTCGTTCTCCGCGATTGCGGGCAGTGATGCTGCTTTGGTCGAACAGGCACTGAACGGTCATTTGTCGCGTGAACGTCAACTTCTCGAGGCGAGCGGATTTGATGAAGAAACGTTCGAACAACTTGCGGCTAAGGAGACAGAAAACGGCTACACGCTATCAAGCGAACCGTTTCAAGAGAGCGTCGCCACGACCGCGCGTACGCAAGCCTTTTTCGGTCTCTTGTCGTTCATCATGATGTCGACGTTTCTCCAGTTCATCCCGATGTTTGTCGCGGACGACCGAGACGAGAAGATCTACGCCCGCCTGTTCGCCTCACCGGTGACACCCCGGCGTTATTTCGCATCGCTTCTCCTCGCCTTCTATCTCGTCGGCTATGTCTATGTCATGCTGCTGATTGGTGTGAGTCTCGTCCTTTATGGTCAAGACGTCTGGACTCACCTCCCTACCGTCTTCGCCTTGTTCTCGGCCTACCTGCTCGTCTGTCTAGCGTTTGGAGGACTCATCGCCGTCTTTGCGACAAATCGGGAGAAAGCGAATATTTTTCAAATTTCGGTCACAATGGCATCCGCCATCACCGGGGGCGCATTCATCAGCCTGCTGTGGTTACCGGAATCATTAAAAGTGGTTGGTCGTTTCTTACCGACCTATTGGTTGAACAACGGGGTGATCACTATGTACGAGGGACAGTTCCCATTCCTCTCCATTCTCGTCATGATCGGCATGACCGGCATCGTCTTCGTGTTGACGATTCTCGTATTGAAGAAGCGTCCGCTTACCGTTTAAGCAAGCGAGTCCTTCGGCTTTCGTCGCAGGACTCCTTCTTTATGAATCATCATAGCTATTGAAAGAAGGAAGTGTTTACGTGTCTATCGGGAAAGTCATCTACTATCATCGTAAAAAACAACGCAAAACTCAGGAACAACTTTGCCAAGGTATATGCTCTACTACTCATTTGAGCAAGATTGAAAATAATACAAAAGAAGTCAATGAAAAGACATTAGCGTTACTCTGTGATCGATTGGGGATTTCAATCGAGGAAGAAAATCGGAAGACTGAAGCGCTAAACCGAAAGCTTACCCAGTTCTTCGAAGCGATGGAACGTCTTCATCGTGATCATGCAGCACGTCTGAAAAAAGAATTGGAAGAATACAAAGATTTTTTACAATGTACCGAAATGGTTTATTTATTCGAGCTATACATGTTGCGCTATCTACTATTCACCAATCAATCCTCACTGTTTGAAGACATGGTCAAACGTCTTAAGCAAAATTATAATAAGTACTCTTCTTTTGAAAAATATCTTTGGAATTTCTTTCAGGCGATACATCGTGCACAGCGGCTCCAATTTTCGGAAGCGCTCACCTTACTCAATCAAATCGAGAAAGAGGCTGAACGCTACAGTGGAAAAGTGACGGATTATTACTATTATAAAGCCGCCGTACATGGACAACTGAAACAATTCACGCTATCTCTTCATTACTCACATCGAGCATTACAAACTTTTCAAAGTAGCGGAAACATCTCGCGGATCTTACATGTGAAAATTGGATTATCTGCGAATCTCATCTATATCAATGATTTAGAGAGTGCGGAACACCTTCTCCAAACTGCACTTCATGATGCAGAAATGTTGAACGATCACGCGACACGTCCAATCGCATTGCATAACTATGGTTTGTGGCATTACAAGAAAGGAAATCTCGAGGAAGCTTTACAGTACTTCACACAATCTCTTCAATCCAAGCAACTTGATACATCTAGCTATTACGGGACACTTACTGAAATGATCAAAGTTCAGCTCGATTTAGGAGAAAGAGAATCAGCCCTTGCTTTATTAAAGGACGTGTTGAGAGACTTTAAAGGAGAACAGTCCGGACAGTATGTCGAATTGATGGTTCTCTATTTAGAGATGAATGGAGACACAAAACGTCTGAAAGAATATCTGATCGAGTACGGTATTCCTCTTATGCAACAAGAAGATTTACATAAAACGGTTTCCTATGCGGAACGACTGGCGACGATTCTTCAACAACAAGGGGACTATGTTCAAGCAAATGACTATTTATGCCTCGCCAATTCGTTATTAAAAAATCTCTTATTCAATCATTCGAATACATGATGAACAAGTAGCCTCGCTACTTGTTTTTTTAGGTCAAAATCCCTTTTTTGGTCCCCCTATTAGGTGTTTCATCCTGATATTCGTCTATTTGGTTGAAATGGATAGGTCTTTTTCCTATCCATCAAATAACTTTCCCAAGTTTTCAGCCGATGATCTTCGGTCCTCCTTCATGAGCAATAAAATTATCCTCCATCGGCAGAACGTTTTCCGAAAATATGAACGGAATTTTCCCAATTAACAGAATTCAAGACTTGCCCCTACAATGTGAATAGCACGAATCATAACTCTGCTTGGAGAAAGAGGCGAACAAGATGAAAAAGAAATATGGCACATTATTTGCTGTTGCATTGACGACAAGTCTGATTGGAACCTCAGCCTTCCCTTCCTACACAACTGCTGAACGGTCCACGGCAAAACCAGAATTTATTCAAACGAAAGAAGTAGAGCACCTGCTTAAGAAACTGTCGAAAGAACAGAGACAGGCGATTCAACAAGTAGATGCCGCCCCTACGTTTAAGATTTCTCCACAAATCAATACGATGAGTGAAGGCATGGTAGATGTGATTGTAGAGTTCAATCAAGCGCCTGCGAAAGTCGAAGTATTGAAACAAACAGCAAAAGGAGTTCGAACGAGTCAACAGGAAGCTGCTCAAAAAGTAGAACGCGCTCATACCTCATTCAAAGAAGCATTCAACGCCCTAAAAAATAAAAAAGGCGCGAATCCATCATTAAAAGACGCAAAAATCACGAAAGAATACCGTTTGGCGATCAATGGGGTCGCCATGACGATTCCGGCGAACGAAATCGAACAACTTCTCGATTCTGATGTCGTCAAACGCGTCTGGAAAGATGAGACGGTGCAACTTGAACTTCCGCAACAAAACGAGACATCTACCTCATCTAAAATGATGGATAGTATTCCTCAAATTCATGTCGATCGTCTCCACGCCGAAAACATCACAGGTGAAGGTATTAAAGTTGGCGTGCTCGACACCGGGATCGACTACAACCATCCTGATTTAAAAGATGTATACAAAGGCGGTTATGATTACATAGACAATGATTCAAATCCGATGGAAGCAACCTATGAAGATTGGAAGAAATCCGGTTTGCCTGAAAAACACCCGATTTCTGGTTCCGCTTATTATACAGAGCATGGGACACACGTCGCGGGAACGATTGCAGGTGAGCAAAAGAATGTCGTCGATTATGCGGTGAAAGGGGTTGCACCCCAAGTCGACTTGTATAGTTATCGTGTCTTAGGCCCTTACGGATCAGGGGCAACATCGGGGATTCTCGCCGGAATTGAAAAATCAATCGCGGACGAAATGGACGTCATCAACCTCTCTCTCGGAGCAACGACAAACGACCCGCTCTATCCGACCTCTGTCGCCGTCAACTATGCGATGTTATCGGGAGTCGTCACAGTGGTAGCTGCCGGTAACAGTGGACCGAACGAAGGAACATTAGGCGCACCGGGTGCTGCTGCACTCGGGATCACCGTCGGGGCTAGCGACTTTTCCATGCAAATCCCTAGCTTTGAAACGATTCAGGCAAATGGAGAGACAGTTGAGAACGTATTGCTGATGGGGAAAAATTTCTCAGATGATTTGACCACTTTTGAAAATCAGTCGTTTGATGTTGAATTTGTCGGCATTGGCACGTCCGCGGACTTTTCAGGAAAAGACTTCTCAGGCAAAGTCGCTTTGATCGAGCGTGGAGAGATTACGTTTGTCGATAAAATAAAGCATGCCCGTGAAGCAGGTGCTGCTGCCGTCATTCTCTATAACAATGTAGAAGGCAACATCTCCGCATATCTCGGCGAAGGACCTGACTATATTCCAACATTCCGGATCTCAAAATCAGAAGGTGAACGCTTAAAACAATTAGATGAGAATGCCCGCATCACGTTCGGCACATTGACGTCGATTCAAACAGAAGGCGACCACCTCGCAAGTTTCAGTTCCCGGGGACCGGTTGGTGGGAGTTATGACATCAAGCCCGACGTCATGGCGCCAGGCGTTGCTGTCTTTTCAACCGTTCCTGAGTATATGAATAGTCCAGAACCCGGTCTCGATTATTCGTCTGCATACAAACGTCTACAAGGAACATCGATGGCGGCCCCTCACGTCGCAGGTGTAGCCGCGCTCATGCTTCAAGAACATCCGGAGTACTCTCCGTTTGATGTGAAGACAGCGTTAATGAACACTGCGGAAGATTTGGCAGGTGAAGTGTCAGTCTTCGAACAAGGTGCCGGTCGAATCGATGCGTATGAAGCTGTTCATACGGATATTTCCATTACGGTATTAGGTCAGACCAAACATTTGGACGCTGAAGGACAAATAATTGAAATTGATGATGAAACCGGTTCATTGAGTTTTGGTAGTCACTTTAAAACAGATCAACCTGTACAGGTTGATCGTGACATCTCGATTCAAAACAACGGTTCTCAACAAAAATCGTTCGCAGTTGAAGTCGAGTACCATGCCGAGCGAACAGGCATCAAAGACCCAATGAAGAATGGTCTCGTCTTGAACGTGCCAAAGCGGATTGATCTTGCCGGTGGCTCAGAACAGAAAATTTCGCCACAAATCACGATTCCTGTAGGTGCAGAAGAAGGACGATATGAAGGCTATATTCATTTGACGAATGAAGCGAATCCAGAAGAGACGTATCAAGTCCCGTTCGCCATCCGTTTAACCGCCAAAGGATTCGAATATTTAGAGACGAATAGCCCAACGCTCGCCAACAATACACCGAAATGGCAATACTATAGCCCTGCTATCACCGCTGCGTTTCAGATGAAGAGCGCATTCGACCAAATTGACATCGTGATGAAGGATGCTAGCAGTGGAGATGCAATCGGAATGGTCGCTTCCCTTTCAGAAACGTCAGCGAAGCCTGACTTCAGATATTACATCCCGAATGTATTTAGTGGTTCAGTGTATCCGTTCACAGGAGACGCCGAACAACCCGTCTCTTCTCAGCTCGTCGATTTACCTGAAGGAAATTATGATTTGATGTTTATCGGGTACGATGAAGATGGGAAAACGTACACAATTGACACCCCGGTGTTAATTGATAACTCAAAACCGGAAGTAACGTTTGATCGTGCACCGGATGTTTACGAAATCAGTGAAGAAATGTATACGGAGAAAGATGGACAATCCGCATTCTATATTCACGGAAAAATTGAGGATGAGGCAGTCGACGTCTTGCAATCACGAGGTCTCTCATACGACCAATCATCTAATAGGTTCTTCATTTCTACAGGAACACGTGAATACTTTAACTGTTGTTTCCCGAAAGCAGACGCAAATGGTGAAACATACTTTGGCATTGAGCCTTCTGATATCGCAAACGGTCCACTTCGCCTCAGCTTGGCAGCGACCGATCTCGCAGCAAACGTTCACTATCAGCGCTATATCTTTGTGCAAGAAGGAACAGAGTATGTAACGTCAGATTATAAACAAACAGAGGTTGGTCTAGGTGACACGTTAACGATGACTCTCAGTATGAACAACGTGAAACAGTGGATGGGTGGTCAACAGACGATTGAGTTTAAAGGCGACCTGTATACGTTCGAATCATCGGAGTTGAATGAAGCGTTCCAGAATTATGCGACGGAAAATGGTTTGCGTGCCACACTACAAGATCCGATTGTGAAAGATAACGATTATTATGACACGGTCACGTTGAATACCGTGTTAGAGGGAGAAAGCTTCAACGGTTTTGACGGGGACATGCCATTTCTCGATGTTACATTCAAAGTAGTCGGAGACGAGTGGTATTACGGGGAGGACAAACTGAAAGTCACTAGCTCCACTTATTCACAATCAGGAAGCACACAAACGGTTTCGCTTCCGTTTTACAGTACGTCGAAATACGACTTCGTCAGTAAGCACGCCGTAATCCGAGGTAGCATCAAACCAGAGGCCTTCTTAATGAATGGCTCATATCTACAAAACGGTGTAGCACAAACGATTGGTGCGTCGGTATATGCACTTTTGCCAAACGGTGAGAAACATGAGGGTGTCATCGCGCCAGATGGACGATATGAAATCACAGGTGTTCCTGCCTCGCGTGATACGTATCAAATTGTCGTAGATGTTCCTGGACATGTATCCACGTACACACCTGTTATCACAGGTTATGAAATTAAAGGTGATTTATTTGGACGATATGTAAACGCCGGCTTCCAGATCAACCGAGCTGGAGATATAAACGATGACAGTCTCATCGATATTAAAGATATTCGTGACATCGTAGAAGCGTTCGGACAAGAAAATCCGGCTGTCACAAGCATGGACGTCAATCAAGATGGCATTGTGAATGAGAGTGATCTTCGATTCATCGAAAAGAACTTCTTAACAAAAGGACCAGATGCACCAAAAGGAAAATCTCCAATGGAAACTATCGGGAAGAAAGATCTCACTTACTACCTCAATCAAGTAGGATTATCGCCTACGAAATAAGAATCAAACAAAAGCCCTGTTCTCTCCGACAAGCTGTGGAGAGAACAGGGTTTTATTGTTGTAATGTCGGAACGACTTTTTCAAAGAAGACATCGACAAGCGTCGGGTCGAACTGTTTGCCCGCTTCTTCTTTGATAATGACGAGCGCCTCTTCAATCGTCTTCGCCTGACGATAAGGGCGTCCTGTCACCATGACATCGAACGTATCGGCGATTGAGATGATACGGGAAGCGAGCGGAATCTCGTATTCACTGATTCCTTTCGGATATCCTTTCCCATCCCAACGTTCGTGATGCGACAAAACAATTTCAGACAAGGCGACATATTCAGGGACCGTACTTAAAATATTGTAACTGACTTCGGGATGACGTTTGATTTCACGCCATTCGGGCTCCGTCAAAGCACCCGGCTTATCTAGAATATCGTTACTGATTGCCACTTTTCCGATGTCGTGTAAAATGGCGGCCGTTCGGATTTCATTCACCTCCGCGCTCGTGAAGCCCATCGCTTCCGCAAGTTTCCCAGACAAATTCGCGACACGCTGAGAATGCGCCTCTTCACGCGGAATCTTTTCATACAGCGTGCGCATGATCAGTTGAATCGAATGGTGACGGCGACTCTGCTTCTCGGACACTTTATGGTGATACATCCGATCTTCCGCTAAATTAAAGACGTCCGTCAATCCGATTGACGCATCGTGCTTGACCGCCTCACCGAACGATGCAGAAATCGGAAGTCCTTCTACCGTTTGTCCGAGGAAAAGTCGGCTCAAACGGTCGGACAGTTGTTTCGCCTCGTCGAGTGTCGTATTCGGTGAGATGACAACGAACTCATCCCCACCGATGCGTGCCACTTCATCTTTCGCCCGCAACTCATTCTGTAAAATATTCGCTGCTTCGACGAGCAAACGGTCCCCAATCAAATGACCAAATGCATCGTTCGTCAACTTCAGTCCGTTAATATCGATGACGATCAAGGACAGCGGATAAAACGCATCGTCGTCATAACGGTCCAACGCCTCTTCAAAGTAACGACGGTTTTTAGCGCCCGTCAACTGGTCATGATAACTTAAATATTCGATTTCCTTCTCATACTTTTTCTTCTCCGTCACGTCACCGATATAGCCGTGCCAGAGGACATGACCGTCAGCAATCTTCTCCGGTCGGGACGACCCTAAAATCCAAATCGTTCGTCCGTCCTCGGCCAATACACGAAACTCAGCGTCCCAAATCGTCAAGTTGCGATAAGATTCATCAATCGACTGCATGACGTGAGGATAGTCATCGGGATGCATCCGACGGAAGACGAGTCCGGCATCTGACTGCACTTCCTCGGCAGTGATTCCTAGCATGTCTTCAAAGCCACGACTGAAAAATGGAAAGTTGAAGCTACCGTCAGGCAACAACTCGAACTGATAGATGGCACCTGGGATCTGGTCGGACAGTTTCGTCAACAGACGGTCTCGCTCAGCCAATTTCTCTTCTAACTGAACGCGGTCCGTCACGTCTTTCGCGACAGCGTAAATATAGTTCCCCTGAAGTTTACAATGCCATTCGATCGAACGATATGTGTCGTCAATCGTCCGGAAACGATTGACGAAACGGAACAACTCTCCCCGTTCCTCAAGTTCTGCAAAAGCAGTTTCCGTGATGCCATCATCGTCTGGGTGAATCAAGCTGAGGAAATCCATATTCTCCAGCTCGTCAAGCGAATAGCCAAGCACCCGCTCCCACGTATCGTTCAGATGTAAGACTTGACGCGTATTGAGCGCCATGATGCACTCCAAGTCGAGTGTCGCGAATCCATCGAACATCGACTTCTTCGTCTCGCCGACTTGGTGATCGGCCTTGACCAGCTGCTCGAGTACATGAACGAGATATAATTCGACAAGTCCAAGTCGATTCGCTACTTTCCCTTCCTGCATCACAATCGTCAAATCTCCATATAGTATCCCATCTTTCTCGATTTTAAAGAGGACGACCTCTCCAAGCGAGAAGATGCGAAGTAAGTTTTTGACGAGCCGTTTCGGAAGTGCACCGTCAATCAACGGATCAATCCCGTCAAACACGAGCGGATTCGATCGACTGAACAGTTCACGTCGTTGGTCGGTCATCGGCCACTTCTTCCCGACCGGATGAAACCCTAACACATCAAGACTTCGTTCTAACATCTCATCCATGCCGGACAACGCAACCGTCGTATACGATTCACCGTCGGATTCCATCAAATTCAGCGCGACCGCTTTCGCCCCAGTGAAATCACGAATCTGATCCAGGAACTGTTGGTTCATCAACAAATCACTACCGGTAGAAACGAAACGATGCGACACGTTCACGAGCTGCTTTAAGGCATTGTTTTCTTGCACATGCCGGGTGATGTCATGAAACATCACGGAGACAAAGCCTTTTCGTTCACTAAAGACGGACATCTCGTACCATGATTTATTGCGGCGTGAGAAATGCTCAAACGTCACCGTACCGCCATCGCTGACGACCCGTGCCACTTGAATCATCCATTCACGCTCGCTATATTCAAAATCCTTCAGTGCCGTCGACACTTTCTGTCCGATAAAATGTTTTCGTTTCCCTTTCATCATCTTCTCGAAAGCGGGGTTCACTTCAAAGAATTCATAATCAATCGGCTCCGAAGCATCGTCGTAAATCACTTTAAACTCGACGTAGCCTTGGGGCATATGGCGCAACAATGTATCGTATGAAGAATGAATGGGGTTTGTCACGTCACTTCCTCCTCAGCAAATAAACTCAATACCCAGTTTACCTCATTTGTGATAGATTCCCTATTTTTTCCGAACTCATTCCCTTCTGCTTATTATAAAGTTTTGTAAACTGCATACAGATAGCTTGTTTCCTTTTAACTCGTTTGTTAGACTGATTTCGAAAACCGATATCGAATTTCGATAACAAGGAGTTGACACGTATGGAAGACCGCGTCCTGCGGAAGCTGTTCCTCGGATTCATCCACATTCATATCCTGCATCATGCTGCTGAACATCCGGTATACGGGGCATGGATGGTCGATGAACTTCGGGAGCACGGTTATGAAATCAGTGCCGGTACACTCTATCCGATTTTACATGGCATGGAGAAGGATGGTCTCCTCGTCCGTGAAAATGAGACGGTCGATGGACACGTCCGAAAAAATTACGTGACGACCGAAAAAGGACTCTCAGTCTTACAAGAAGCCCGTCAAAAAGCTTATGAGTTATTTAAAGAAATTAAGGAGTGAAGATATGAGGACACAACGTGTGACGTTCAAGACGTTACTAGAGATTTTATTCGTTTCAACTCGACTCGGCCTGACATCGTTCGGTGGACCGGTCGCCCACCTTGGCTATTTCCATGAGGAATATGTAAGACGGCGTAAATGGATGGACGAGAAGGCATATGCCGACCTCGTCGCCTTATGTCAATTCTTGCCCGGTCCCGCGAGTTCGCAAGTCGGAATCGGCATCGGCATCGTCCGTGGCGGGATACTAGGTGGAATCACCTCGTTCATCGGATTCACGACCCCGTCGGTCGTCGCGCTTATGCTATTCGCTTTGGCACTATCTGGTCTCAATGTATCCGATGCCGGGTGGTTATATGGCTTGAAAGTCGTTGCCGTCGCCATCGTAGCCCATGCGATTTTAGGGATGGCAAGTAAGCTCACACCTGATACGAAGACAAAAACGATTGCCTTCTTCGCACTCGCTGGCGTATTGCTTTGGCAGACGACATTTAGCCAAGTACTCGTCATCCTCGTCGCTGCTGTCGCTGGGTTCTTATTGTTCAAGCCAGATCGTCTCGATGCGAAATCGAGCACGTTCCCGATTTCAAAACGTCTCGGTGCCGTCTTATTGTCAGTATTCGGAGCACTTCTCGTCATCTTGCCAATTTTACGAGAAACGTTTGAAAACCAGACAATCGCTCTATTTGATAGTTTTTATCGTGCTGGTGCACTCGTCTTCGGTGGCGGACACGTCGTCTTGCCACTCCTCGAACGTGAGCTCGTCCCTGCAGGTTTCTTGAGCGAAGAAGCGTTCCTCGCAGGATACGGTGCCGCACAGGCCGTTCCGGGACCTTTGTTCACGTTCGCATCCTATCTCGGGACAGTCATCAACGGTATTCCGGGCGGGATTTTGGCGACGGTCGCTATTTTCTTGCCGGCGTTCTTGCTCATTCTCGGGGCACTCCCGTTTTGGGATGCACTTCGTCACAATCCGAAAGTCGCTGGAGCGTTAATCGGCGTGAACGCGGCGGTCGTCGGTATTTTGATTGCGGCATTCTACAGCCCAATCTTTACGAGTACCGTTAATGGCGCGGTTGATTTCGTCTTCGCCGCTTTCTTGTTCGTCATGATCGCTTACTGGAAATTACCACCTTGGGCACTCGTCATCGCTGGTGTCATCGGTGGAGTGTTCATTAAGATGATGTAATCACAATGGGACCTCGCGTCCCTTTTTTTGTGGACTTTTTAATCAGAGTTGATTGTAAATCTTTTGAAACCACTCCTTTTCCCCCACTCGTTATACTGAAGAATGGATTCTAAAAAAAGGGAAATGTCCGCTTTGACTAGAAAGGAAGTGGGGGCATGCAACCACTCAAACATACAACGTATATGCCTGGCCTAGACGGCTTACGCACGTTCGCCGTGTTGGCTGTAATTTTATATCATTTAAACGTACCTTACATATCCGGGGGATTCCTCGGTGTCGATGTCTTCTTCGTCCTGTCCGGCTATTTGATTACCGGTATCCTCATTCGAGAGTGGACGAAGACGGGCACGATCGACTTGAAAAAATTCTACATCGCCCGTTTCCGTCGATTGCTACCGGCGCTCATCTTGATGTTGTCACTCGTGATGACATACGTCACGCTCTTTGACCGCTCCTTGCTCGATACGGTACGGCAAGACTCACTCGCCGCGCTCGCTTATGTGAACAATTGGTGGTACATCTTCCATGAAGTATCGTATTTCGAGAGCTTCGGGAAACCGTCACCACTTCAAAACTTATGGTCTCTCTCGATCGAGGAACAGTTTTACGCGGTCTGGCCGCTCATTCTACTCGTCGGTCTCGCCTTCCGGAAACGGTTGCTTCAATTGGTCGCTACACTCTTACTCGTCTCGGCGACATGGATGGCGTTCCGCTATGTACCTGAAGCAGACCCGAGCCGCGTCTACTACGGGACAGATACACGCCTGTTCGGCCTGCTCATGGGCGCCATGCTCGCATTCGGCTGGCGACCGGATACGTTCAAGCAAGTCATCCCCAACATCGGACGACATATTTTGAACGTGTCCGGAGCGATTTCCCTCATCGTGATTGTCGGGATCATCGCTCGAGTGAACGCGTATGACGCATTTCTCTACTATGGCGGCTTTTTGCTCATCGCATTCTTATCCGCAATCTTAATTGCCGCGGTCGCCCATCCGGCGACGATTTGGTCACGTCTATTTGGAAGCGCTTGGCTTCGTGTGATTGGTACGCGGACATATGGGATTTACTTATGGCACTACCCGGTCATCATCTTGACGACGCCACTCGAACGACTCGGAACGTTTTCACCGCTCCTTGCAATCGGTCAGGTCGCACTCACACTGTTGATTGCCGAGTTGTCGTATCGTTTCATCGAGACACCGATTCGTCGGAACGGATTCATCGCCTCGTTCCGTCAGCTCGTCTCGACACCGACACACCCGAGCGCACGTTTTGCGGCTACGGCTTGTGCGACCGCACTCTCGCTCGTGCTCGTCGGTAATTTGACCATCCTGGCCTTCTCTGAATCGAAGCCCGTTCAAGATGAGATTCCGGTCGTGAAAGTGCCGATGCCAAAAGAAGAGACACCTGACGTGCCGAAAGAAGCCGAAACAAATGAGTCGGAAGAAGCGGCCACAGATGTGACGCCTCCACCGGCCGACAAGCCGGAGGAACAGAGTTGTCCACCGGCACTCGCGATTGGCGATTCGGTCATGCTCGGGTTGAATGAATATTTGGCAGACGCGTTTCCGAACATGAAAATTGATGCTGAAATCGGTCGCCAAGTCCGCGACGCCATTCCTGTCGCATCTCAGTATGCATCGTATAATGCGCCAGGTCATGTCGTTTTCATTCACCTCGGTACGAACGGGGCGTTCAAGATGGAACAACTCGACACGCTCCTCAAGCAGTTCGAACGCGCGGACCAGATCTATTTGATTAACACCCGCGTCCCACGACCATGGGAAAGCGAGGTCAATGAGAAGCTCGCCCGGGCAAGCGAACTTCATGAGAACGTCTCCCTCATCGACTGGCATGGACAATCGATTGGCAAAGAATCTTATTTCGAAAGCGACGGCGTCCACTTGAATGTGGAAGGTGCTGAAGCGTTCGGTGATGTCTTAAACAAAGAAATCGGCTGTCAACAAAACTAGGCTCTTGCAGACGCAAGAGCCTAGTTTTTATCTTTCTTAAACAGATAGCGCACGAGTAGCTTTACATAGGCCAACACTTCGCGGATCACGTACCGCCCTTTTGCTAGTGATGGGGTCGGTGCATACAAAGCATCACTCTCGAGTTGGAAATAAAGCTTCGCTATCAGACGGGCACGTGGGACATGAAAATCATTCGTCACAATCGTGAGCCCCGTCTCACCTTGCCAAAACGGTCGACTATGCTGAAAGTTCTCGATTGTGGAAGTAGAGGTCGCTTCGACATGGATCCGGTACGGTTCAATTCCACGCGCAATCAGTTCCCGTTCAATCACAAGCGCCTCGGCCATGCCTTCGTCTGGGCCTTGCCCTCCTGTTGCGATGAGCTCTACATATGGATGCATCTTCGCATAAGCGGCAGCGACGTCAATCCGATGTCGGAGCGCTCTCGATGGAGAGATGCCGTTGACCTTTGCTCCAAGAATCAATACGAAGCGATATTTCCCCGTTGCGTTCGTTCTCATGTGGTCACCTACATTTCATACATTCTCCCTTAACCATACTCCAAGAAATGAAACGAATGCACGGATTCGGCACTTTTACAAATTTAAGTAAATATGTTGGGATTAATATGAAATAAGATTCCAAATATCCAAAAAATGTTTTATGATAATGGTAATGAGACTTTGAAAGGAGGACATGTGATCCATGACTGATTCTGATAAATGGTTATCGACCCGCTTCTTATATACACGTGATGCACGACTGTTTGCAGAGATTGAAGTCATTGAGCTCGACCCATCACACTATAAGTTCGTCATTCATCCGACACCACTCGGAGCCGATGAATCGTCTTATATGCGACAAGGTCCTCTCGACTCGGATCACCTCCCTTCTGCCTTTTCCGATGTGAGTCGTGTATATGCAAGACAGCTTGATTGTTTACGTGCCGCCACGCGACTCGTGTCGTCGATTGGACCGGCTCGCTTTACCGCTCACTAAAAACGTTTAGAGTGACGTCATGTCGCTTTAGGCGTTTTTTGTATCGGCTCTGCTGATACATAATTGTTACAGTTACAGAAGCAAATATATGGTAGAATGAGACTCGGATTAATCTAGTATCAAAGGAGTTCTCTATGCAAAATTTAAACGTTGATTCTCATAAACAGGACCCCCGCTCCAATCGTAAAAGACGCAATCATCCGAAAATCATTCTTCAGCTTGTGTTGATTTTCTCCTTCGTCGCTTTTTTAGTCGGCGGCGCCTATTTGACGCTTTCTTCTGAGAAGCGGGACGTATCGGACATGGAAAACCGAAAGCTCGCACAAAGCCCAGATTCTCCTACGTTTACGCATATCATGTCCGGTTCATATATGAAACAAACCGAGTCCTTCGTCACCGATCAAATCTTCAATCGTGATGCTTGGATCAGCTTAAATGCTTTCTTAAACAAAGACGTTTTCAAGCAAACCGTCAAAAATGGGATATACGTGTCAGCTGACGGCACGATGGAATCTCCGATGAAAGAGTCGGTTGATACCGATACACTTGTGAGCGACTTGACGACGTTTACGTCACGTCTCGAAGAACGTGGGACCGATGTGTATTTCGGACTCGCCCCGAACAAGGCTTCGATGGCGAACGTCGAACCTCACATGCCGGACTATATGGGGAACGAAGCACCTCGCATTTATAAATCTGTTCGCGATCAACTGACGACGGTACCCGGTCTGAACGTGATGGACTATCGGAAGTCGTTGAACGAAGCCCAGCAGTTAAGCGATGTCTTCTTCAAGACCGACTATCACTGGAACATCTATGGTGCTTATGCGGCTTATGCGCAGACGGTCAATACGATGTCGAAAGATCATCCTGAAATGGGACTGACACTAAAACCGAACCAACTTCGGACAAAGACACATGAAGAACCTTACTACGGTTCATATGCACGAAGTACGACACTGCAATACGTCAAAGACGGTGATACGTTCGAATGGATGGTACCAAAGGAAGGCTTCACACCGAGTTCGGTCTGCTTCAATCGGGCGACACCTTGTAAACCGATCACGAGCATCATCAACAAAAAGCCGCTCAAGTCAGAAGAGACGTATACGGAAATGTATTCGCTCTTCCTCCATCGGAACTGGCCAATCGTCACGATGGACCAGGAACAACCAATCAACGACACACGGACGCTCATCTTGAAAGATTCGTATGCGAATCCGATGCTCACCTTGTTACCCGAGCATTTCGGTCACGTTTCGGTCATTGATGTCCGTCACTTCGATGAATCTTCCATTGAAAAGTATGTGACTGAAAACGACATCGACGTCGTCTTGTTCATCCATAACGTCAACTTGAACGAGTTCGTGAACCTGTATCATGAAAAACTGAATGAACCCACATAAAAAAGTCGTTCTCCATTGTGAGAACGACTTTTTATTAAAATCTGAAATAAATGAACGGGTTAAAACTACTCGCGACGACATACGAAATGGCGAAGATAAAGATGGTTGCCAAGAACCCAATTCGCATGAATCCAGCCGTATAGTTCACCCATAACTTTCTACTGTTTTGTTCGAGCAAGAGTACTTTCTCGCCGAACCATTTCGGGATTGGTGTCGCAGCGATCATAGCAATGGATAGAATCACCCCGTATTGAACGAAGTAGAACATCGCTTCATGATCCCAGACCGGTCCACCATTCAAATGGAACATCGCCGACAAGTACGACAGCGCGTACGGGAAGTTATCGGCCCGGAAGAAGACCCAACCGATGATGACGACGAATAACGTGAACGCGTGTGCCAATGCCGCTGGGAGCGCTCTGAGCCAAGCACCGAGGAAGGCACGCTCCAACATGATGAATACGCCATAATAGGCGCCCCATGCGATGAACGTCCAGCTCGCACCGTGCCATACACCGGTCAGCACCCAGACGACCGCTAAGTTACGATAGAGCTTCCACGCACTGCCCCGATTCCCGCCGAGTGGGATGTATACGTAATCCCGGAACCAGCTACCAAGCGAGATATGCCAGCGCCGCCAGAACTCAGAAACAGACTTCGAGATATACGGATAGTTGAAGTTCTCGAGGAAGTGGAATCCGAACATGCGTCCTAATCCGATGGCCATATCGGAATACCCAGAGAAGTCAAAGTAGATTTGGAGCGAATAGGCGATAATTCCAATCCAGGCGAGCCCCATCGACATGTTATCCGTACTTTGCGAGAAGATTTGGTCCGCCACATATCCGGCATTGTTTGCGAGAAGCATCTTCTTCGCCAAGCCGATGACAAACCGTTGCACCCCGCTCGCAAAGTCATCCATCGTCTCTTTACGATCATTGATTTCATCAGCGACCGTCTGGTAACGAACGATCGGCCCCGCAATCAATTGTGGGAACAAGGAGATGTATAAAGCAAGGTCGAGAGGGTTCCGTTGAACTTTCCCATCCTTCCGATATACATCAATCACATAACTCATCGCTTGAAAGGTGAAGAAGGAAACACCGATTGGGAGCGGAATTTTCGGATCGGTCAATTCGAGCCCCGTGATCGCATTCACGTTTTCGATAATAAAGCTCGTGTATTTAAAGACGGATAATAGTAACACGTTAGCCGCGACCATGAGCCCGACGATCCACTTCGCTTTCTTCTTCTCTTCCCGATAGCGGTCAACATAAATTCCGAACAAGTAGTTCATCACAATCGACGTCAACATGACGGCCGTATAAATCGGTTCCCCCCACGCGTAAAACAAAAGACTGGCAATCAGCAGGATCGTGTTTTTCAAAAAGCGTGGAGATACATAGTATAAGATCAAAACAATCGGCAAAAACCAAAATAAAAAAATCGTTGAACTGAAAAGCATGGATTCCCTCCTTTCTCAAAAAAGAATAGACTGCCCCGAGGGACAGTCTATCATCAATCAGCGTGTGAAACGTTCGACGATCGCGTCGACGATTCGGCGTGACGCCTCCCCGTCCCCGTAAGGGTTAGACGCTTTTGCCATACTCTCATATGCGGCTTGGTCCGATAACAACTCATCGGCGAGTCCGAAAATGACTTCTTCATCGATTCCAGCGAGTTTCAACGTTCCCGCTGCAACACCTTCCGGACGCTCTGTCGTATCACGAAGAACGAGAACCGGTACACCGAGTGACGGCGCTTCTTCTTGTACGCCACCTGAATCTGTCAAGATGAGGTGTGAACGAGATGCGTAGTTGTGGAAGTCAAAGACGTCGAGCGGTTCAATCAAGTGAACGCGGTCTAAGTCATTTAAAATTTCACCAGCGAGTTCGCGTACGATTGGGTTCATGTGAACTGGGTAGACGACTTCAATGTCATCATACTTTTCAATCAAGCGACGAACCGCACGGAACATGTTGCGCATCGGCTCTCCAAGGTTCTCACGACGGTGTGCCGTCAAGAGGACGAGACGCTTGTCTTGCCCCGTGATCTTGTTGAGTAATTCGCTGTCGTAGTCATCTTGAACTGTCGTTTTCAAGGCATCAATCGCCGTATTTCCTGTTACGAAAATATCGGCTTCTTTCTTGTTCTCACGAAGCAAGTTTTCAGCTGACGTGTCCGTCGGAGCAAAATGAAGGTCTGCCATGACGCCTGTCAATTGACGGTTCATTTCCTCTGGGTAAGGCGAATACTTGTTGTATGTGCGAAGCCCTGCTTCTACGTGACCGATTGCAATCTGATTGTAGAATGCCGCGAGCGATGCCGCGAACGTCGTCGTCGTATCACCGTGAACGAGAACGATATCCGGTTTCGCTTCTTTCATGACTTCATCAAGTCCGTGAAGAACACGTGTCGTCACATCAAAGAGCGTTTGGTTTTTCTTCATCACGTCCAAATCATAGTCTGGTGTGATTTTGAAAAGTTGAAGGACTTGATCGAGCATCTCACGATGTTGAGCTGTGACGACGACAATCGGTTCGATCCCTTCACGTTGTTTGAGCTCTAACACGAGCGGGGCCATTTTGATAGCCTCAGGGCGTGTACCGAATACGGTCATAACTTTAATCATACAGATTCTCCTTTAAGCGTTTTTCGCGGTAAGATAATCGTCTCACCGACGTCATCTTGGTCCACAATCGTCGTCCGTTGCGCCATCTTCTGTTGCTTGAACTCCGATTGACGTTTGGAATCCAACGTGCGGAACCATTTCAAGAATTTCATATACTCGTCTGCGACCTCATCTACGGGACCATATTCGCGAATTTCCCCATACTCGAGCCAGATGGCTTGTGTACAGAATTGACGCACTTGGGACACCGAGTGACTAATGAAGAAGATCGTCTTCCCTTGATCTTTGAACTCGTTCATTTTGACGAGACAACGATCGGTGAACGTTTGGTCCCCAACGGACAACGCTTCATCGATGACAAGAATATCTGGGTCGATATTGATGGAGATGGCGAAGCCAAGACGTGACTTCATCCCGCTCGAGTACGTTTTAACCGGTTGATCGATGAAATCGCCGATATCGGCAAACTCGATAATTTCCGGGGTAATGTCTTTGATTTGCTGCTTGTTCATCCCGAGCATGAGACATTTCAGTTCAATGTTCTCCATCCCCGTCAAATTGCCGTTCAATCCAGAGGAGATGGCAATCAATGATGGTTTGCCTCGAAGCTCAATGCGTCCGTGTGTCGGTGGAATCACGTCAGAGAGAAGGTTCGACATCGTCGATTTCCCAGAACCGTTAATCCCTAAAATACCGACTACCTCACCGGGAGGAACTTCGAACGTCACATTACGAAGCGCGTAAAACTGTTTCCCGTTCGCACGGTTGAACAAGACTTCTTTCAATTTATCACTTTGCTTACGATACAACGTGTATCGCTTCGAGACATTTTCGAATTTGACTTGATAGCTCATACGTCACTGCTCCTTAAATATAGTCGATAAAGTAGCGACGGAAACGCACGTGAATCGCTGAACCAATGAGGAACGTCACGAAAGTGAAGCCCCAGAAATAAAGACCATAAGTGAGATTTTGCATAATCCAATCCGTTCCAAGGAACATCGATCGATAGCCTTCCACGAGGTAATAGAGCGGGTTGGCCATCAAAATCAATTCTAGTTTCCCAGACGGTTGCCAAAAAATCGGTAACAGATACAGCATCATCCGAATAATTTGTGACAGCAAATTTTGAAAATCTCGGATGATTGTGGCTAATGCGGAAGTCAACAATGCGAACGCATATAAAAAGGCAAGCGCACTGATCAATAAGTACGGCAGGAACAAGATGTTCCACCCTTCACTGATTCCAAACGCCATCATCAAAATAAAGGCGATTACGACCATGGCAACGTGTCGGTATAGCTCCGACAAAATGACGTAGGCCGGAATCGTACTGATTGGAAAACTCATCTTCGAGACGAGAGCAATCTTAGAAAAAACGGATCGAGATCCGCTGACAATGGCCGGTCCAAAGAAGAACCATGGCACAATCCCTGAGACGAGCCATGGTAAGAACGGGACATCCCCAACGTCTCGACCCGCACGTAAACCGAATCCGAAGACGAGCCAATAGATGGCGATTTGAATAATTGGTGTGATGATTTCCCACAAGTAGCCAAAATACTGCATCGAGTAACGACTTTTCGTTTCATAGACAGAGAGTCTCAAAATGAGATAGAGACTCTCCCAAAGTTCAATGAAAACTTGTTTCGATGCTTTGATCATATTGGGCACCTAACGGTTTAGGTCAACGTAACTTTCCCGTTGACGTAGTTGTAAAGGTTTCCGTAGTTTACAACGGCAAGGTCGCTGTCATCGGCCTTCACGATATTACGCGTGTCGAAGATCATTGGGCGACGCATCGCGCCGTTCAATTCTGCGAAGTCAAGTGCTTTGAACTCGTTGTGGTCAACGAGGACGAGGACGAGGTCCGCATCTTGGATTGCTTCTTCTTTCGAGACGAGGTCGAAATGTTTCGAAGAAGAGACTTCGACGTGTGGGTCGTGGACGGCTACGTTCATGCCGTCAGCGAGCATCAACTCGATGATGTCGACCGCTGGGCTTTCACGCATGTCGTCGACGTTTCCTTTGTACGTTACGCCGAACGCCGCGATTTTCGCATTGTCTTGTCCTGCGACGAGTTTCTTGACGTTCTCGACGACGTAAGCAGGCATCGATACGTTCGTGTCACGTGACAACTTGATGATCTTCGCGAGTTCTGGTTGCTTCGCGACGATGAAGTATGGGTCGACCGCGAGACAGTGGCCACCTACACCTGGTCCTGGGCTATGCAAGTTGACGCGTGGGTGTTTGTTTGCCATCTCGATGACGTCAAGCACGTTGATGTCGAGGGCGTTACATACTTTCGCGAGTTCGTTCGCGAGGGCGATGTTCACGTCACGGAATGTGTTTTCCATGAGTTTAGACATCTCTGCTGTTTTCGCATCCGTCTTGATGATTTCACCTTTGACGAACGTGCCGTACACTTTTGCACCAGCTTCCGCACATGCTTCCGTGATCCCACCGACGATGCGGTTGTTGTGAACGAGCTCATGCAAGATTTGTCCTGGGAGGACACGCTCTGGGCAGTGTACGAGGAAGATGTCTTCGCCGACTGTGAATCCAGCAGCTTCCACGAGCGGCTTCACATGGTCGTCCATCGTACGTGGCTCGATTGTTGATTCCACGATGATGACGTTTCCTTTTTCAACGTGTGGAAGCACGCGTTTCGTTGCTTCAAGAACGTATGTGAGGTCACATGATTTGTGCTCGTCGTCGTTGTTTGGTGTCGGTACCGCGATGATGAACGCGTCCGCTTTTTCTGGCTCGAGTGACGCACGGAATTTACCGTTTGCGACAACTTCTTTCACGACTTCACCAAGACCTGGCTCTTCGATGTGAATCTCGCCACGGTTCAATTTATCCACGACGGACTGATGAATGTCCACACCGAGTACGTCTACGCCATACTGGGCGAAAACGGCTGATGTAGGGAGTCCGATATATCCTAATCCGATTGTACAAACTTTCATAATTGAAATAACCTCCATAGATTAGTGACACGTGTCACCGAATGTTGCAAAACATTTCATATTGTTTAGGATTTCACCAAAAATCAAACCCATTATACTCCCGATACGAATTGAGAAGCAATTACATTTTCATGACAATACTGTATTAACGGGATGGGACCGAGTAAGATTTTACACCTAAATGATGTTCTGTGCATAATGCGACGGCACGCACATCCCCACTACTATAACAAACTTCAGGCAATATTGACCAATTCGGTAGCGACATATTCGCAAACGTCAGTCGCTCAAATTGTTCATCCGTCACATGACTCCGCAGTTCTTGACGCGTATACGGCGCCATCAAATAGACGCGGATGACGACGTCTTCAGGGAATTCAGCAATAAGTGTGCCGGCTTCTTCGAGGCGTTCGCCGATGACAATCCCCCGCTCCGCTGCATGTTGATTCAATATACTGAACGAGAAATAACGAAGCGCTGCTTCCCGCACCGTCGTACGGATATGCGCGCGTTGTTCAGGAACCTTCTCATAAAATAAACTCATCATCGAGGTTTGGGCATCGATTTTCCGCTCGATGAAGCGTCGAACCGAGGCTTCCTTTGTCGGAATGGCATCGAGCCGCTTGATGACGGAAAGACGTTGGTCGATCGAGAAATCTTGGCTGACCGCTTGGCGAGAGACAGAACGTTCTCGCACTTGGCGATAATAAATCGCATCCGTCTCAGAAGGCAATATCTTCACTTCAGGCATATACGTGGAGAACAGTGTTGAAAAATAAACGACATCTTCTCCGCTCCTTAAGGTCGGTTCGTAACGCACTTGTTTCGCATAGACGGCCGGGACAAGTTTACACGCGTTGAGCGTCAAGAGTTGCGACATTTGCTCGTATGTCGTCTCTTGTCCCGTCAGGCGTTCGAACTCCCGGTGGAGCGGTGAAGAAAGTGCCTCGCCCGATGGACTTCGGTCCTGAATGTCGGCAATCACGATTCGATTCGGTAATGCTTGTTCGAATAGTCGCTCGACGTAAGTCGGGCTGAACGTATCATCCTCGTCCAAAAATGTCACATACTGCCGTGTCGACGCGTCAATTCCTTGATTGCGGGCGATGCTGACATTCGCCTCTTCGACTTCGAGACGGACGACGTCGACATCTCGACCAAACGACTCACTGACCGCTCGCAATGCCTCTCGGTTCGGACCGTTAAAGACGAGGACCCATTCAATCAATGAGGCATGGATCGTTTGGGCTTCTAGTGACGCAAGGCAAGCACGCAATAATTCTTCCGAATCATGTGAAGCGACGATGACACTGACGCCACGCTTGATGGAAGAACCGTCGAGCCAATTCGGGGTCGGCATCGTCTCAAAGTGACGATTGACGGTTTGGACCCATGCCTTTTTCTCCAATTGGATGTCGTTTAGCTGTTCCTCATACGTTTTCATGATGGATTCCCTTCACGCTCAATCTTTGTGATGAGCTTACCGGCGAGCGGGATTGCTTTCGCACGATCAATCACATGTTTCATCCGCTCCACTTCTTCCGTCATCGTCTTCACTTTGTTCTGCTCAGAAGCTGCCGTCTTCCGCCACTTTTCGGCGTTCGCTTGAGCTTGACGCAATTCTTTTTCGAGTTCTTTCATCTTTTGGACCGTGTTCTCTTTTCCTCGAATCTGTTTCGCGCCCTCTTCGAGCACTTCTTGTTTCAACGTTTCCATCTGGTCTGTCATCATTTGCAACTGCTCACGTAAAAAAGCATTCTCACGTTCTACATATTCAACTTGTTGACGTTCCATACTCGATGTCCTCAGCTTTCTATGTCCCATGCACCCATTCGGAGACGGACCGCATGTTGATCATTTTGGAATTTGATGGCGAGCTTCACATACTTGGCGTCTAACTCTTTCGGGACACGTTGTTGCAACGTGTTGACGCCCGTCCGAAGTGTTTGACTAAAAGCTGCCTTCTTCAGATTTTTCTTCGCATCATATTGCATGATGTACAATTCGATCGGCGTGTCTTCATCTGACAACAATTCAATCGTCCCTGACACTTGGATGACCGGTGCGTTCCCAAGCGTCGCGTCCTTTAAGAACTCACTTGACGGAGGTGAACTGAAGCTCTGGTTGAAGAGCTGGATATATCCATTCTCTCCATGTAATGGCTCGACATCGACCTCTGCCTTAAATTGATTTTCTCTCAGGCTGAACAACTCCGTATTGAACGGGACAAAATAGTGATAGATGAACGGTTTGATTGTCACCGATCGCGGTTGGTGCGCTTCTGGAATCTCCAGTTCGACCTGCTCTTCTTCAATCGCCGTCTCTTCCAACAAATTCGACCAGTTTTGAGCCGTCCAGTCATTCCAAATGGACACGACCTGATGGTTCGGTTTGTCGCCCTTTGGCATCGCTTGGCGAACCGAGTCTTCCACATGAAGGAGCTCATGCATCCGCACGACTTGGCTCGGCACGACCGCATCGAGCATCAACCGCCAGTTCAACGGGGCCGGTGTCACGGTCGGCAAGAGCGGCGAATCGCTCCATGCGAAACTCTCTTTGACCAGATGTGGAGGCGTCGGGCCGAACAACTCATCGAAGGCGACCTTCATCAGGTGACCTTGTCGTTTCAATTCATATGGCGCTTCAAGAATATGGCGCAGCACGTCACGGTCGAACAGTGGTTGAACGAGTAACATTTCATCCATGAAGCCTTGTCGTGCATACGCATGGAAGTGCTCCACTTTCAACTCGAACCACGCCGCCTCGAGACGTCCGCTCCAATCCCGGTCTTCGTACGTGTCAAACAGCCGTCCCAGCATCGCCTCTACCTGTTCGCGTTCCGCTTCACCAAACCCTTCGAACGGACGAATCGCCCGTCTCGAGAGCTGTTGTTTCGCCTCGTGCTCATCCATCGTCTCTTTTAAGAAAATATGCTTGCCGTAGAGCCAGTCTGAACCGTGCTTCCCGATTTCAACGTAATCCGTATCCCGTGCCCGTCCAGTCGGAATCGACTCATACGCGCTCAAGTTTCCTTCTGTCGCATCGAACGACTGTGCCACTCGTTTCGATAGCGACAAGTGGAGATCTGTCACAGGCGGCTCCGTCTCGACAAGTTCGGCTTCCTCAAATAATTCACGTGCCAAGTCTGCCTCGTTTCCATCTAATGAAGGAACGTGAAGGCGCACCGTCTTCCCTGCCTCGAGTGTAAGTTTCGTGAAGACGAGGTCAAACGCCGAACCCGCAAATGGAAGATTCACCGTTTGATAAGGCGGAATCGATTGACGTAACGCCTTGATCCACGTCGCATCAAAATCTTCCCGTAACGTGTTCGTTCCCATCGGCAGGTCGTCCCATTTCTCGATGGTCACGTCTCTGCCTTTGACAGTGAGACGCTCGCCTGCAGCGAGTCGCATCACGCCTTCGATGCGGGTGTTACGTCCAAACACATGACCGACAAATCGCATTTTCGAGACAGCTTCAGACGACACTTCCGTTTTTCCGGCCCTCTCCGCCACTTGGCGGAGCGATGTACCGACGACGACAGGGTCCGTCGTGTAATAGACCGGGATGACGTTATTGAATGGGACCGATACGGTAAACGTCTCTTCGAATTGAAGGGAGATATAATGACCGTGTGGCTCGTCACGTGTTGCGTCAAACCAGCCAATGCGTGCATCGAGCGGTTCTTTCGACAACACATGGGTCACCCCCTCACGCTCTGTCAACTCGACGTGTCGGGTAGTGGCTTCATACAAAAAATAACTCATGGGATGCTCCCCTTCTCTTTGTTTTCAAAAGAAGCAAACCCGCGATGGCGGGCTTGCTGATTATGAATGGACGGCATTCAGTTCTGTTAGTAAGAGCTCCTCTAATTTCGGAGCGAGCGTTTCAATCGCGAAATGGTGATGCGCATACGCTTTATAGACTTCTGTCGCTTCCAAAAGACGCGCTGAGTCCCCTTTGAACGAACGGATGATGTCGACGCCTTCTAACACGTTTTCCATCAACACATCGTCCGGATAGATCGTCTCACTTCCCGTCCAATGACGGATGATCGGATACGTACCAGACGTCATCGCTTCAGCCGGTGCCAAGTGGAAGCTTTCCAAGTCACTCGTCGACAGCACGAAGCCGATTTTCGTCAACCATTCTGGAACGTCATCTCCGTGTCCATCGAAGCGGACGCTCTCTTTGAAGATCGGTTGCTCCAATCGTTCGAGCAAGCGGTCGTAGTAGGCACGCTCGTCTTCTCGTTTGTTGATCCAGTAGATATCGTTTGGATGATGGCCTTTGATAAAGAGTTTGTATCGTGGGTCATCTTGTAACAACGTTTCGAGCATATCGAGCGCAAGGTCGAGACGCTTCAGTTTCGGGTTGACCCCGATCATCCCTAAATGGAACGTCAAGTCTTCCGTTTCTTTCGGTTGGACGAGACGCTTCCCGTCGACGGCGTTATAAATCATCGTCATTTTGTGACGCGGGATGCGGAAGAGACGATACATCTCCTCAAGCATATATGGCGACACCAAGATGATGCGGTCGATGTTATGAAGGTTGTATTCACGTGGGAACGGTGTCTCTTTCTCTTGACGGTGGATGCGAACGATCATCGTCTGGTGTGGCTTCTTATGATGCGAGTACCAGACGGCGTTCCCGAGACCCCATTCACAGAAGATGATGTCTGCTTGCTCGAGACATGCCTTACTGTGATTCACGTCATGAATCTTATGTCCTTCCCATTGGTCAATCAAGACGTTGAAGCGCGGGTTGTTCTGGAAGTAGTCCATGAACAGGCGCAAGAACTTGAAGTCATGACCGGCGAAGAGTAGGTTGATCTTTTTCATCGACCAAAGCTCGTCACGAAGACGTGCATACGTGTTGCTGAACGTATAATACTGCGACATCTCATAGAGACGCTTCGCCGCGTCAGCGTACACCTCTTCGTCCGTAAGTGCGAGGCGCGCCTTCTCGATAAATGCTTCTTCCGAGTTGACGAAGAGCGGATAGTCTTCCCCGAGAATGAGTTCGTGCATCGGGTTACGGTTCAAGAGGACCGGTTTACCGAGCGAACCGTATTCGAGCAATTTCGTTGAAAGCTCAAGACTCGCGTCAAGCTCTGGATGACGCCACGATACACCGATCGCACTACGGTCGATGAGCGTCTCGACGTCCGCTCGCGGAATCCCTTTGAGCCAATGAATCCCTTCCTCCGACTTCAGACGCGCTAACGTCTCTTGTTTGAAGTTCGGGTTGTTCGGGTCTTGGTTGAACTTGTCGCCCGCGATATGAAGCTCGGCCGGATACGTCTCACGTAACTTCGCGAACGCGTCCAAAATCTCGGTCGTGTACCAAAGCGGTGCGAACTTCCCTGTATAGACGAGGCGGTCGTTCGGTTTCGTGAACGTCGGCTGCGTCCCTTTCCCGTTCGGAATCATCGGATTCAGAATCAAGAACGGGCGGTCCGTCGGCAAGAACGACTCGAAGTACGTCTTCATCGCCTCGGTTTGACAAAGCATACGGGCCGAGCGTGACGCAATCTGACGAAGGCGTGCGAGTTCTTCTTCCGACGCTTGTGTATGGTCGTGCGTGAAATCCGTGATATATGTCCACGTCTTCGCCATCGTCTGTTCATATTGAGACAGATCGTACGCCAACTGGAATCCACGGACGAACGCCAAGTCATAGCCGTCTTTTGTCATCAACTCATCGATCACTTGTGCTGCCTCATCCGCTTGAAGGACGCCACGTTCGTGGTAAGGCGTCCCTTTCTTCGGTGAGTTCGCTCCGAACAAGTCGATGAAGCGAACGTTCGGCAACTCTTTGATGCCTGCCGTGACTTCTGGCTTGGTGATCGAGCGTTTGAGGAGGACATCGACGTGAATCGATGGGTCCTGCTTCAACATCGAGACGACGGAAGTCAGCCAGATGGCCGACCCGTCAATCAAGTTTAAGTTGACATCCCCATAAACGAGGACGCGAAGTGGTGTTGTCATAATTGTACCTCCTGAGCGACTGCTGTTGGCATCTCGCTCCCTGCTTTTACATATTGATACGGGTCTGTACTAAAGATTCGTTCACCGGATTGAGCCAATTCTTTCAATGTCGCATCTGTCGCGAGGACGTCAAGCGCTTCACGGACACTATAGAAGCGGAGAACGTCCGGCTTCATGATTGAACGTGAAGGCGTCGCGTCGAACACATAGCGATACGTGCCATCCGAATCGACCTTTTCGAGCGTATCGTTCCAAGTGAAATAGTCCTCTTTCGTCAAAATGTTCGCTTCCGCATAGCGCGTCGCCAACATGTAGTCAGAGATGTAAGAAGGACCATAGTAATCCGCCGTCTGGATGTAAGCCATCCAATCAAACCCGTCCATGATCTCAGACAAGGCGTTGTACTGCGGCAAGTAGCTGAGCATGAATGTCGAGATATCCTCGGTGTTGTATGCCTCGTATACGTCTAAATGCCCTTCGAACTTGTCAAGGAAGACGACGAGATGTTTGTGCTCGTAGTCCTGTGCACGGAACGTGTCGACGACACGGTTCATCTCTTCTGTCGAACGGACGAATGCGACGAGCGCGACTTTCGGATGGTCGACACGATATGGGAGACCGATCGTGCTGACGACTTGTGCGAGACGTTGCGTGTACGTGTGGTTCTTGAGCACGTGACGCATGCCCCCCATCGCCACGTCCTCATAGAACGCATCGTCAGTGAGCAGTTTACGGAATGTCTCTTCGAGCATCTCATCACCCTCATCGAGGAAGACATAATCGCCGAGCATCTGTTTAACACCGACCGAACGCGTACTGACGACCGGTGTCGCACACGCGAGTCCTTCAAAGACACGGCGTGAGAACATCGTCGGTGAATCGTTGACCGAGTTGACGTTCAGCATGACTTTAAAGCCTTTATATGCTTTTGCGATTTGATTATATTTCAAGCTACCGCGAATCGATTGACGGAACTGTTCAGGGAACTGAAGTTGGTCCGTCTCACCGCGCTGGTTCATCTCGTAGTTGCGGTCGTAGATGACGAGACCATACTTGTCAGCAGCTGCGAACAAGCGGTCCATATCGATCCGACGCGACTCGTGACGGTTGGCATAATAAGAGCCCGCAAAACAAGCGTACGGTTCGCGCGTTCCCGGAAGGCGGATCGGGTTATGCTCTTTCGGCTGTGCCGCAAACGGCAATGCGCCGACACGGTCATGCCCACAGTCACGCTTATAGTTCTCGAGGATGTTCGCATCCGTCGTATAGACGAAGTCGAAGCGTTTCGCCGTCTCGATGAAGCGATCGTAGTGAATCGGGTCCTCTTTGTTCCAGAAGACGGTCGGGACGTTGTTCAGACGGCACCAGTCCAGAAGTGCATCAAGGTCTTCCCACGTGTTTGTCCCATACTTAACGATCTTCTTCTCCCACGTCTTGTCGTTCCCTTTCCATGCGGACTCGACCATGAGGAAGTCAGGCTGACGGTCAGCTAAGACGGCTGGCCAATCATCTGGTGAGAAGGTGATCAACTCACACTCTGGACGATACGATGCCGTCGTGAACTCATCGAAGATGGCCGCGACTTTCATCTCATGCAACTCACGTGGTGTCGTCTCAAACAGACGCGCCTCACGCGGGTCCACCCATTCCGGCACTTGCGTGCGGTCGGTGATGATCTCTTCACTGACACGGATGCCTGTGACGAGTGTCTCACCTTGTCCATCCACACGAAGGGCGAAACGGAGGTAGCGGACATCTTTTCCGAACTCGAAAATCTTCTCGCTACCGAGCTGAACTTGCTGCATCGACAATCGTTCTGTCAGTGAGTACGAAATGATATAAAGGACGACGCCTGTGTTCGCACCGAGCTCGCCATCGACTGTGACGCGATAGCGATGGTTCGGCCGGACCGTATACGGGTTCTCTTTCGGGAGAACCGTGAAGCGATTATTCGTCTCCATATAAGAAACGTAACGGCGCACGTCCGGCTCGATGTCTAAGACAAGACGAAGACCGTTCGGATCTTGTTTCAATTTAATCGACTCCGGTGTCGGAATCGTCCAATATGTCGGATCTAAATCGAACTGTTCCGTACGACGGACACTGTTCTCACGGATGACACCAAGCTTAAGGTCTGAGATTGCCCCATCGCCGTAGAAGCGAATGAAGTAACGGACCGACTCGTGGCTAGGCGTCAGGCTCAAGACGTTACTGAAGCCGAGTGGCACTTCAATCAGTTGATCGCGCTCACCGTGTGCATACGTCGCCACAAACAATGTCGCTTTCGCCGTTTGAGACGCATCTCCTTTTAAATAGAAGCGATAGACATAGTCGTCCATATCGGCAAGCGAGAAGTCGATACCGCGCTTCGTATCCACGTGTGGAAGAGCCGCTTCTTGCACGCCGTAGTGCTCGTACTGGCTACCTTGTCCTGTCACGATGATGGCCTCGTCTGAAAAGTCGACAATACGTCCGACAGGAGAAATCAATTCAAGCGTCGAGGCATCCAGCTCGATCATCGCGTCAAAGTCAGCATCGGCAACGGCACTACCCATCCCTTCCACGTTCCATAGCGGTTGGCCATCAACGAGGAGTGATTGGATGAGGGCGCGACCCTTACCTTGTGTTTGAATGACGAAGCGTGTCTTCGTCTCATTTTCACGAAGGGCGACCGTCGTGCGAACACCGTCACTTACACGGACGACACGCGTTCGTTCTTCGTCGTTATACAACATCACGAGTAGCGTGACTTCGATGTCACCACTCTTTTCTACGTTCAAGCTCGCGTCAAATTCACGAATCGACGGGTTGAGCTGGAACGAATCCGGGCCAGGGACGCCACGGAACGACGAGGCACGTTCGCCATACGTCAAAAATTGCTTCTCAGCCATCGTTGAAACGAGCGCTGCACCATCGAGTTCGTAGTTTGCAGATGTACGTGCGTACCAAGATGGGACGACCTCAACGAACTGTCTCGTCTGGACTTGCGTCTGAGTCCCTTTCATCAACCGACGACCGATGCGTTTGCCGCGCTGCATGCCTAGGTAGACACCGCGTTTCACTTTTCGTTTCCAACTCATGGGGGTTCCTCCAAATTCATTATGGCATCGTTTTCTCTTTAGCCGATGCCCTGTTATTTGAAACATCACGTTTCGACACCCATTGATTATAGCAAACGCTCAATTCAAAAGGCAAAATCAACTGAATGACAAATCGAATACAAAGAGGACATATGTTGTGGATGTCGAGAGTTGTTGAGGATGAAGGCGAATGAATTCGTCCTTTCGAGTCAAACGAAAAATCATGTGTTTCAATTTAATTCTTCACAAAAACAGGGCACCCGATAAGGATGCCCCGCTTAAAAATTCTTATTCTGCTACATCGACGATACGACCTTCAACCGTTGGTGTGATCTCACCAAGGTCGAGCATGTGGTCGCGGAGGTTTTCCCAGTCGCTAAGACCAAGATCCGTCACACGTGCATCTTTGAATGCTGCTTCGAACTCGACATAGTTGTCGCCGCCCGTTGCTGTGTAGTAGTTCGTCGCAACTTTGTACATACCGTTCGGATCGATTGCAACATCCGTCGTTCCGTTGTTGTATGTCACTTTCACGATACGCTCGTTCGCTGGCTTCGAGCTGTCGAACTCGACTTTCAATCCTGATACTTGGAGGAAGCCGCCGCTCTCACGTGGGTAAACGCTCACGCTGCGCTCGAGTGCCGCGAGCAACTCAGAACCTTTGAGGTTCATGACAGCAAGTGTGTTACCGAACGGAAGGACCGTGATGACTTCACCTGTCGTGACAGGGCCTGCATCGATGCTTGAACGAATACCGCCTGAGTTTTGAACTGCCGCGATAACGTCTGCATCGTAGTCTTTCGCTTTCGCGAGCATGCCGTCTGCGATCAAGTTACCAAGAGCCGTCTCTTGTTTACGTACACTTGGTGCTGAGATGTCACCTTCGTCACGTGGGTTTTCAAGTGCCGCTGTCAACGTGACGCCGATCGGGTCGTTACTGATCTTGTCGACATCTTCTTTAAATGGTGCAAGAAGTGAGACCGCACGAGCGTCTGGCTCAAGTACTTTCACGTCGATTAACTTACCAGCATGCGAAACGATTTTCCCGTCTTTGTCGAACTCGACGTCAAGCGTACCGAGGAACTCACTGTACTGGAAGGCTTGGACGATGAGCGTCGGCTCTGTTTTATTTTCCGAAATGACGACAGGTGCGTTCAAACGTGAATGCGTGTGACCGCCGATGATGACATCGATCCCGTCAACGTTTTCAGCGAGAAGCAAGTCGTTGTCGACTGTCGGGTTGTCGTTGTAACCAAGGTGCGAGACCGCGACGATTTGATGGACGCCCATGTCTTCGAAAGCCTTGACCGCTTTCTTCGCCTCATCGATATAGTTTTGGAACTTGATTGGACCTGGGCTAGCGATGTCGGCCGTTTCTTCTGTCGTCAAACCGAAGAATCCGACTTTCTTACCGTCAACCACTTTGATGACGCCCTCATAGAGACGACCGTTGTAAGCCTTCTCTGTCGTTTCATCGCGGTACAAGTTCTTCATGTACTGGTCGCCAGAATAATCGACGTTCGAGCTGACGAACGGGAAGTTCGCATAACGTACGAATTGTGACAACTCTTTATGCCCTTCTTCTGTTCCGAGGTCGAACTCGTGGTTACCAGGTACCATCAAGTCGTACTTCATGTAGTTCATCAACTTGAGGTCAGCTTGTCCTTTGAACTCGTTGAAGTAAAGCGAACCAGAGAAGACGTCTCCCGCATCGATCAACAAGCTATCTGGTTTTTCAGCACGAACTTGTTTGACAGCTGTCGCACGGTTCGGAGCGTACTTGAGCGCCGCATGCGTATCGTTCGTATGCATAATTGAGAGGTCGTATCCTTCTACTTTATAAGGAACGTCGAGTGTCACGGTGCGGCCTTTGTGCGTGTAAGAAGCGGTCGCGACGAACTCACCAATCTTGTCTGTCGAAAGGTTCGTCCATTTCACCGGTTGACGGAGGACACGGTCGACGAATTGGATTTGAAGCGTGTTCAACTGGCCAGTCAACTGCTCGCCATGTTTGAACGTCCAGTCCCCTTTTGGAGGAATGATTGCTTTCGGATAGTTAACGACGCGTACTTTTTTCTCGAAGTACTGGTTCTTCCATTTAATGTATCCTTTAGCAACTTGATATGTACCGAGTTTGTCCATGTCGACTGTCGATTTGTACCAATAGATTTTGTTACCTTGATACGTTTTGTCGAGCGCTGCGTCAAGATCCCCGTCTGTGACGAACGCCGCCTTCAACTTGATTGTCTTTTTGGCAGGAGCCGCTTCTGTCACGACCGCCGGGGCGATCACCGATGCCGTGAGCGTTGCTGCGAGCATTCCTTGATAGAACTTGCGTGTTTTTGAGTTCAACATGCAGATATTCCTCCTTTAAATATGTATGAGTCGACCGTTCCGAAGTCACACCCTCGATTTTGATCTCTACTGACAGATGTCTGACATCAAGCCAATGGAAGCGATTACAAAACCTGTATAGACTTCATCTTTAAAGATACGCAATCTCACAAAATAACACAATTACTTTTCTGTAAATATTTCGTTATTTCTTGTCGGAATTGAAAAAGAAGATACCAATTGGCATCTCCTCCTTATTTCCTTATAGCGTCTCACTTATTTCCTCACTCACACCTTTCGGCATTTCAAAGGTGCGAGATTGCCCGTTCGACAAGGAGTAATTCACGACGTAAGCCGTCTCCGTCTCCATCACGTTCGAGAACGTGACGCGCGTCCCTGTCTTCGAAAGGTGGAACAAGGTGACGAACGAGGTGCCTTTCCCAGTTTTTGTCGAAACGACTTGGTGACGTGGCTTCCATTCGAAATCACGATAGGCGACAAAACTCGGTTCGATTCGCACCGTACCCGTCGAAGCGATCGGCAGTTGAATCATCTGGAGCGTTCGCCCTTCCATATCACGGAAAAGCATCTCACCTTCACGTTCTTCGACCGGTTCAAGACCGACTCCGAGATGGAACCGTTGCGTGAACGGGACGCGGGCGTCACTTTGAATCGTATCCGCGACGAGCACGGTGCCGTCTAAATCGTGTGCGACGCTCCGCGTGTGATGAATCCCTTGCCCCATCAAGTCACTGAATCCGTTCGCCCGTTGTAATCCATCGACTTCCTCGACCGAGGTGATCCCACTTTTCCCGATCGTGCTCGAATGGAGCGTGAGCTGACGAGATCCCATGTTCACCGTATTATGCGCTTCGACACGGACGGCCGTATCTCGCTCCGGTCGGTTCGTATAACCGAATCGTCCAGTCTCGACGATGAAGTCACGTCCAAATCCGTACAGGTCGATGCTGAGATCATCTTGATGTTTATGGGCCGTATTATGAAACCCTGCCGTCATCATAAGTGAGACCGCATCGGCGAAGGGCTCATTCTCTCCCCAATGTTCGCGCAACACCGCGTATTGCGTGTCGAGTTGCTTCACGCGTTCTGTCGGTCGTACTCCTTCCGCTCCTCCTGTAACCGCATAAAGCAGTTCAGGATAGTCACGCAATGTCGAGATCATCGACGTCGTCCGCGGTTCCCCCGTCGTGTCCCCGAAGAGCGGAAGCGTCCGGTTCGGTTTCATCAGATGGACGAGCGTCTCCGGCATCCGTTCAACTGCCTCTAGGCGAGGAGATGTCGTGAAGCCGTTCGCTTCGATCCAGCGGTTGAAGCGATACAGCATCTCGTACGTATACACCTGATAACCCGGCGAATGCTCCAAATGAACGTTGTCAGGACTTAAGGAGTGGTCCAACTGTGTCGTCAACCGCGTCGTCGCAAGCTCATTCCAAACACTTGATTGTTCGAGCTCAGGGAACGTCTGAGCGATATCCGTCAACGCCATGTCTTGGAAAATCCCATGATTGTGACGTTCCCGATAAAATTTCGCGTCCGCCAGGATTTCACCGTGCCCTTCAATCGTCTGAAGCACACGTGCGCTGAATGCTGCGTCGTTATTTAAAGGAGACTTCTTGTATTGATTCCAAAAGTTGATGAGATGGAACGTACGAATCGCCGTCCCTTGTTGGTGATAGGCGTTCGGGTACCGACGATATGAATCGGTCGGATACTGCTTGACCCAACTGTCAACGAACGCTTTTCCGTAAGCCAAATAGTTCGTGTCTTTCGTATAATGGTACGCCATTGTCAGTTGGTTCAATACCATCCAGTATTGCATTTGGAACATGAACGATGTCGAGTCGCCAACGGTGATGTCCTCTTCCCAGTTGAACGTGTGAATGTCTTCCACGACTTGTTTGCCCGGGGTTGCCCCGATGCGCCACACCCCGTTCATAGCCGAGTCCGCTTGACTGACAGCTTGCGCTTTTGTCAGAAATCCATAGTAATACGGGACCTCACGTCTTTCGACACGTGCCGTATAGTTATGAAGCAATCGTTCGTATTGTCCGTCAGAGACGACGGCTTTCGTCAGAAGTTGAGCCTTTAACGGGATCTCTTGCTTTTTGACGTACGTGCGTCGCCCGTTCACCTCGACTTGATAATAGCCACCAGACACACCGACGACCGCATATTGTTCATTCGGTAGCAGTTTACCGATCGGCTTCATCGTCTTATCCGGCAACAATCGATACACGGTCGTTTCTTTTGATACTTCTGTAAAGAACGGACGTGCCACCTCTTCTGCCCCAACAGAAGTTGTCGTGAGAAGTAGCGCCGTGGATAAGAGCACACCTTTTACATATGTATTCATCCAATACCTCATTTATCTTTTTTTACCATCATACCATGATTAAAAGGGATTTTTTTCAAAAAGAAGAAAAGCGATTTTTTAAATCTTATTACGTAACAACAACTCACAATAACCAATCATGAAACCCATATAAAAAGCGTCTATCCCAATCGAATGGAATAGACGCTGAATGTTAGCGTACCGTGACGTAAATCGTCTGTGAACGACCTTTTGGCGTCGTCATCCGGACCGTCAAACGTGTGCCTGATTTTTGAGCTGCCATCGAGACAGATGTCGATGTTGACGTCACCGTCTTCGATGCGAGGAGTGTCGACCCGCGATAGATTGTCACTTTACCATAATCGATGTTGGCGTTCACCGTGACAGAACGTGACGAGCTCGTCGGCGTCGTCACCGTGAACTTCGGCGTAAGCCCAGCCTTCACGTAGACCGTCTGAACGAAACGATACACGCCTCGCTTACTGACGAGTGTGACTTTTGACTTGATCGGTTGAGGCGACAAGTTCATGACGACACGTCCTGTCGAAGAACTCTTCCCGCTCGCGATTCGTGTCGAGCCGTTTTGCAACGTGACGGCGCTATTCGGAAGCACCATACCGACCCATGTCTTTTGCTCATCATGGAGGCGGATGTTGCTGAACGTGACTTTCGGTAACGCAAGACGCGTATCTAGCTTTTGACCTCCACGGAGGAGACGAACGAGGACGATGTCCCCAGGTCGTGCCGGAACCGTGAATCGCGTCGAGGAGACCGGCGTCGCAGTCGTACGTTTACCGTTGATATAGAACTGAAGGTCTGCCTTCACGTCACGACGAACGCTCACGACCGTATGTGTCGCCGTCATCGCGACATCTGTCACTTGAAGAATCGTCGGTCCGACCTCAACGATACGATGCTCCATAGTCGTCGAGCGATCTCCTGTCGTGGCAACGGTACGAATGACGTCACCATCTTGAAGTGCCTTCGGTAACGCAAGCGTACGACCGTCCCCGATGAGCACGTCGTTGACGAACGTCTTGTATGTGATGCGTTTGGCTGTCGACGCATACGATAGTTCCACATCCCCTGCCTGTGGTGTCACTTGGAACGTGAAGGTTGGTTTGGCCCGCTCAAAGACGACGAGTTCCTTCCCTACCTTTTCCGTGAAAGCTGGTTCGTACGTCACTTTGACGCCTTTTGTGAGCGGATCGACCGTTCCCGTCACGTGCGCAATACCTGAGGCGTCTGCTTGAATCGTGTCGTACCACGAATGGAAGTGTTCTTCAACGGTGATGTCAATTTTTCCATACGGTACCGTTTTAAAGATGACCCCCGTTTCGGCGGAGTCTCCTACCACTTCAATCGTATTCGGCTCTAGATTCGGAGTCGGGACGACGAACGGTTGTCGATAAACCACCCCACCCCCTCCACTGCTCGTTACCGTAAATGTTGTCCCTCCTGCTAATCGTCCCGTCGCCACCCGGAATTCTCCAGAGCTTGAAGCGAATGTCGAGTATTGAATCGGCTCTTTCCCGTCTTGATGAACTCGAACCGTCACCCTTGCATGAGACGATGCATATCCGAGGATTTCACCCGCAATTCCGAACTTACGAATCGAAACGTAGTCTGCCTTGGAGCCAGAGAGCCAACCTTTGAGATGTTCCCCCATATAGGTGAGGTCGTATCTGACACCTGCTAGATGTGTAAATACTTGAGGTGAAGTGATTTCATTCGCTTCATTCGCTTTTAATTGCTCAAACGGAATGGTTTCGACCACCCCGTCCAGATTCGTCGATTTGAATATCAGTGGATAGGAACGACCGACATAAAGGAATGGATCTCCTTCTTCATTCGCACTCTTATCGACTTCGAATTCAAAGTGGGTTGGCATCTGTTTATATGAAGAAAGTGGGATTGTTCGATCCGGGAACACTAAAACACCAGGGAACAGTTCCGGATAGACAATCGGGTGATACGTCTTCAATTCTCCAGATGCAAGATCGAGGACCCCATACGTGCCTTCCGAATACCAGTGTAAGAACCCATCTTCTTCGGCATATTGTATGTAAGACCGCCCTGGAAGCGCGACAAGCTGTCGGGTTGCCTCAAGATAGACGTAACCTTGATCCGGATAAGCGATGGCGCCATCAAAGGCGAGCGCTTCCTTATCGCGGCCCTGGACCTTCACATCAAAGGATTGAGTCGATTCCGTTTCACCTGTCGCTGCATTCACGTGGTCAATCTTCAACAGGTCATGCTGTGCGGCAATGACCGTCTGACCATCGGTAGATAACGTGACGGCAGTCCCAAGGTCGGAACGCTTCCAAAGGATATCCCCTTCAAGGTTCGTCATGATCACTTCTGACCAAGTCGCCCACAGGAGTCGATCGTGCGCAACGTCAGCTCCGACGATGCGATAGTTGTCTGGTACTAGATCAACCGTAATCTGACCGTCCAAATCGATGATATAGCGATGCATCGAACACGAGCTACACCCCGATGTAAAGACGATATGTTGATTGTCCACGCTCATCACGGCACGTTGATCGTAAGACCAGTGTAAAAACAATTCTCTCGATAACGGGGTGCGTTCTCCCGTTCCGGCATGGTAAAGGTCCTTCCCATCCATCGTAATCACATAAGGACTATTGGGGATCCGTAGATGTTTCGGAAGCGGCTCACCTGCTTCCACCGAATCAGGCAAACTGAATATAGGAAGAAAAACGGCAAGTAGAAGTGCCCACAACAATTGTTTCACGTACATTTCCTCTTTTCTTAAAAAATGGTAAAAGATTAATTTAATTACAATAAAAGTATAATTTGTTTTATAGAAAAGGGGAATTGTTTTTTAGGATAAAAGTAAAAAACCGATAGTGCCGAGGCACTACCGGTTTACAAGATGGCTCCGTCCGAAGACATTGCTCTATTTAACCCTAAGGGAGGGTCAACAATTATTCAACAACTTTTACGTCGAATGCTACAGGAGCTGAGAGAAGATCTCCGTTAACGTTAGATTCAACTTGTGGAACAACCACTGTGAATGTACCAGAAGTACGTCCTTCAGCAAGTGTAACCACTCCGTTTGCATCAACGACAACGCCGACTTTGTTTGTTACAACGTATTCGTCAGCAGAGAGAACTACGCCGTTAGCGAGTGTTCCGATTGTTTCATCAAGGTCATAAGCGATTGCTTTACCGAACTGATCTTGTACAGAAACAGCAGGTTGGATGATGAACTTCTTCGTACCAGATGCGTTTGTTTTACCGAAGAGAAGTTGTTCGATTGAAAGACCATCTACAGATGAGAGGTCGAATGTACGCATAGAAGCATCAACCATTGCTTTCTTCGCTACTGCATCAGTGTTTGTGTAGTCTACAGAAACTGTATCAACTTGAACACCGCCAACAGTTGCTTTGATTGTTACTTTGCCTGAAGCAGCAAAAGTTTGAGCAGCGCCTTCAGCAAACTCTAATGTGTTTGTAGCTTCTACGAAGTAAGGAGCGTGTGAAGTTGAAGAATAAGTGAAGTCATATGTCGCACCTTCAACAACTTCAATTACGTTACCATATTTATCAAGTCCACGAAGTTCGAACATTACTTCGTCATCTGCATCAGCAGTTACGCCTTCAACATCAACGTCAGCATCGAGTGATTTGTTCGCAGAAGTTACAACGAGATCGTAAGATGCCACAGTTGCGTCGAACTCAGAAACTTTAACTGCTACAGACTTCGTGAAGACGACTTTACCTGAGTTGTCTTCGAATGAAATTGTAACTGTTGCAGAACCGTTCTTCGCCCCTTCAGAAACTTCAACAGCTCCGCCTGCACCGATTTCAACAGTAGCAACTTGCGTGTTGCTAGACTTCACTTTCAACGTACCAACTTTTGAACCAGCTACACGAACATCTCCATCAGATTCGATTGTAGCATCGAAATCTTCTTTGTACTGATCGAGGAAGTCAACTGTTACATCTTGTGGAGTATCAACTCCAGCAACGTTACCAGAATCAAATCCGAGTGATGTAGTTGAAAGTTTTGCGTCTGCAATCTTAGAGTTAGCAACAACCGCAAATTCTACAGTAGTCTCAAAGTTGCCGTTTTTCACTTTAACTTTTGCAGTACCTGTTGAGAATGCTTGGATTACCAAGTTTCCGTTTACATCTTTAGAAACTGTAGCGACAGCAGGAGTTAAGTTTGTGAACGAATCAACAGCTAAACGTTGAATCTCACCAGTAACATCTTTAACATATACGTTCAAGATTTGACCTGATTCAGCAAGTTTCAAGTCTGTATCAAGTTTCCCATCTTTCTTAGCTTGTTTGTAAGCTGATGGTTCAGTAGCAGCGTCAGCAATATGGATGCCATCGATAGCCGATACTTCTTGATCGTCAGATACAGTTACTTTGATTGCACCAGAAGTTGCAACTGTTTCGCCGTTCGAAACGACTTTCGCTTCAACGAAGAGTGTGTTTTCTGAAGGTGTACCAGAGAAAGCAAACTCACCTGTCGTAGTGTTCAATGCTGATGAAGTAGCTGAAAGTACAACACCTGCGTTCGATAAGAGCAAGCCGTTCTTATCTTTTACAACGAGGAAGTCACGGATGTCTTCGCCGTCAAGGAAGTTTGTTTTTGTAAGTGTGATTGAAGCTGCTGCTTCTACTTCGAACTTGAACTCTTTTGCAATTTCAGCTGATACTTCACCTGAAGGAATTGAGAAGTTTTTAGCAGTGAGCTTGTACTCTTCACCGTTGTAAAGATCTTCGTTGACAGTCAACCAAACTTTAGACTTGTCGTCCGCGTCAACTTCAACTTTAGTAACATAACGACCGTTATCAAGTTTGAAGTCAGCAGCATCTGCAGCTGTAATGTTTTTGTTGAATTTAACTTCAAGTTGGTTAGCTTTAACTGGCTTAACCGTGAAGTCTACAGCATCTACAGTGAATGCCATTTCTTCAGTCATCACTTCACCAGACTTAACGATGAATGAGTGAGTACCTGCTGGAAGAGCAGAAGTTTTAGCAGTCAATTTGCCGTCTTTAATTTCAGCTTTAACAGTGATTGCTTTAGAAGCATCTTTGAATGGGTAAACGAGAACGTCTGCCATTGTGTCTTCTTTCGCATTTGCAACATCTGCCATTACTGACAATGTTTCGTTAGCTTGATCTACTGAAGATGAAACGTTAGAGAATGCAACTTCAGAAGCAACAACTGTGTAAGTCAAGAATGAAGTGATGCGGTTCCCGTTGTGGTTGTAAGAGATGAGAACTTTTTGCTCGCCTTCATCTTTCGTGTTGTACGTTGAGCTCATTGTGAAGCGCTCAGGAGCTTGTGTGTAAACTTTTCCGTCGCGGTACATAACGCGGATTGATGGCTTCTCGAGTTCAGAACCAGCTTCTACTTCGCCAAGATCTTGGTCAAGGATGTAGAGTGGGTAGTTACGAGCGTAAAGTTTCTTGATGTAAGTCTTTCCATCAGAACCTTGGCCTTTAACTGTTTGCCATTTGTTGATTGCAGTAACGAGGTATTTACCCCATTTGATCTCAACGCCAGCTGGTGTGTTGAGTGCGAGTGCTTCTTTGAACTTCCCACCGAGTACAACCTCTGCTTTGAGTTCAACTGTTGAAGTTGATGCTTCTGCTGCCATTACTGGTGTAAGGGCTGCTGCCGTCACAGCAAGAGCTGCTGACGCTTTGACTAGCTTGAATGATTTCTTAGCCATCTTGTGTAAATCCTCCCTTTGGTTATGTTACGTGTTTGTCTCTACTCGTCTACGTCGACGCTCCCCCCGCTAAAGATCCCATATGTATACGCCGCTCATACGAATGACTTATGCAACTTGATCGTTTAGGTCTTGAGCTTCACCGAAACGGGTAGGTATTCTTTCAAGAGGTGACCCTTGAACAATTTACCAAGTATGAACTTGGAAAACCTTACATCCATAATATACATAACGCTTCCAGCTAGCACAAGCGTTTTTTTTCGCAAAAATGGGAATGATTTTGAATTTCTCGTTATTGAAGATTATTCAATATCGAATTTACCTATTTTATAAATGTCGAAATGCGTCGAAAAAGGGCGAATTCAAGCCGTTTATCATTCATAAATTCATTTATATACATTATTTGTATATTTAAATGAATAATATGGATTTATGTATAATTTCCATGTCTATTTTTTGATTTGAGCATTTTTTGACTTTATTTAATCCTAAATTTTACATTGACCAAACTTTTAAAACCATTTCGAGGGAATCCCTTCTCGTCATTACTCCTCCATTAGACCTATACAAAAAAGCCGCAGGTGAATGACTCACCTACGGCTAATAACATATTTCTTCTTAATTAATACCCTACGTATTGAAGCGACTGGATGAAGGCACGCTTCTCGCCCGCGATCAACGCCCACTCCACATCATAGTCGTATCCTTCAATCGTGATGACAATTCGATTCTCTGGACGAACATGCTGTTTGATGAAAGCAATCATCTTCGCGCTCGGGATAAACCAGTACGATTCTTCTACCGAGCCGTCTTCGTACTCATAGTAATCGACATCCCATTCATCGATTGCTTCTGTGTACGTCGCATTCCCTACACGGATGCGAAGTTTGTTGAATCCAACCACATCTCCGTCTTCTGTGTAGTTGCTCAATAAGAACAACATATTCGATTTCGACGGGCGGTCAATGAAGAACGGTGCAAATGTCTCGTTGTAACGTGTCGATCCGTCCCATGTGAATACTTCTTTATGGAAGACTGCACGGAACTCTTCTTCCGTCACACGATAGAAGTTGTTGAAGAGTGCGTGTTGAACCGTCAACGTTTCAGAAGCGCTGTAGTTACCAGCACCATCACGTACCGCGAGAGTCATCTTCTTACCGAGTGGTTGTTTTGGAATCGGAAGAACGAACTTCCCAGTCGACATGACCGGTGCTGAGTATGCTTTTCCGTCAATCGTTACGACAACTGTCGCGAGCGGTTCCGCTGTTCCTGCGATTCCGTTCGATGTTGTCGTCACGGCTTGTGTCAAACGAGCTTTTGCAGGTGCCACTTTGTCAGCAACGACCGTTGTTTGAACGAGTTCACTGAGTGCCCCACTCTTCGCTTTCGCTTGTGCTGATAAAGGCGTTCCTACTTTTTGAAGCGCAATCACGCGACGGTATTGACCGTTCGCATCAAATGATCCGTTGAACGTGCTTCCTCCGACTGTCACCGTTACGCCCACTCCAGGTGTTCCTGTAACAACGATCGCACGTGCCGAGTTATCGACCGTGTTGATGACCGGTGCTTCCGGACGCTGCTCTGGATTTTCTGCGACCACGACACGTGTTTCTTCACTTACATTTCCGCTCGCATCGACGAGACGGACTGTGATCACGCGACCGACAGGCTGCGGTGACATCGTGAAGATTGCTTCTCCAGTTGAACGCACGACACGCTCATATGTTTTGTTCGCGACGAGAATCTCCGCTTTCGTTCCGACTTCTCCTGTGATTTTTAAAGAAGTCGACGTGTGAAGTGGTGTTTCTACGACTGGTGCTTCAGGTGCCATCGTGTCGACGACTGTTTCATTCGTCTCTGCTGAAACGAATGTTGGAGCGAAACCGCCGAGAACGAGTGTCCCCGCTAAGAATAAAGATAAGTACTTTGGTTGTTTCATGAAAAGATGTTCCTCCTAAATAATGTTTTCTTCAGACAACATCTTTATTTTAATGGATTATTTTAAAAATAGGTACATAATTTTCTATTTTTAATCATATTTTTTAAAAACACAAAAGGACTCCTTATCTAAAAGGAATCCCATTGTGTCGCGCTGTATGCATACTCGATTACATATTGAAGAATCGCATATGATTTTTCAGTAATTTCCTATTCTTATCGAACCGTGATCGTTGTGACCGGACTGACCTTCTTCGTCACGTCCTCGACATGAACCATAAGGCGTTCACCCTTCTTCAACACTCGTGTCTTCACGACATACGTGCCATTCAACGTCACTTTTGACTTTCCGATGACTTGTTTCTTCTGGTCGCGAATGACGACCGTCATCCCAGCCTGAGCTTTACCTGTCACTTGTTTTGCCTTCGGACGCACGGCGTTCACTTGTGCCGTTTTCGGACGGAGTCCTTTCATGACAAGGAGGCGCTCGTTCGTACTGAATTTACCATTTGTGTAGAGAGCCGTCAGTACAGCCCCTTCTTGTTGAGGTGCGATCGACATCGTGACTGCACCATTTTTTGAAATGCCAGAACCGATACGCTTCGTCCCGTTATAGAGCGTGACGCGCGTCCCAGATTTGACTTTAGCCGAGAAAACTGGCGCATTGTCATAGATCCGATTCGGTTTCGGTGCGAGTTGAAGCATCGACTCGGCGCGATAGACGTCTACTTTCCCGTATCCGCTCACGACATCATAATACGGAAGAAGTGGACGATCTAATTCATCGAGCACATATTGTAACCCATCTTCCATTCGTGGGTCACGTGGTGCGTCGCCACCCGAGAATGCGAGAGGTTGTGCCGTACGGCGAAGAATCGAACGCGCCCCTTCGACCGTCATGTTCGGATGCTGTGATTTCAAGAGAGCGACAGCAGCCGCGACGTGTGGTGTCGCCATGCTCGTCCCGTCCATATAAACGACGTTTCCGTCTGGAACAAGACTCGCCACTTTAGAACCTGGTGCGACGACATCGACATCAATCCCATAGTTCGAGTAATCCGAGACGATCCCGAACGAGTTCGTTGCCCCGACTGAAATCGTGTATTTCGAAGATGCCGGATAAGACACACGTGACTGTCCGTCATTCCCAGTCGCCGCCACGATGATGACACCACGGTCATGTGCATACTTCAGCATATATCCGAGTGTACGGCTCTCATTTCCACCGAGGCTCATGTTGATGACTTTCGCCCCAGCGTCGACCGCATATTTGATTCCAAGTGCGATTTGATCCGTATCCCCATAACCACCCGCATCGAGAACTTTCACAGGTAAGATTGAGACGTTCGGAACAATCCCACGCATCGAGACACCGTTGTCTCGACTGGCACCGATGACACCAGCGACATGCGTACCGTGCCCATGGTCATCAATCGCGTCGCCTTCACCGTTCGGGTCGACAAAGTTCTTCGCGTTGGCGATATCGACCTTCCCTTGTAAATCGAGCAGACGATGGTCGACTCCTGTATCGAGAACGGCCACTTTCACGGCACGTCCCGGTAATCGTAACGATTCATAGCGATCAAGACCGATTCCCGCATCCTGAAACGGTTTGAGAATCGACTTCGAATTGATGGCCCATTGGTAATCGAGACTCACGTCCGAAGCAAACGATTTGTACGTCTGGACCGGTTCGATGTATTCCACGTTCCGATCTGATTCGAGCGTCGACTTCGCTTGTGCCTGCATCTTCGTAGAAGCTTCCTCTACATCGACGAGCGCAAAGTAATCCGATGGCGAACCGATTGCGATTCGCTCAGCCGAAACGTTATTCATCGCATTCATTTTGCCAAGGGACTTACTCGGTGACGATTTATATTTGACGATATAACGTGGTGCGTCTTGACCGTCCGTTTGAATCGTCATGCCGATTTTCCCAAAGAGATCGGATACGGGTGTTCCTGCGAGCGAGTCCATTTCGAGCGCTGTCGCGATTTCACCAATCTCACTTTGGAGCGCCGTCGGAACGCTTCCATCAACAAGTGCATGGAGACGTTTGATTGCCGCTGCATCTTGCGTCTTCAGCGTATAGTCTTTTTTGTCGACAAGCGCCGTCAACAGTGGACGGAGTGTCTTCAAATCTGTCAGTGCCACTTTTCGTTTTTCTCCGTCAAATGTGATCGCTTTGACGATGTAAGGCGAAGCACGGTAATAGAGGGCCGATAAGTCCCGACCTTCTTGTGATTTTCCGAGTACTTCTGACTGCACACGACGGATGAGTTTGAGCATCGAATCACGCTCCGGTGCCGGTTGTACGATTGATTCGACGGCACACATGTCACCACCGACTTCTTCGTATTTCACCGGAAGTTTAACCGGATTGACGACGAGCTTGATGTCTGAAGCGAACATTGAGAGATCAGGTGCTGGTGGCTCTTCCCCTTCCCCTGGTTCTCCTTCTGTCGGTTCTTCCCCTTCTGCCGGTTCTTCACCGACTGGCATGTCCTCTGTCGGAATATCCATCATCCCGTCACCGAGGTCCATCGGCATATACTCGACCTTGATGTAGTATGGACCTTCCCAAGCGAATGGGAACGGAATCTTGGCCGTCTGTTCTCCCTCTTCTTTCGTCGCACTCGCGCGATAGCGATCGAACGTTTCATCCTTTGCCGCCATCTCGGCGCTCGGATAGATGCTGATGTTCGCGAGTTTGGAAGATTCGAACGTGACTTCCATATGTGTCATCGCTGACGCGACGCGCTCCATCTTGAACCAATACGTGTTGACCGGTTCGATTCCGGTCGTGAACTCGACCGCCTCTCCCGGATTGAGTAAGGTGGCCTCCTTCATGCCTTCCCCTTTGTCGGCTGACACCGGCGGGAGGAATGATAGGACGAGGACGAGGATCGTCATCATCGCCACGAACTGCTTGAATCTCGTTTTCATAGTTTCCCCTCTTTCATTTGATCTTGGAGTATATGCTCCAAATCGTTCTACGGAATATATCGGTTAATGTTTCAAAAATGTAACAAAAATGTTTCGACAATGTTTCGACAAGTAAATCTGCTCAAAAAAAGACACCTCTTTTTTCAAGAAGTGTCTCCATATTATTCGTTGATCATCGTCGCTTGACCGCCTTGCCATAGCCAGTCATCGCCTTCTTTTATATACAAGTGGAGCGCCCAAAAGCGTCCTTCGTATGCATTCGTTCCTAGAATAAACCGTTCTTCAAGCAAGACTTTCACGATTGCGAGGTCCGTCGTCACGGTTTCATCGAACGTCACCGTTTCTTGGGCAATCCATTGAATCGCAGTCGGGTCGACGTATTGGTCGAGGAACGTCTCTTTATCAAACTGACGTCCGCTCGAGTCGACATACCGAAACGAGTCATGCATCAAATCACGCATCGCGTCGAGGTCACCCGCGACTTGTTTCGTCGCGCGGTCGTCAGAAAGTTGTTTCATGTTGAGTGTCTCCATCGGTGCACCTTCCTTTCACCATCCATCATAGCATAATTTATCTATTTTCAAATGTCTGTCGCGTTTTGAGTCTTGACAAGAAAGCTTCATCCCGTTAAAGTAACGATAACATTCATACGAACTCGCGATGAGAAAGAAGAGTAGCGCGAAGGGACGTCTCCAGAAAGCCGGTGGTCGATGCGAACCGGTGTCGTGCCTTGCGTGAATGGGCTTTTGAGCGTTCAGACCGACATGTAGGCTCTGACGGGTCCTCCCGTTATCGGGGACAGCGAATGATGGTTCGCGATGAGTGGGAAGACAAGGCGTCTTTCAACGAAGGTGGCAACACGGGGAATCTCCTCGTCCTTCATGTCCAATCGGGCATGTGGGACGGGGAGATTTTTTTAGTTTAAGGAGGAGATTTCGATGCAACAACTGATCATCAATGGCGACGAATTGACACCGGTGGCAATCTTTCACCGACTGCAAGGTGAACGCAAAATCCTGCTCGAGAGTCGGGCGGAAGGAAAGCACGGCCGCTACTCCATCATCGCAGCGAATCCGGTCGAGACAATTCGGGTCGATGGAAACAATGTGACAGATTCAACCGGCACCGTCTATGCGGACGATCCGCTCCACGCCCTGTCTGAACGCATCACGCGTGACGACTTCACTGCACCGTATCCGTTCATCGGGGGTGCCGTCGGCTATATCGGATATGATTTACTCCGAGTATATGAACCGATTCCGAACACGCCGACCGAAACACGCGATTTACCGGACGCCCTCTTCCAGCGCTATGAGACGGTCGTCTTATACGACCATCTCGAAGAACAGGTCGTCTTGATCGATACGAGTGAGACGGATGCGACCGAGCGACTCGAGTCCATCCGTGAACAACTCGAGACACCAGAGACACACGCCCTCGAACCGGTCGTCCGGACGAGCGAACAGCTTTTAACGACAAAAGATGAGTTCATCGACCGTGTCCTCCAGGCGAAAGAGGCGATTCTTGCAGGTGAAGTGTTCCAACTCGTCTTGTCGCAACGCATCGATGCGACGTTTACCGGTGACCCGTTCCACTTTTACCGGACGCTCCGAAAACAAAACCCGAGCCCGTACTTGTTCTATATCGACCTCGGGGAAGCGATCGTCCTCGGTGCCTCACCCGAGAGTCTCGTCCGGGTCGAGAACGGCATCGTGACGACGAACCCCATCGCCGGCACACGTCCACGAGGAAAGACGGTCGAAGAAGATATGCGTCACGCGGAGTCGCTTCTTCAGGACGAGAAGGAACTCGCCGAGCACCGGATGCTTCTCGATCTCGGACGGAACGACATCGGTCGCGTCGCCAAAGTCGGCACGGTCACGATCCCGAAACACATCGAGCTCGAACGGTTCAAAAATGTGATGCATCTCGTCTCAGAAGTCGAAGGTGAACTGCGGGAAGACGTGACACCGATCGATGCGCTCCGCGCCTGTCTTCCGGCCGGTACCGTCTCGGGTGCCCCGAAGATTCGGGCGATGCAACTCATTGACGAGCTCGAGACGGTGAAGCGCGAAGTGTACGCCGGGGCGGTCGGTTATCTCGACGTCCGGGGCGGATTCGACTTTGCGCTCGCCATCCGGACGATGGTCATCCAAGGTGACACGGCGCACGTCCAAGCAGGTGCGGGCATCGTCTATGATTCGGATCCTGTATCAGAGTATGAAGAAACGTTGCATAAAGCCAAATCCCTTTTGGAGGTGTTCGCATGATTCTCCTCATCGACAACTATGATTCGTTCACGTATAACGTCTATCAAGACGTCGCCCGATTCAGTGACGTCTGCGTCATTCGGAATGATGAACATACTATAGAAGAAATCCGTCGTATGAACCCGAGTGGGATCATCCTTTCTCCAGGTCCCGGTGGTCCAAAAGATGCCGGTGTCTCCCTTGCGGTCGTTCGACAATTGTCCGGATACGTCCCGATTCTCGGGGTCTGTCTCGGTCATCAAGTCATCGCCGAGGCGTTCGGCGGTGTCGTCGGTCGGGCGAACGAGGTCATGCACGGGAAAGTGTCGCGCATCAATACGTCACCGAGTGTCTTATTCGAAGGCTTGTCGATGGATGTCATGCGCTATCACTCGCTCGTTGTACAAGAGACAGAACTGATTGTCACGGCAGAGACGACAGACGGTGTCATCATGGCACTCGAACATCCGACCCATCCGACGTATGGCATCCAGTTCCATCCCGAGTCGATTGGGACACCGGACGGACGTGGCATCTTTGAACGATTCGTCCAGCTGTGCACGAAAAAACCGGGGCGCATGTCCCCGGTTTGAGTGTCAGCCTAAAAAGTCTTCACGTTGAAAATCGTGCTTATCGATTTTGATGTTGTCACACGCCACTCCGTTCGTCCGCAGCACATGAATCGTCTCGCGCAACAGTTCGTCACTGCCAACGACATAGAATAATCCATCTTGATCGGCAGCCAACGCTTCAACTCGTTCATAGTAATCTTTCCGACTCGGGACGAACTCGGACGTGAAGGTCTCTTTCGATTCGAAGACGTCACTGAACAAATACGCCTTCGACGAATCGACGTTCAATGAATGGAGATGCGGGACGCCTTCCCCGTTCGCCAAATAGTCGAGGACGATCGGACGGAATGTCGCGAGACCGACCCCAGCAGATAACAGATAGACGTTCTTCCCGCTCCGCTCGAGCGGGACGTTCGAGTATGTCTTGAACAAGGCGACCTTGTCCCCCGGCACCATGTCGCGAAGGATGGATTTGAACGTCGAACATTCGGACTTGATGCGGGTCGTGATTCCGATTGCCCCTTCGTGCGGCAATGTCGAGATGGACATATGGCGGACAAGACTTCGGTTCGGCTTGTCCTCGGCGTTGAATCCTTCGAGCGCGAGATGTGTATGCGCCCCTTCTTGCCACGTGAACTCAGGAGGTAACGCGAGATGGAACGTGTATGTATCGGGTGCTTCGTTTACGACTTTTGTGATGGGTGTCCAATCAATTTTCATATGAATTCTCCTTAGTTTTATGTAACCGAAGTATTGATAGTACTGCGGTTTAAAGTCACCGTTGTACAGCGACTCAATTCCAATGGCTCAGTACACCGCAATCGGCCCATACGGCCCTTCGATGATTTCGAGTTTCGTCTCAAAAATATCCGATAAAATCTTTGCGTCCATGATCTCTTCGACCGTCCCGAATGCGGCAATCTGTCCATTTTTCATCGCACAAATTCGATCCGAGTATTTCGCCGCGAAGTTGATGTCGTGAAGTACCGTGACAATCGTCCGACCAAACTCGTCCGCGACGTGGCGCAAATACTCCATCATCTGCACCGAACGGGCAATATCCAAGTTATTGAGCGGCTCATCGAGGAGGACGTATTCCGTCTCCTGACAGAGTACCATCGCCACATAGGCGCGTTGACGCTGCCCACCTGACAATTCGTCGAGATAGCGATTCTCGAGCGCTGTCAAATCGAGGAAGTCGATATATTTCGAGATGATGGCCTCGTCCTCTTTCGTCAATCTCCCTTTTGAATACGGGAATCGACCGAACCCGGCGAGTTGCCGGACCGTGAGCCTTGTCACGAAGTGGTTCTCTTGACGCAGGATCGTGATGATTTTCGCCAAGTCTTTCGACTTCGTGCTTGATACATCCATCCCGGCAACTTGAATCTGTCCCTCGTCTAAGTTGAGCAACCGTCCAATCATCATGAGCGTCGTCGACTTCCCTGCCCCGTTCGGTCCAATGAGTGAAGTGAACCCGGCTTTCGGGATGTCGAGCGTGAGCGGTCCGATGTGGACGTCGTCTGTATACGATTTTTTGACTTGTTCGATTTGAATCATAGCGACCTCTTCCTTAGAATGACGGCCAAGAAGATGAGCCCCCCGAACAGTTCGATGATGACGGAGACGACACTTGGCGTCTGGAATATGTGATACATAAAGAAATACGCGCTCGTCAGGACGAAGAACCCTAGGGCGAACGCCATCGGGAAGACGTATTTATGATCATACGTCGACGCGACCTGATAGCTGAGCGTCGCGACTAAAAATCCGAAGAACGTGAGCGGCCCGATGAGCGCCGTCGACACCGACATGAGGAGTGAAATCAGGACGAGCGTATAGATGACGCTTCTCCTATGGCTTACTCCAAATGTCGTCGCGACATCCTTACCGAGTGCAACGATATTGAGTCGGTTCGAAAACAGGAACAACAGTGTCCCGGCGATGATGACAATCGGAATGACGATCGGAAAATAGGCCACGTCTGCATTCGTCACCGATCCGAACAGTCGTGCCTGCAGAATATCGAACTCTGATGGTGCGAGCATGCGTCGCATGAACGACGACACCGAGTTCAGTCCCGTCCCGATGATAATTCCAATGAGCAACATGAGCTGAAGATTGGCGTATTTCCCCGATAAGAGCCACCCATATAAGAGAAGACTCATCGTCACCATGAGCCCGACTTGTGTCAAGAAGGCGCCAGTTCCCGAGAATCCGATCAACGCCCCCGCTCCGAAGAAGAACACCATGCTCGTCTGGATTGTCGAGTAGAGCGCATCGAATCCGAGAAGCGACGGTGTGATGATCCGATTGTTCGTCACGGAATGAAACGCGACCGTCGCAAGGCTTTGGCACAGTGCCGCAATCAACATCGTCACGATGGCGACGATTCGACGTTCGACGACCGGCACGAATGACGGCGAGTCGATGGAGACCGGATTGTTGTAAAGGAGAAGACCGAGCGCGCACAAGAGTCCCCCGAGAATAAACGTACTTAAAAAGAGCCAGTAGCGCCGCGCCGCTCGTTTTGATTGAAACGCCGAAGCATGACGTTCTTCTGTCAATGCGCCGACTTTCATTTCAACGCCATCTCGTTCAATGACCGTACTCATCGAACCCCTCCCTTTTTACGTTGCCGCAATAAAATCATGATGAAGACGAACGCACCGACCGTTCCAAGAATAAGCGAGACGGGGAGTTCGAACGGCATGATGATCGTCCGTGAGATTAAGTCACTCACGAGAATCGCGCCCATCCCGACAAGACAGACCCATGGCAGATTGCTGCGTAAGTCATCCCCCCGAAACATCGAGACAAGGTTCGGGACGATGAGGCCGAGGAACGGTAAATTCCCGATGACCGTCGCCACGACGCCGACCGACAAGGCGATGAGCCCGGTCGCAATCATCATCAATTGGTTGTAGTTCACACCGAGACTCGTCGCGATGTCTTCCCCGAGCCCGGCGAGCGTCAAGCGGTTCGCCAGTAGAAAGATGAGCACCGTCACGATGATGATGACCCATAAATATTCATAACGTCCGATTTGTACCGAAGCGAATGAGCCGACGAACCAGCCTTCGATCGCCTGACTTGCGCGGAAGAACAGACCGAGGAACGTCGAGATGGCGGAGATGACCGCCCCTAGCATGAGTCCGATAATCGGGACGATGAGTGACGAGCGGAGTTTGACCGAACGTAAGAACCAGAAGAACACCATCGTTCCGATGAACGAAAAGACGATTGCCCCGGTCATGCGCATCATGAGACTCGGTGCGGGAACGAGCAAGTATACGGTAAGTAAGCCCAGCCCTGCCCATTCAAGAGTCCCCGTCGTCGTCGGTTCGACGAGTCGGTTTTGGGTGATGAGCTGCATGACGAGTCCCGCCATCGCCATCGCCGCTCCCGTCAGCATGAGCGCGACCGTACGAGGAACGCGGGTGATCCAAAACATATCGAAGCCGTCTGTCCGTGATAAGTCATATACACCTGTGAAGAGCGACAGCACCGCCAAACCGAGGACGATGATGACGGTGACAACGAACGACTTCGTCCACAATTTAGAAAAGGAGGGCTGAGACATCGTCTCAACCCTTGCTGTCAACGGTTTTTGCATAACGAAACCTTACTTCGTGAGTGCTTCCGCGACACTGTTGAAGAATTCCGAATACGTTTGAATCGATTCGTTCAAGTACGTGTCTTTCGGCGCGTAAACGATTTGGTCTTCTGTCACAGCCGTCGTCTTTTGAAGGGCCGGAGCGTTGTCGATGACGTCCTCTGCCGGCACCGCACCTTCTGCGTCACCAAGTGGTGCATCACGGTCTAGGACGAACAACCAGTCCGGGTTACTTTCGGCGATCGCTTCAACCGATACTTCATCGCCTTCATGGTCGCCTGTCTTCTTCTCGACTTCAAGTGCTGGTACCCATCCGAAGATGTCGTACATCGGTCCGAACACGCGTCCCGTCACTGGTGCTGAGAAACCGATGTCTCCGCCCGATACGATGACGGACATGATTGTGTCTTCTCCGTTATACGCTGCTTTCGCGTCTTCGATTGACTTATCGAGGTCCGCTACGATGGCTTCGGCTTCTGTGTTTTTATCAAAGATTTTTCCGAGCGTGAGTGTCGTGTCTGTCAATCCTTTGACTAAAATCTCACCCGGTGTGCCTGAATCTTCTGGGATTTCGATATCTAAGTCGATGACCGCTGCTTCTGGTACCAACTTTTTGATGTCTTCGTAGTAATCCGCGAAACGTTGACCGACGATGACGACGTCCGGGTCCACTCCCGCAATCGCCTCTAAGTTCGGTTCAAAGTGCATACCGACGTCTGCGATGTCTTTGTCTGATGTGTATGGTGACTCAGCTGGAAGGAGTCCGATTGGTGCCGCCACCAAGTCAATGTCCCACGCTGCTAATGTTTCGAATGTACGGTTATCAAGGGCGACAACTTTCTCCGGATTGACCGGTACCTCGATTGTGCCGTGTGCGTCTGTAATCTCGACTGTCTCTGTTTTTGTTGCACCGTCGACGTTCTCTTCTTGCTTCGTCTCACTTGTTCCGCCACATGCGGCGAGTACGAAGACGAGCAACGTCAACATGAGTGAAAGTTTAAATTTCCCCACTTCATCCATCTCCTCTGTATGTAAGTTTCAATGATCCTCCCACCAAAAACGAGCCATGTTGGTTATGTATGTCTAATATCACGCTCTCGTTATCAGTGATAATGATTATCATTGTCGTTTTCATCAAGTAGCATATCAAACAAAAAAAGGATGTGCAATGCCAAATTGACAAGATTCGGATAGGAAAATTTTTCTTTCTATAAAGAGCACAAAAAAAAAGAAAGTGGAAATTTCCGCTTTCTTAAATCAAATAATAAAGTAGGCCATCTGTAGAATAGTCGAGAACGTCGAGTAACGTGAAGAAGAGCGCAGCAATCAAATAGATGATTCGTTCATCTCGTTCCAAGCGTCTCCACATGAACAGCAGAATCACCAATCCAATTGTTCCAAAAATCAGACAACCAATCAAAAATGGGACTGCTTGAGCCACAAAAGGTAATTTTTTCTCAGTTTCAGTCATGCAACTCATGCCTCCGAAATCCCGTTCGCCAACAGCAACAGGAAAATCCAAATCGAGAGCGGAATCATCAATCCGATTGTCGCTAAAAGCGTGTAAATTTTTATGATTCGATCTTTCGTGAACAGTCCCCAGATCAACGTGGCGAACAATAAGACATCAATCGCAAGATATACCAAGATGACCGGCATCAACTCAAGGTTCGGAAACACCCGTCCGTTCAGCGTGAAGAATGTGATAACCGTCAAGATGAAGAGTCCGAGCGTCGCATATAGTGGTGCAAATCGCTTGTTCATACGAGCATCGCCCGCTTCCGTCTGACCATCTCAAGACAGCGGCGAACACACGTATCGACATAGCCATCGAACTGGTGCGGCAAGAACATTGTGTACGTCCCCTCTTTTGTCATCGCCGCGTCGCGCTCGACTTTTTCAATCAATTCATCGAAATCCGAATGCCCTTTCAATTGTTTGAAATCGAACTCCCCTAGTCGTCTCGACAGGCGGGCATTATAGGCATCAAAATCTGCATAGTAGGCAGCCTGTTTTGACGGGTCCCGGGTGATAACCTCTTTCAACCAACTCTTGTAGAACCCTTGCAACCATATCTCATCCGCGACGAGATGGGCGTAGTAGCCGAGTCGAAAGGAGAAGTCTTCCTCTTTACTGTCAATCCAGTATTGGGAAAGGTCTAAACGACGGGATAAATCATCATGACGTCCTGCGTAATAATGGGATGACTCTTTGTCTGTCGTTGCATCCGGTGCGAGACTTCCTAATAAAAACGCGACTTCATCGATTTCCGACAACTCTAGCAACATCTCGTTCGCGATGACGAGATGCATCAAATGTGAGCCCATGTCATGTCCCCCTTTTCCCTGATTATTCCATCAACCTTCTATCTCGACAACCCCTCGCAAATTTTGATAGACTTACTTTACTGAACGGTCAGTAAAGTAAAGTGAGGTGCTACACGATGAATAAGAAACAATTGTTACTACAGAAGGCTGCCCAAATGATTCGAGAGGACGGGATCAGTCAGTTGTCGCTCGAACGCTTGGCAACGAAAGCAGGCATCACAAAAGCCGGTGTCCTCTATCATTTCGACAGCAAGGCGAACTTGTTGCGTCAGATGAACGGGCTCGCCATCGAGACGTTCGAAGCACGAATCAAGGATCATCTGTCGGAGGGTCCTTATCCGTTCACTCGCGCCTATGCCCTCGCCACGTTAGATGATGTCGACCATGGGGACACGGACCTCATCGCCGTCTTCATCTCCTCACAGGAAGATGCTACGAGCGAGTCGATTTGGAGCAACGTCTCGACCGGTTGGAACGAACGGTTCGCAGCCGACGGACCCGACCAAGATGCGATTTTAAAACTCCGTCTCCTCTGTGACGGCTTTTGGTTCGCCGTTTTGTATGGCTATAGCGAATCGTTCAAAGACCGCGCGGCGGCCCTCATCCGAGAGGCATGTGATGAGTTGATTCAAGGAGGTGCCTGACATGGGATTCACCTATTTAATCGGTGCCATCGCCTCGGAACTGTTCGGGTCGAGCATGTTAAAAGTGAACGCCACTTCGACGAGCCGGCTCCCGATTCTTGGGGTCGCCTTCGGTTACGGGACGGCGTTTTATCTGTTGTCACTCGCTCTCTTCACCATTCCGCTCAGTTTCGCCTATGCGTTTTGGAGCGGTGTGGGGACGGCACTCACGGCAGTGATTGGGTTCGTCGTCTTTCGTGAACCAATCAGTCGTCAAAAAATTGCTGGGATTGGGCTCGTCATCATCGGGCTCGTCTTGATGAAAGTGTGAGGTGAAACGGAATGAAAGCATATCTTTTACTCTTCTTTTCCATCGGATTCGAGGTGCTCGGGACGTCGATGTTGAAATTATCGGACGGATTTACGAATCTGGTGCCAAGCGTCATTCTCTTAATCAGTTTTGCCGCCTCGTTCACCCTCATGGGCATCGTCTTGAAGACAATCCCGCTCAGTATCGCCTATAGCATCTGGGCCGGACTCGGCACGGTGGCGACGGGTCTGATCGGCGTGTTCGTATATGGAGAGGTCCTCTCCGCATTGAACGGGATCGGTTTGTTATTGATTGTCCTTGGGGTCATCGTCATGAATCAACAACGAAAAGAGGTTGTCACATGAACGAGTTGGCATATCATCTTCAAACACTGGAAGAAGCGTTGCTGACGACGGAAGTTCGACAGTCGACGGAGCGCTTACGTGAACTGTTGACCGACGATTTTTTTGAAATCGGCAGCTCAGGACGTGTCCTGTATCAAGACTGGGATCAAACGACACTCCAAATCGATCCGATTGAGGCGGTGTTATCCGAATTCACTATGCATCCGTTGACGGAAGGACACGTTTTGGTGACGTATCGTCTCGTTCAACCGAAACTAAATCGTGTGACACGTCGCAGCTCGATTTGGGTACTCCTGGACGGTCTTTGGAAGATGCGTTTCCATCAAGGAACGGTCGTCCCCTCAGAAGCAACTTGATTGCCGAACGTCCTCACCTTCCGCTACTCTGAAAAGGAATCTAGGCGTGACGAAAGGGGTAGTTTTCACATGAACATTTTGCTCGTCGGGGCAAGCGGTACGGTCGGTCAGGCCGTCGCAAACGAATTGGGGAAAACACATACAATCATCCGGGCTGGGCGTAACGGAGCGGACGTGCAAGTCGACCTCACTTCTGAAGACAGCATCCGTCAGATGTACGAGACAGTCGGTCGCGTCGATGCGGTCATCAGTACGGCGGGCAGCACACATTTCGGTCCACTTTCCGAGATGACGCCGGCAGATAATCAAAAGAGTATCGACAGCAAAATCAAAGGGCAGGTCAACCTCGTCCTTCTCGGGCTCGATTATGTGAACGATGGTGGCAGTTTCACACTGACAAGCGGAATCTTGATGGACGATCCCATTAAAGAAGGCACATCGGCCGCACTCGCGAACGGTGCCATCAAAGGCTTTGTCACCGGAGCGGCGATTGAGATGCCACGGGGCATCCGTATTAACAACGTCAGCCCGAATGTTCTCGTCGAAGCACTCGATTCGTATGGACCGTATTTCCGTGGCTACGCAGCAGTGCCGGGCGAACGAGTCGCCCTCGCCTATGTGAAGAGCGTCGAAGGCGCGCAGACGGGACAAACGTTCGAAGTATATTAACAAAAAGGAGCATCCGCGATGGATGCTCCCTTTTGTTATAATGCTTGAATCATTTCGACCCGATTGCCAAACGGGTCCCGGAACTCGAATCGGTCGAACCCAGGAATCGGGATGCCTTCGGAGTATACAATGTCGTTTTCTGTGAGGGCTACCTTCCAATGACCTAAATCCGTCACAGCATATGCGATATGCGCTTTCGTCTTGTTCCGTTCCACACCGTCCTCTGCGCCGACATGAACGGAACGGTCGCCGACCTGAAGCCAAAACCCGCCACGTCCTTTCAATGACTCCGGCTTCTCGATTTCACGTAGACCGAGAAAGTCACAATAAAACGCCTTCGCCTCTCGTTCCGCTCCAGTTGGAATCGTGAGCTGTACATGATGAATGCCTGTGATCATGCTTCATTTCCCCTTCCGATAGGTCAATCCGATATACTGCATCTTCTCGTTGAACAGGCGTGGATACGCCAAGTAACCAACGAGCGTTGCCGAGATTGAAGCAGTCGTCAAAATTAAGAACAGAATCAAGAGTTGGTACAGCACCGCTTCCATAGGATCGGCCCCACCGATGATGAGACCGCTCATCATTCCCGGTAGCTGGACGAGCCCCATCGTCTTTTGTGCCTCGACGGTCGGGATCATGCTCGTGCGAATCGCATTCTTCAAGCTACGGTCGATGGCCACTTTCGGTGTCCCACCGAGTGAGAGGATGAGTTCGATGACGTCGTCACTCCGCTCAACCTCGTCTTTGAACTTATTCAGGAAGAGGAGCGACAACACCATGCTGTTCCCGATGACCATCCCGCTGATGGGAATGACCTTTTCCGGTTCAAACGGGATGATGCCAAGTCCGAGCATGAGCCCCATCGTCAGTGCTTCGATTGTCACGAGCGTCAAGACGATGATCCACATGATGCCTGGAATCCCGTCCCCTTTCCGTCGGATATTCTGTGTTGCCGCTACAATCATGAGTAAGATCATCAGCAGCATGAAAATCGGACTGTCACTCTCAAAGACGAACGTCAAGATATAGCCGATAATCAACAGTTGAATAATAGAGCGGACGGTCGCGATGATAATATCTCGCTCGAGCCCGAGTCGTAGGACGAGCGTCAAGGCGAGCGGGATAACGACGAATATGAGCGCCGTTGCAAGTTCAATGTATGACATCAATCTTCCCCCCTGACGAATTGTTGGATGACAGGATCATCCGATTCATCGATGAACGATGCGTCCCCATACGCAAGCAGTTCCCCGTCTTTCAAGAACCACATGTCGTCACTCACCCGTCGCGCCTGATCTAAGTCATGGGTGATCCAGATGACGGTCACGCCATACGATTGTTGCAGTTTTCGGATGAGTCGCTCGATTTCTTTCACCGTCCGATAATCGAGACTCGCCGTGATTTCATCGAGCAAGAGCACGTCCGGTTTATTGACGAGCGTACGGGCGATGGCGACCCGACTTCGTTCCCCGCCCGACAATGATTTGACGGGTTGGTCGAGGAGCGCCTCACTCAAATCGACGCGATGAAGCAACTCGGCAGCCCGGTCGCGGTCGAGTGTCTCGTCGAAGATGGCTTTCGGAAGATTCAAGTTGTCGTATACCGTTCCTTGAATCATTGGGGCGCTTTGAAATGCCATCCCGATTTTTTTTCGTAGCTCGAGGATGTCCATCTCCGCGATATCTTCCCCTTTGAATAAAATCGTGCCTGTGTCTGGTGACAGCAATCCGTTGATATGCTTCAGACACGTCGTCTTGCCGGCGCCGCTCGGTCCGACGAACGTCGTGATTCGTCCTTCCCGAAACGTCCCGGACACATGATGCAGGATGTCTTGATGGTTCACATCTTTGAATTCAATAATTGACATACTTCTCTCGCCTCCTGCTTCTAGTGTACAAAAAAGAGAGGATGAGGTGGTCAAGAATGCCGTTTGTAATCGGCTGTCGAGGGGGTGTGAATAATCGGTACTTCGATAAGTAGTTCACTAGTGCACTTGAATGAAAGGATGTGACCCACACATCCACACGTATATGTTTGTCTACGGAAGAAATGGCGGAGGAAGGATCTGAGTCATTTCTTCTTTCAATTCCTCTTTGAATCTATTCATTTCACAATCATTCATGTGAAAGATTAATTCACGCGGTTTCCCCGTCTGGAAACGGAGCATGAACTTATAAAGAACTGCCTCTTCACGTTCAATCATCATTCTAAAAATCGGTTCGACGGGATTGAGAATGAATTTGTTCAGTTCTCCGTCTAACATGAGCGCAATTTGTGAAATCAGATCTTCGTACTCCGATTTCATGAGTAGCGCACCGTAAAAGTGAAAACTCCCTCTTGATTCGATTGATAACGATAATGTTGAAAAAATAAATGGGTCATCTTCCTTTTCTTCATATTTTCGAGGGAAAAGTTCAAAATACAACCCAGCACGCTCTACAATCGCCATTTCTTACACCTTCTTTGCAAGTAGCATCTATGCTAAACAATCTTTGTTATAGTAGGAGCATCAACCGATAGCACTTCAATCACATCATTTGATGTTAGAAAAACATAATGCCCCACTTCAACTATACCTTCATACCGTTTAAGAGACTCTCGGGTAAACCATTCCAGATAACTAGAATTTTTCATTTTGAATAACGTCCAATCCCGTACTCAAGATGTGCATAATGTTTATCTAAATGCTCTAACATTCTGATTCGTGAGCCTTCGTCCGAGTTTCTATAAGAAAGTAAAAGACCATCAAACAGAAATGAATATTTCTGCCCCTCTGTTTCGTCATTTACTATAATTCGCAAAGAATCACCATCATCAATTAATGACTCTTTATACACACGTGCTGGAATAGACTCTAACGGAATCCATTTTTCCTATTCATTCATTTAGCTTCCTCCACTCGCCATCCATTACTTGAATTTATTCTCTTCAATCTTTTGAACGAATTCCTAACCCTAAGAGCAAGAGACCAAAAATTAAAACACTAACAAATGTAGTTACGGTCATATTTTATCACCTTTCGAATTATGTCATCTCTTGCAGCATTCGAGTTATATTTCGTAATCCCTCGTCTGAAAGATGCTTGAAATTCGTACTCATTTCATTGATAAACTTAGTCATCTTAGACCAAAATGAACGTGATTATCGTTTTTAAACATGTTCATTTATGCTTAAACATAGTCATTTCCACTTAAAATGACCATGATTATTTTTGTTACAGGTTAAACCAAAAAGCGCCCGACTGTCTCCATACGAAACAGTCGAGCGCTTTTGTTAGTTATAATTCCGTTCGATGACAAAGCTCGTCTTATCCCCACGGAAGTACGAGCGTGAATATTCGATCGCTCGTCCCGACTCATCTTCTGTCACGGTTTCGATATGGAAACATGGTGACCCGAGTGGGCAGTTGAGGAGCGTACTCACCTTCTCGTCAGCAAGGGCAATCTCCAATGCCTCCGTCGTCTTCGCGACATGGACGTCGTGGACTTCAGCGAGTGTTCGGAAAAGCGAATGCTCCGCCTGTTCTTTCGTGATCCCCGGTGCAATCTTCCACGGGATGAATGAGACCTCATACTGTGTCGGTTCCCCGTCCGCATGACGAATCCGCTCAATTTTTTGAATCGGCGCATTGTCTTCTGCTTCGAATACCGAAGCGATTTGACCGGATGCCGAGATGACGGAGATGTCGATCAACGCGACCTGACCACGCTTTCCTTGAACAGCAAGCTGGGCCGCATAGTTGTTCGGTGTATAAGATAGCGTCTGTTGGACTTTCTTCCCGGCGACGAACGTGCCGCGACCTTGTTGGCGGACTAAATATCCTTCCGTCGTCAACTGATTGAGGGCGCCACGCACCGTCGTTCGGCTCACATCGAACTCCTCGCAAAGCGCGTACTCGGTCGGAAATTTCTCCCCTTCTTTATAATGCCCACTTTTGATGCGGGACAACAATTCATCCTTGATTGCGGTTTGGAGCGTCGATTGCGACATACCTCCATCTCCTTTACGTTAGGTTGGTTCCTTTATTGTGATACAGCAAGCATACAATTGCAAATACAAAAAACTAATTGTATTATTTGTATTTTTTATATTGCCGAAAGTTGTACTATTTGTTATATTTGTTACGACAAAAAGAAATCGCTTTCAAAAGGAGGAGTTGACACCATGGCAGTCAAGGTCGTCATCATCGGCGGTGGGTCTAGTTACACCCCGGAAATCATCGAAGGATTGATTGATCGGCAAGCATCGTTCCCCGTTCGGGAGATCGTGCTCGTCGATATCGAAGAAGGGAGGGAGAAACTAGAGATTGTCGGTCGTCTCGCTCAGCGGATGATCGAGAAGGCCAACGCCGAGATCACACTCAGTTGGACGCTCGACCGAAGAGCCGCACTCGTCGGCGCAGATTTTGTTTCGACACAGATTCGGGTCGGTGGACTCAAGGCACGGGCGCTCGATGAACGCATCCCGCTCAAGCATGGCTTCATCGGACAAGAGACGAACGGCGCAGGTGGATTATTCAAAGCATTCCGTACCATCCCCGTCTTAATCGACTTGGCCAATGAAGTCGCCGAGATTTGTCCGGACGCCTGGCTCGTCAACTTCACCAATCCGGCCGGCATCGTCACCGAGGCCGTACTCAAGCACTCATCTCATAAGAAGGTCATCGGTGTCTGCAACATCCCGTTCAACATGCGGAACTCGGTCGCAGAGATTCTCGAGACGCCGGTCGAACGAGTCGCGATTGAATTTATCGGATTGAACCATTTCGTCTTCGGTCGTCACGTCTGGGTCGACGGCGTGGATCGGACAGGTGACGTCCTTGCTTCGCTCAACGCAGGCAACGATTACTCGCCAGCGAACATCGTCGGTCTCGGATGGAGCGAATCGTTCCTATCGTCACTCGGCATGTTACCGAACCCGTATCACCAGTACTATTTCCAGACAAAAGACGTGTTGAAAAAAGATCTCGAGGCGTACGAACAAAACGGCACCCGTGCCGAAGTCGTCCAACAAGTCGAGGCGCAGTTGTTCGAGAAATACAAAGACGTCGACCTCGCCGTCAAACCGGAAGAGCTTGAAAAACGCGGAGGCGCCTACTATTCAGACGCCGCCTGCAATTTGATGGACTCGATTCACAACGACCGTGGCGACATCCAGACGGTCAACACGCTCAACAACGGAACGATTCGAGACTTACCAGACGACGCGGTCATCGAAGTGAACGCCGTCATCACGAAGTCTGGCCCTCGTCCGATCTCAATCGGGGCATTACCGCTCCCGATTCGTGGACTCATCACGAACTTAAAAACGTTTGAACAGCTCGCCATTCAGGCGGCTGTATCCGGTTCTTACGAGGACGCCTACCTTGCCTGCCTCATGAATCCGCTCATCCAAGACGAGAAACGGATCGACCCGCTTCTCAAGGAGCTGTTCACAGCGCACGAGGCGTACCTACCCCAATTTCAGAAGGAGGTCTATTCATGAACAAGTTTATTGAAATCGCGGGACGTATCGGGTCCCAAAGGCACTTAGTCGCCATCCGTGACGGGTTCGTCTCCGTCATGCCACTCATCATCGTCGGGTCGCTCGCTGTCCTCATCAACAACTTCCCTGCTGTCAACATCGGCAGTATCTCGCTCGATTTCGTCGGCTCGATGAACAACATGTTCGGCGAAGGAAATTGGCAAGGACTTGGCGGAAGCATCTGGAACGCTTCATTCGCTATACTCGGACTGCTGATTGCATTCTCCATCGGGTATAACTTGGCCCGTTCGTATGGGATTGATGGACTTGCGGCAGGGATTTTGTCGCTCGCCTCATACATCATGCTCGTACCGGTCACTGCCGACTGGGGTCTTAACTTTGCATGGCTCGGTGCCCAAGGGCTCTTCGTCGCCATCATCGTCTCGATTGCCGTTACGGAAATGTTCCGCTATCTCATCAATACGAAATTGACAATCAAGATGCCAGAAGGAGTACCAGGTGGGGTCACACGTTCGTTCCAAGCGCTCATCCCATCGATGATTATCTTGACAGTCGTTGCAGGATTCCAGCTTTTCATGACGCTCGTCGTCGAGCTCAGTGTCTTTGAAGTCATCTTCAAGGCGATTCAACAACCGCTCCAAGGATTCGGAGATTCACTCCCAGCTGCCCTTGTCATCGCGTTCTTAAATCACATCCTTTGGTTCTTTGGGCTTCACGGGACGAACATCATCGGTTCGGTCATCGAACCGGTCTATCTCCCGCTCATCGAACAGAACTTGGCGGCATTCCAAGCGGGAACGTCAGCGTTTGATGTGCCGTATACAGTCACAAAACCGTTCTTGGATGCATTCGTCTTCATGGGTGGATCGGGTACGACATTCGCGCTCTTGCTCGCGATCTTCATCGTCGTGCGGAAGCAACGGAATCACCCATATCACCAAGTGGCAAAACTCTCGACACCAGCCAGTCTCTTTAACATCAACGAACCGGTCATCTTCGGTCTTCCAATCGTCTTGAACCCGATCATGCTCGTACCGTTCATTTTAGTACCGGTCACGCTCACGATTATCTCGTATGTCGCCCTCTCGACAGGTATGGTTCCGAAGACGGTCGCCATCGTTCCTTGGACGACGCCACCAATCATCAGCGGATATTTGGTCACTGGCGGTAGCGTCCGTGGTGTCTTGCTTCAAATCGTCAACTTGTCGATTGCGACTGCGATGTATATCCCATTCGTCATGGCAGGAGCAAGAGCGATGACAGCCGAAATCAACAAAAACAAAGCTGCAACTGAGGAAGGAGAAAAGATTTCGTGAAAACCGAAACGATTCAAGAACTCTCATTTATGATTATTTTGCACGCTGGGAATGCCCGTTCGTCGGCATTCGAAGCCATCGCTGCTGCAAAACGCGGTGAAGCGGACGAGGCGACAGCCAAATTAAAAGAGGCCGATGCGGCTTTTCTAGACGCACATAAATTACAGACGGAACTGTTACAAGAAGAGGCACGGGGGACGACGAGCGATATGAGCGTCCTCCTCGTCCACGCTCAAGACCACCTTATGACGGCGATGACGGTGAAAGAACTCGCTGTCGAAATGATTGACATGATCACCCGTTTGAATCGATTGGAGGAAACAACATGAACATCTTACTCGTCTGCTCGGCAGGTATGTCGACATCAATCTTAGTGGAAAAAATGCGGAAAGAAGCTGCGAACCGCGGAATCGACGCGTCCATTGATGCCATCCCCGAGTCTCGTTTGAAAGAACAGACGAACGTCGACGTCATCTTGATCGGACCACAAGTTCGTTACCTTGAAGGGAAGATCAAATCGTCCGTCGACGTACCGGTCGCGGTCATCGATAATATGGCGTACGGGATGATGAAAGGTGACCTCGTCCTTGACCAGGCACTCGGTCTCGTCAATGCCTAAGACGTTCGTCTTGGTCAACGCCGATGATTTCGGATTGACGACAGGTGTGAACGCCGGCACCTTGGAGAGTCATCTGAATGGAATCGTGAATTCGGCGACGATGATCATGAACGGGTATGCCGTCGAGGAAGCCGTTCAACTCGCGAAACAGCATCCGTCGCTTCGCGTCGGTGTCCATCTCGTCTTGTCCTGGGGCAAACCGCTCGCCGACACGAGTGCGCCCCTTACAAAAGAAGACGGCACGTTCCGCTACACAAGCCGTTTCTTGAAGGAAACACCACCTGATCCAGAGCTCGTCTATCTCGAGTGGAAAGCTCAAATCGAGACGTTTCTCGCGACAGGTCTCCCGCTCGACCACCTCGACAGTCATCACCACGTTCACGGCTGGCCGGTCCTGCATGACGTCATCATTCGTCTCGCCGAAGAATATGACACGACGTTTCGGGCCTTAACGACGCTCGGGTCGCGCCGAGACTTGTGGGTGACCGAACGGTTCAGTGATCAATTTTACGCAGACGGTGTCTCCCATGCGACGCTTGATGCCATCGAACCTGGAGGGTCCATCGAAGTGATGGTCCATCCGGCCGACATCGACGATGATCTTCCGAGCATCACCTCTTATCTTGTGCCACGCCTCCTCGAAAAACAGGTGTTGGTCGACTATCAACGCCCCGATTGGTGGGCATGACAAAAGCGGGTTCCCTTTCACGGGGACCCGCTTTTTCATAGGTCAAACACTCGTTGTATCTGTGTAGCCGTCTCTTCCGGACTTAAATGGGTGTTGTCGATGCGGAGATAATGCTCGACGTCCAATTCTCCCGGACGAGAGTTCAAGCGATACATCGTCGCTGTCTGTTTCAGTTCCGCCTCGGACCAGGCGATGTCCCGCTTCGACGGTTTATGGGTGAGGCGGTTCTCCGTCGTATTGCGCGCGAGCCGTTCTTCCATCTCCGCCTCGAGCTCGACGTAGTAAATGTCCGCCCCATTTGATTCGAACAAGCCCGTCACGTTTTTCACGTAGTTCCAATCTTCCTGCATATCGAACGCCCAGACGAACGTGAAAATCATACCAGGCAAATCACTTTTCGCGACCGACTCGAACAGCTCTTGACGAAACAATTGGACGAGTCGTTTCCCTTCTGCCGTGCCGTAATTAAAGAACGGTCCAACGAGATCGATCGTCATATGGTTATGGAATAACTTGAGCCCGGTCCGGTCGGCGAGTGCCTGTCCGACGGTCATTTTACCGACGGCTTGCGGACCGAATAAGATGATGAACTTCATTGAATCTCCCCCTGAGCTTAATCATTTTGTTCATCATACTAAAGGTGATATAGAAAATCATGCGATTGACCAAATTTTCCACGGAATGATCGAAAAGAATCATTTGACCGACCGATCAATTGGGTGTTTCGACGATTTACGCAACCGATACAGCTTTTGAAGATTAAGAAATGTGACTTTTAACACGGCGTAGAAAGGAACAGCAAGCAACATACCGACAATACCGGCTAATCGACCTGCGACGAGTAAGACCAAGGTGATCGTGATGGGATGGACCCGTAACGACTTTCCTTGTACAAGAGGAGAGATGACATTGGCATCGAGCTGCTGGATGATGGTAATCGCGATGATGACATAGATCGCTTTGACCGGTTCATCGATGAACGCGATCAAGACAGCTGGAGCGGCCCCGAGGAAAGGACCGAAATAAGGAATAATATTCGTAGCAAAAATAAAGATTCCGAGCGGTAAGAAGAACGGGACATCGAGTAACCAGAGCGCGATCGTCGCAAAGAAACCGACGAACGTACAGACAATCAACTGGGCCCGAACGTAACGTTTGATTGTTTGGTGCATATCCCGAAGAATTTGCCGAGCGTCTTGTTCGTAGGCTTCTGGAATCCAGCGTACAATCGCACTCGCCAGTTTCCCACCATCAATCAGCATAAATACATATAAAAACAAAGCGATAAACAGAGTGAATAATCCCGAAATGATAAACGCAAGGACACGACCGAGTGAACCGGCGACATTCCCGATGACCATTCCCACCGTATCCGTCAATTGACGAATCCACGTATCAATCGAGGTTTTGTTTTGATTGATATATTCCTGGAACCAGGCATACCCTTCTAAATTTCTATAGAGACTGACAAGTTGGCGATAACTCGCTTCCGCCACTCGAGGAAAGGCATCGAGTAATGCGAAGAGTTGTCGGGTAATGATGGGACCGAGCGTAATGACAAATAAGACTATGGTGAGCAGCAACAAAAGGAGAACGATAAGAATCGCGAACGACCGACGTTTTAACTTCACCTCTAACCAATCAACGAAACCGACAGTGAGATAGAACAGAACGCCCGCAATGAGAAATGGGGTCAATACCGTAGCGAAGAAGATTCCAAGTGGATAAAAGATAAATTCGACTTGCTTCAACATAAAAATAATCGTGAGAACGAGCAACACCCAAATCCCATTACGGAAAGCAGGTGTGAGCCAGAAGGGTTGCATAACATGCCTCCTTTCGTCCGAAGTATACCTATTTTTTCCCCATTTTCAAAAAAACAGTCCCTTACAATTTTTTATAAAAACACCCTCCTAAAATATTTGTTTACCTCTTTCCAATTGAAGGAATAAGCATAACATCGAACTTTTTAGAAAGAAGGTGCCCCCGTGACTTGTCCCCACTGCGGAAAGAAGACACGATCGAAAACGGTCTGTCCGACGTGTGGCCGCCGCTCACGTCGCACGATTTGGTTTCTCGCCGCCCCGCTCGCCATTGCACTCATCGCCTTTGCCACCTTTATTGGAAACGCCTATTTCACGGATATGTTGCGTTCGACCGACTCGCTCGCCGACCAGGTCGACTTACCGATTGGTGAGGATACGGTTTCTGCTGACGAAGCAACGACCGTCGACTTCGATACGTTACAAGACAGCCTCTTTACCGTCAGTTACGGGACCGGATTTTTGGTCAGTTCCCGTGATGTCGTCACGGCGGCCTCGAACGTAGCCGGCTTGACGAACATCATCATGTACCATGACGGACAGGCCGTCTCCGGAACAGTCGTCGGTCGTACGAGTTTAATTGCCGTCATTCGGATCGAAGAAACAGACAGCACACCGTTCTTGCTGACGCAAGCCATCGCCGCAGAAGATGAAACTCTCATGACACTGACCATGAAGGAACGCATTAATGGTACGGTCACATTCGCAGAGAACGGCTACATCCGAAACTTTGAATTGCCACGTCATGCGTATGGCAGTCCGCTCCTTTCAGCATCCGGTCGGGTCGTCGCGATTCATTTACGAGGGATTGCCTTACCGACCGCTTTGTTCGAACGAGATCTCCGCACGTTGATCGATTCAGACGTAGCCGCACCACCGCCGGTCGAACTCGCACCGGTCGAGCCGATCCGACCTGATTTGACAGAAGAACCAGTCGTCATTCCGGAAACTCCAAGCGTTCCAGAGACGCAGCCCGAACTACCGCCAGCAACTGAACCGGAAGCACCTGCTGAAGAGAATGTCGAGGAAGAGGTGGTGGAAGAAGAGACCGAACCGACTACGCCTGAGGTGACACCTGAAAAACCAACAGAACCACCTACTGAACCCGAAACCCCGGTAGACCCTCCTGAAACGGAAGAGCCGATTGAGGATGACCCTCCGGTGACAGAACCAGAAGTTCCTACTGAACCAGAGGAACCGGTCGAGCCTGAGGAGCCAGTTGAACCGGAGGAACCGACCACGCTTGAACCAGATGGTGAAGAGGACTCTATGGTCGAGGACGATCCGGTCACAGAAGAAGATGTGGTGGAAGAAGAAAATGTTGAAGAAAACGACACAAGCACACCATCCGAGTGATGGTGTGCTTGTCATTTGTCTCGCGTAAATCGTCGTTGTAGATTACCGAGCACCGCTCCGAGTCCGAGTAAGAGGATTGATAACGCCCAAAACGGCAACGCGTCCTGCAATAACCAGACGACGAGGGCACTGAATCCAATCACGGCTCCGAGCCACAAAAAGTTACGTTGTCCCATATGGTTCACCTCGTCCTCATCATAACACATCGATGCGATGCGCCGTTGTCTGCGGCGGCAGAGATCGCGTTACCCGTTCATCGTGCTCGACTCTTACATATTGACCGACGAGAAGCGGTGTTTCTTCAGGAAATGGTTCCTCTAAATGAAACACGATGCCGTCGAATGGTTCTGCCTCTCGTGACGGAGCGACACGAATCTTTTTTTCCATCACTTCTGCGATATAACCCGTGAACGTCGCCATGTCATCCCCTCCTTTTCATTCCTTATTCTTTATTTCCCGTTTTTTGAAAAGATGCTACTCCCACGTTTCGAGAACAAGTATAATAAAGCCACACCTATATTCGTGAGGAGGAGATCACATGACACACACCATCGATTTACACAGCCCAGACTTCCAACGCACCTTTCTTGAGATGATGCTCCTCGCAGAATTAACAGACGCGTATAACACAGAAGCGATTACGGCACTTGCGACACGTGGCGAGACGGCTTTCCCAGAAGATCCATTCTTTCCCGCCATGCGCGCCTACCCGTATATTCGTGAAGGGAACACCGCAAAGGCAAAGGAGTGGCTCGATCGAGCAAGTGAACGAGGTGACCATTTCATCCTTCACATGCTGAACGGGATCGTCAGCGAAGATACGGGTTTCACGTTCGAGGCGGAGCAACATTTCCTCCGTGGCGTCGAGCGCTATCCTGACGTTCCGCTCATGCATCGTGCCATCGCCATTCATTACTTCGAGCGGAAATTCTACGGAGAGGCCGGCCTTCACGTCATGCATTACGTCCGCCTTGCCGGACTCGGACCGGATACCGTCCCGATGCTTCTCGAGTTTTTCCAAGTATACGATGACATCCCGATTGAGATGGTGGACGAATTGATGAAAACGGCGAGCGGCTATTTAACGGCCAATCCGCATGACCCACATGCCCATTCTCTATATGCCGCCATTTGCAGTCAACGTTTCGCTTCCCTCTCCGTCGCACTTGAAGACGAAGACCCGCTCACCGAAGAGATGATTTGGATGCTCCTCGAAGTCGAGAACCACGGGATGTGGAGTGCCACATATGACCGCAGTGAAGACCGGACGTTCCGCCATATGTTTGCCGACTATGTCAACAACGTCATTCTCCCGAACACCTCGCAGTTTTATGTATTGCGCCTCCGGATCCGTTACTGGACACGCCGCCTGACGCACCGTTTCACAGGCGGCTACACCGTCCCGATGCCACAAAAAAATCACGCCTAGATGGCGTGATTTTTTAGGTTATCCAGCGTACGGCTTAATCGGTCCACGTAAACTGAACGAATAGTCCTCTGGGTCGACAATCCCGACGACTTCATCCCCTTCGAGAAGGTCATATAAGAACTCAGCCATCTCCCGGGCCGTATGATACTTCGCCACGTTCTCACTATAATTGAATCCTTCCGTGTCACGTGCCCGGTCGGCGAAGCTCGTCTCCGTCGCCGCTGGTGCGAGCACTTTCGCCCGAAGCTTCGCGCCACTATTCATCAATTCTTGTGCGAGACCTTCCGTATAAGCACTCACGTAAAACTTCGTCGCACAATACGTGACCGAATTCGGCACGATGCGATAGCCACCGACAGACGACACGTTCAAGAGCTGTGCTCCTTCGACATCGTGGTAGTCGCGGACGTATAGGCTCGACAAGACTGTGAGCGCCTCAATGTTCAGGCGAATCATATTCTCAATCTTGCCTAAATCGACATCTTTGATGAGGTCTGCGTCTCCGAACCCGGCATTGTTGATCCACGTCTCGATATCGAGGTCAGCGAGTGATTCATATAGACCATATACGTTCTCACTGTATGAGAGGTCCGTCGATTTGATGATGACGTCACTTTCTGACGAGATCGACTTGATTTCGTCTCGCAACGATTCGAGCTCATCTTTTCGTCTCGCGACGAGGACGAGTGACTTCCCTTTTTCAGCGAGCAGCTTCGCTGTCTCATAGCCAATTCCTGAACTTGCTCCTGTAATGACGGTATATTTCATGTAATCCACTCCCTTTTTTTCGTTTACTCTGTTCTCATTTCCCTACTTTTTATCTTATGAATCGTCTCGATCTGAATGAAAAAACCCTGACTCCGAAGAGACAGGATTTCCTTCACATCATGTCGTGAACCTTCCAATTAACGTCTGTAAGTCGCTCGTCATATTTCCGAGTGACTCGGCGACGCCGTTCAATTCTTGAATCATCGCAAGTTGTGCGTCAGCCGTTTCTCCGACCGAACGCATCTTTTCGGCCATCGCTTCACTATCTTGTGACATGTGAAGAGAGGATGTCGCAACTTGCTTCGTCGTCTTCGCAATCTCGTTTGACGCGATGCGGATGTGTGATGTGTTATCGACCGATGTCTCAAGTTGACGGACAATCTGTTCGAACGCACGTGTCGCTTGTTCAAGCAGCTGTGAATTCGTCTCGACACGCTTCGCACTGACGACATGTTGGTCAAGGACGGCATTCGACTGCGCTTGAATCGACTCGATTAGCCCAGCGATTTGTGTCGCCGACTGTTTCGATTGCTCCGCTAGTTTACGTACTTCTTCTGCGACGACTGCGAATCCTTTTCCTTGTTCGCCGGCACGTGCCGCTTCGATGGCTGCATTCAGCGCCAACAAGTTCGTTTGGTCGGTGATTGACTGGATGACTTCTGTGATGAGGGCGATCTCATCCGACTGTTGTTTCAAGGCCGAAATCGATTCCCCCGTGAGACGTGTCTCCCGCTCAAGCGCACGCACTTCGTCTTTCGCCTGCATCATCGTCGCTCCGCCTTCTTCGGCGAGTTTCAAACTTTGGGACACATCATCATCAATCGAACCGATTGAACCGGCGATTTTACCGACACCTTCGTCGGCAGCTGCCACAGCGCGGGCTGAGCCACTCGCTTCTTTTGCCTGGGCAACCGTCTCTTCCACAACCCGATCGATGAGGCGAGTCGTCTCTTCCGTCTGGGACGCCATCTCTTCTGTACTCGCATACAGTTCTTCTGACTGCGCCGTGATTTCTTGTGCGTTTTGCGTGACACGGTCGATCAATTCGCGTAAGTTCTCTTTCATACGGTTGAAGCCAGTCATCAATTGTCCGATTTCATCTTGTGTGAGTGCTTCGAGGTCTGCACGTGTCAAATCACCTTCTGCGACCACGGCCACTTCTTTCGCTAAAAAGCGTAACGGAGCCGTCACCATTCGACTGATGGCATATCCTGCCCCCACCATCAACACAACACTCACGATGGCGATGACAATTGAATACAAGAAAGCACGCTCGCCCGCCTGTTGGAGTTTGGTTTGCATCGCCAACATGTCTTTCTCCGTTTCGGCTTGAAGCGTCTCTCCTGTCGACGAGATCGACTTCGTGACGTCCGGCATGAGACGGAGCGTCAAGCGGTCGATTGCCTCTTGGTCATTCTCATCGATCGCGGTGATTGCTTGTGTCGCGAGCGCATCGTATCCGGTCGCATATTCCAGCAATGCTTCAAACTCGTTCCGTTCAGCTTCATTGTCTGCCAATCCAATCAATGATTCGATGGCCGTTTTCTTTTCTTCTCCACCTTGGATGATTTGTTGTTTGCGTTCATCATCCTGAACCAAGACATAGCCACGAACCCCATATGCTTGACGTACCATTCCGAGCGCCAAATCGTCCGCCGCTTTCATTTTCATGACATCGTTTGAGATCATCTGCTCATACTGACTCGTCATGCGTTCGAGCGTCCATAGATTGTATCCCATCCCGACGAACGTCAAGATGAGGAGCAATCCGATGCTCGCCATGATTTTTTTGGACAACGTCCATTTGTTGAATACTGTTTTCACGACTTACGAGGAGTCTTCTCCTCTTCCACCTCTTTTTCTCTTTTTGTTTATGTACTGCCTTTTCTATATCGGACATCACACCCTAATTTGTACCAACAATTTGAAATTCATAAATGCATTGACCTACCTTTCGAAAAGACAGCAAAAAAAGAACCAGACGTATGCCTGGTTCCGAGAACGACTTATAGTTTAAATTGAGCGACACGATTCGATAGTTCGCTCGCACGTTTTTCCGTCTCACTCATCTTCGCCTGGACGTCATTGAAGCGTTCGACCGAAAGTTGAACTTTCTCTGAAATCGACTGCGTTCCGTCCGCGCCCTCTGTCACGGTCGTCGCCACTTCTTGGATGACGCCGAGAATGTTGTCGGTCATATGTCGGAGTTGAAGTGCATTGCCTTCGAACGTTTTCGCCGTCTCCCCGAACACCGTTGCATCTTGTTCATATTGCGTCGCGGCCTCTTCGAGACGATCGTAGTCGGCCATGACTTTCGTGTTCAAGAATGTCAGCATGTCAGCCGAACTTGTGTTGAGGCGCTCGACCGAATCGATAACCGTGTTCGATACGTCACGAATCTCGTTGACCGTCTGACGTGAGTTTTCCGCAAGCTTACGAATTTCAGAAGCGACGACCGCAAATCCACGACCTGCTTCACCTGCTCTTGCTGCTTCAATCGATGCGTTCAATGCGAGCAAGTTCGTCTGGTCGGCAATGGCGAGAATGGCCGTCGTCAAGACGCGAATCTCTTCGACAGACTGTGCTCCCTTGATCGCTTCCGCGAGTTCAACCTGTTTTTTCTCGATAATCGTCACAGCCTCCGTCTTCGAGACGACAGCCTGTTCGCGCATCTCGTGAGCTCGTGTCTCGACACGTGTCGCCGTTTCGGCACTATCGTTGGATAAGTCGACGATGGAATCGATCGAGCTACCCATCTCGGTCGTTGAGGCGCTCATCTCTTGCGAAGAAGCTGCCGTTTCTTCCATACCAGCTGTCAATTCTTCCACCGTCCCGGACGTCTCTTCCATATAGTGACTGAGTCGCGTCACTTCGGCAGATACGTCTTTTGAAGAGGACAGAACGACTTTTGCCGTCTCGTCAACATCAATCATAATCTCACGGAGTGTCCCGAGGAACGTGTTGAACGAGCGACTGACTCGGGCGATCTCATCGTTCGACGTCACCGGGATTGTCATCGTCAAATCGCCACCTTGTGTCGCGAGTTCATCGAATCGTGTCTGTAGCGTCCGCATCGGTCGGATAATCGAGCGTAACAAACTAAGTCCGAGAAATAATAGAATAACCACGGCTCCGACCGTCACGGCCACGAGCGCCATGAGTGACTGCATGAATTCACGCTCCATGTCCTGTCCGACACGTTGCGATCCTTCTGAGTTATAGTCGACTAGGTCTGCTAACTTTTGTGTAAAGTTATCATACGTCGCTTGCGACTGGGCATCGTAGTACGAACGAGCCATGCCTGTGTTTCCGGTCGAGCTGAACGTCAACATGTTGTCTGAGACACGCTGATACATTTCCCATTGACGTGAAAAGTTTTGGAAGAGCTCTTTATCGATTTCGCCTGTCGCTGTTTTTTCATACTTCGGCGCAATCGTATTGATTTCATCCCGAATCTCTTTCATCTGCGTCATCAATTCTTCTTTTTGCGTCGCATCCTCTGTCACGATGTGATCGAGTTCAAGGGTGCGATAGTTCGCTGCGAGCGTGTTGAGTTCATGGGCATAGTCGAGCCCTTTGTTCCAGTTGTTGACGATATCGTCCGCTTGGCGGTTCGCGTCGTTCATCGAAAGTAATGCATACCCACCGACGCCAATGACCATGACGAGTGAGATGATGACGAGTCCCCACAATTTTTGACGAATCGTCAAGTTCTTGCCAACGTTTGCCCCGAAAGATGTCGTGCGTTCACGCTTCTCTCCGCGTTTTCGTTTGAGTGTCGGTTTCAACGTCCATGTCGGTTTTCGTTTGATCCGACTGAGTGTCTTAGACCAGATTGATTTCCATGCCATCTATGTATTCCCCTCTCAATCATGCAGTGTTTTCTATACTATCGACAATTTTCTGAAAATAGTGAAGAGGATTGACCAAACTTAAAAAAGGCGACTCCAATTGCAAGAGTCGCCAGACGCTAGATTATTTCGCACTCAATACCGTCTGCGTGCCTTCAATCATTTTGATTTCCGTCCATTCCATCACGTTTTTCGCGAGTGGATCGTTGGTGACCATGAAGTCAGCCAATGCTTCGATTTTTTGTGAGTCGACGGGTTGCTTCACGTTATTGAGACGGAAACGAACGACCTTATGGAATGCGTCTAAAAATGAGATTTCAAGTTTTGTGTCAGTCATGGGTTATGTCCTCCTTAGGGTATGGGTTAGACTAAATCGTATTCGCGGATGATGCCGAGGTCTGCGTCTTCTTGAATCACTAAATCGATTAAAAGACGACCGAACGCGTTGACCGTATCGGCTGTGAGGTCGGCACGGACTGGACCGAACCGTTGTGCTTTTTTCGTTGGTTTTGCCGTTTCAATGTCGTGGTGTGTCGTCAAGACGAGTGTCGCTTTCTTTTCCGTTAAGACAGCCATAGGGGGATGGCTCCTTTCAATGGGGGATTAGGTTTCTGATAAGGTCGAATCATCCATGCGCTCGAGGAGCTGGATCATCCGATCGAGCTTCGTCTCGATTCGATGAAGTAAATAGAGCGAAACGACGATCGGGAACCCGAGATTCGAGATGAGTTCGGGCCAACTCATGTGGCCACCTGCTCATCATGCCGAATGTCGGTGCCGGTACGAGTGAGGTTCTGCATAAGTCCTCCGTGTTAATACACGATTGATTCTTTAGCGACGACGTAATTGACGGATTCGACATCGATGAGTGCCGTCAGTAAATCTCCGAACTGCCGCATCAACGTCTCATCCATCTGACCGCCGAGCGGTCCGTAGCGAACGAGCTGCTTCTTCTCTTTCCCATCCACGAGTCGACGAGTGTCCAAATAAAACATCGTCGCCACTTCTTCGTAAGTTGCCATCTGTCTCAGCTCCTTCGCCCTTATTAACCGTCGAGGAGATGAATATGCTCAATCTATTTTCAAGTTGAAATCAAGACAAAAGTCCCATATTTTCTGAATATTTATTCATTTTTCAAATATTTACTGCGACGCTTGAGTTTTGATACCAATTAGGGTATCTTAATGTTCGACAGACATCGTTCAAAATTACGCCAAAAGTCCCATGAATCATTTCCCCACTTTGAAAAAACTGTAAGTTAAAATCTTGTAAATGGGGTACGATACGTAAGAAGACATTTTGAAATGACCAGTCAGTCTTGAAGAAGGAGATCCATCATATGAACAGCTTAGACCTCGCACGTACTACTTCTATTCCTTCCGCTCAACACGACTTCGACCAGGCCGACCTGACGTTTTCAGCGACCGAATGGGATACATACCGACCGGAACAAGGAAAACCAATCTCGTATCAAGAGCAACACTTGATTGTCTATCCGCTCAAAGAATTGAGCCGTGCCTTTAGTGTGGCCGGCATTCCACGCAGCCAACAACAGTTGATCAAATGGGAGACAGATGGCGTATTGCCAGCCACCCCATTCACGTTCGGCCGGAAGCGATTCTATACGGAAAATCAGATTCGTACCATTGTCGACATCGCATTGGAATGCGGATTGCGTCCACGAACACATGTCAAAAAGACAAACTTTTCTGAATTGGCGCATCATGAATTAACGTACATATTACAACTCGAATTGAACGCTTATGAAGCGCCTGTCATCTGAGCAGACAAAAGCCATCCGCCATGATGCTCATGACGAATGGCTTTATTTGTTACCAATTTTGAGTGATCGGATCTGGTACGTCCTCGCGGGAGACTTCGTCATACGACGTGACGGTGTCCCCGTCCTTAACGTATAAGCGCAAATACGCACCTTCTCGAAGTTCTTTTCCTGCGGTAAACGTGACTTCTTTCGACTCCCCTTCTGACGTATACGCGGGTTGCGTATACACGTACCGTTTCATCACATCCCCATTTTCAAGTGTCGTCTCCTCCACATCACTCGGTGTTTGGACTTCCACAAACAAGGTGTCTTTCCCAAATCGATTCCAATCCACTTGCAACACAACTGCAAGGAGTAGGATGGCAAGTACTCCCATTCCAATCCATTTCTTCATTTTCTTCTCTCCTTATCGAATGGCCGTCATAAACCGACGAACCGTGATTCCGTAATAGACCGCATAAATGGCCGTATAGACACCCATCCATGCGAGAACGGGCACCGTAAAATTCATACTTAACAAGTTTGAAAATGCAATGAGAGCGACCGTCGCATGCAAAATCCCGAGTGCGAACGGTGCGAGGAAGACGACGATGATCTGTTGACGCACCGTCCGTCGTACGTCCCGGTCGGATATCCCGATTTTTTGTAAGATGGCGTACTTCGCCCGGTCATCCTCAGCTTCCGTCATCGTCTTGAAGTAGATGACGCTTCCTGTCGCGACGAGGAAGACGAGTCCGAGAAATGTTCCGACGAAAAGGAGTGCCCCGTTCATCGCCATCGTTTCCGTGTATACGTCTGGTGCGCTCGAGAACGATTCGAGCCCAAGATTCGCCAAACGTTCAGATTGAATTTGCTGATCTTTGAACGACTCCGTGAGGGCGACATGATACGTCTCGCTCGGCTCCGTCATCGTTTGGAATACGTCGTCTGCGACGACGAGGAACGTTCCACCGAACGTCATGACGTTGAGCGGTGAGGTTTCGGCACGTGTCGCGACGTCAAACGTCTCTGCTGAAAGTTCGACCGATTCGATATCCTCCGAGTAACGCTCGTCATAGAACGGGTCGACCCACAACACCTTGTCCTTCGGGAACGATGCAGGCTCTTCCTGCCCGAGACCTTCGAGAAGACGACGATAGGTCGACTCATCGATGACGCCAAGTTCTCGCTCCCCATATTGAGCTTCCATTCGAATCGTCTTTTGTTCCACGTTTGATTCGAACGTCGCCCCTTTCACATCTACCGCTTCCCCTTTCCAGGCATACGTGTACGGCGTATAGGATGCCACATTCTCTTCCGCATAATAGTAGACACTGAAGATGGCACCACCGGCCGTGATCGCCGTCGCACTGATGATACTGATCAGTGTGAGCGTCTTGGCATTGCCACGGATGCGATAGAGAAGTTGTGACGTCGTCAACAAGTTGAGTCGTTTCCACGACCAGCGCTCATGTTGTTTGAGCCACGCCAACGCAAAAATCAACACGCTATGGAACAAGAGCGCCGAACCGATGACGCTCAATCCGATGATGAGTAGCGGCATGGCGAGCCCGAGCGTTCTCCAAAGCGAGGACGTCATCAAGTCTTGAAGCGCGAGCCAATAGGCAACGCCGATTGTGAGGACACCCATCAGAGCGACCCATCCTCTCGCCGTCGGCACACCTTCTCCGCTCTTATCCGCATGAAACAGCTCGATCAACTTGAAGCGATAGATGACTCGATACCCTTGGAACGAAGTAAAGAGGAAAATGGCAAGAAACACGAGGAACGTCTCCACGAATGCCGACGCTGAGAAGGCAAACCCGATGTCGAGGTCGCTCTTCATGAGACGCATCAACAGTTGGAGAAGCGCGTTCGACCCAAAGAGTCCGAGAAGAATTCCGACAATCAACGACACCGCTCCGATGACGATATTTTCAAACAAGAGCAACAACCCGATTTGTTTCTTTCGGACTCCAAGTAGTGAATAGAGCCCGACCTCCCGCTTACGCCCTCTCAAGAAAAAGGCGTTCGAATAGGCGATGAAGAGCGCGACGAACAACATGAGGATGAATGTCGACGTGCTCATCAGTCCACTGATTTTCTTCGACGTCTCCGCGAGTGCACTGATCTCATGGCTATGTTTGAGCGTCGCAAACGTGAAGTAAATGACGATGGAGAAGATCGTCGTCCCGACGTAAAGCGCGTATCGCGACAAATTACGTGCGACGTTCTTCTTCGCGAGCTCAAATAGCGTCATCGATGGCACCGCCTTTCGCCAATTCCTCGAGGATCGTTTGGTAGAACGCATCCCGTGAGGCATTTCCACGAATCAGTTCCTTATTCAAACGCCCATCCTGAATGTAGAGGACACGGCGGCAGAAACTTGCTGCGAAGGCGTCATGCGTCACCATCATGATGGTCGTCTCGGCCTCGTTCAACCGTGCGAGTGTATCCAACAAATCCGTCGCTGACTTCGAGTCGAGCGCGCCGGTCGGTTCATCGGCAAAGATGAGTTTCGGGTCCGAGATCAAGGCACGACAGACGGCCGTCCGTTGTTTTTGTCCCCCTGAGATTTGATACGGATATTGGTCGAGGATCCCTTCCAGTCCGAAACGCTTCGCCAACCGTTCGACTTTCTCTCGTGTCTCGTGAACGGGCGTCTTCGAGACGGCGAGCGGCAGCAACATGTTTTCCCGTACCGTCAACGAGTCGAGCAGATTATAGTCCTGGAAGATAAAGCCGAGATGGTCGCGCCGGAAATCGGCAAGCGCCTCCTCGTTCATCGACGCGATATCCTCCCCTTCCACGAGAATCTCACCTGACGTCGGCGTATCGATTGTCGCGAGGACGTTCAGTAACGTCGACTTCCCTGCCCCGGATGGTCCCATGATTCCGACGAATTCACCGTGTTCGATCGTGAACGAGACGTCATCGAGCGCCCGAAACGTCGTATTTCCTTTCCCATATGTCTTTTGAATCGATTTCACTTGTAATAATGTTTCCATGTTCAGCACCTCTTTCTGACTCTTACATTACGCCCCCTGTCTTAACTTCAACTCACGCGTACCTTACAAAATCCTTACGTGATATGCTTGATAAGAGGTGATAACGATGGAACAACCACGGATTCTCATCGTGGATGATGAACAGGATTTATGTACGTTGATGCAACGGGCGCTCGAAAAGGAAGGAATCACGCAAATCCGGACCGCCCATACACTAAAGGACGGGTATGACGTCTTTGAGACGTTCCATCCACATTTGGCGATTTTAGATGTCATGCTACCGGACGGGGAAGGTTATCAGCTCTGCCAACAGATGCGGGCGCAGTCCAATATCCCGATCCTCTTCCTATCTGCTAAATCGGAAGAAGTCGACAAACTGCTCGGACTCGCAATCGGCGGTGACGATTACATCACGAAGCCGTTCAGTCCGAAAGAAGTGGCCTTCCGCGTCAAAGCACAGCTGCGACGGGTGTCGATGATGGAAGCACCGATGGAAGAGACGACCGTCGGACCGTTCCTCATGAATGAGGATGAGACGGAAGTGTATATGAACGGCGAGCGATTGGAATTGACGGCGAAGGAAGTCGGTCTCCTCGCCTGCTTTTTACGAAATCCGAATCGGATTCTAAGCAAAGAGACGCTCTTCACACAAGTATGGGGAGAATCGTTTTTCGGTTCGGACAACACGGTCATGGTCCACATCCGGCGCTTACGTGAAAAAATCGAGCCGAACCCGTCTGCCCCGACCTATATCAAGACGGTCAAAGGTCTCGGCTATCGGTTGACGGTGTAAGGAGCGATCATGATGAAATGGAAGCTGACCGGTCGCTATTTACTGTCAATCCTATTGATTGTCGCTATCGTCGTCTTTTTGAACATCGTCATCTTATTCGGGCTACTCAACGACCGAACGGGTATCGATGATGTCGAGAGCAACTCAGGGGAGACGTTCACCCGTAACTTCAGCACGTACCTATCGCTTGAGGATGGAGAACCCGTCGTCTCAACTGAAGGTCAGGAGGCGCTCGAGCAATATGGGGCGTTCATCCGCTTTTTAGATGAGACGGGACGAGTCGTCAGTGAGGTCGATGCACCGAGTGGGTTGCCAGACGCCTATTCGCCAATCGAGCTGATTCAAATTTATAAATATATGGATGATGAGCTTCGCCTCTACTTCATCGGAGAGTTTGACGATTATAGCTACCTCATCGGTGTCCCGGACGCCAGCGAACGCCGGGCACTCTTTATGCTAGATGAACAAGCGGTCCTCTCCTATATCGCAAAGGCGTTCCTTTGGATTCTTGTCGTCGATTTACTCGTGGCTGCCTTAATTGGTCTTTTGTTTAGCTCTAGATTGACCCGCCCCGTCTATCGACTGACCGAACGCATCCAACAGCTGAAACGTCGGGATTTCTCGACATCCGAACCGAAGCGTGTCGGCATTTATCGTCCTGTCTTCCACGACTTGAATGCGGTCTCTGAGACACTGACGACATACGAACGACAACGCGAGGAACTCGATGAGCGACGGAAAGAATGGATGAGTAACGTGTCGCACGATTTGAAGACTCCACTCGCCTCGATTCAAGGATACGCCGAACTATTGGATGACGAATCGCTAGATGTAGCCGAACGTAACCAATACGTACACGTGATTGAACGCCAGGCGAAATATATGAAAGAATTGCTTGATGACTTCAACTTGACGATGCGTCTTCAGCATGGCGACTTCCCGCTCACGTTGGAAGAGTCACGTCTCGAGCCGTTCGTTCGCGAACTCGTCATCGATGTATTGAATGACCCCCGTTTCAGCGAGCGTCAGATCGAATTCGAGGCGACAGCAGCAGCGACTGTCTCACTCGACCGTCACTTTATGAAGCGTGCCCTGCTCAACTTCTTATATAACGCCCTTCTTCATAATGATGAATCGGTCATCGTGACGGTTCAGGTCCGTGATGATGTCGTGACGATCAAAGATGACGGAAGCGGGATTGCCGAAGCCGAATTGCCTTATATATTCGAACGCTATTACCGTGGTACGAACACAGATGATGCCCGTGGGAGCGGTCTCGGGATGGCCATCTCGCGCGACATCATCGAAGCGCATGGCGGGAAGGTCGAGGTCGAAAGTCGTCAAGGACAAGGTACGACCATCCGAATTTTCTTCAGAGCATAGCAAAAGGGACGCACTCAGGCGTCCCTTTTTTGTGTCATATAGTGATCAATCCATGTCTCCAGTTCTTCGAGCGGTAACGGTTTAGAGAAGTAATAGCCTTGCATCTCATCACAACCGAGCTCGCGTAACGCATGCCACTGCTCAATCGTCTCAATCCCTTCACAGACGGTCTTCAAGTTCAGTCCTCGCGCGAGGTCGACAATCGACTCGACAATGACGTTCCCGGTCGGGTCATTCTCCGTCACTTGGATGAACTGACGATCAATTTTAATCTCATGAATCGGATAGTGCTTCAAGTAGACGAACGCCGAAAAGCCGGTCCCGAAGTCATCAATCGAAATCGAAAACCCTTCTTCACGGAACGCGACAAACCGGTCGATGACATGCTGTTGGTTTTCCATGCCGACACTCTCGGTGATCTCCAGCGTCAAATAGCTCGTACAGACCCCCTCTTCACGGGCAATTTGAGCGAACTTCTCGACGACTCCTTCGGACAAGAAGTGACGGGCTGATAGGTTGAGGGCAAGGGAATACCGGTCTCCCCGGTCATGCCATCGTTTGAGTTGGCGACAGGCCGTGACGAATACCCACTCTTCTAAGTCAATGATGACCCCCGTCGATTCGGCGAGCGGGATGAAGTCGAGCGGAGGGACGAGACCTCGTTCGGGATGGTTCCAGCGCATCAAGCCTTCGAACCCTCTGAGCGCTCCGGTCGTCGCATCGATTTTTGGTTGATAATACAACATGAACTCATTCCCGGCGAGCCCACTTCGTAAATTCATCTCCAAAATCAGGCGGTTCGCCGCTTTCGTCCCCATTTCTTCTTCATAGAAAACAATCGCAGCCCGTTGAAACGCTCGTTCACTCGCAGCGATGCGTGCCCGATGAACCATCTCGAGTGTCGTGATGTCCTTTTGTTCGACGGCGATAAATGCGCTCATCGTCAAGATGACTTCTAACTCATCAACAAGGAACGGATCGCGTACGAGAACTTCACACAACTCATCCGCGACGGCATTCAGTTTGATCCGATCCCCATACGGTAACCAAATCGCAAATCCAGACTGCGACATGCGACTCAGATTCGATTCGTCGACATAACGACGTAGGCGATTGGCCACTTCTCGGACAATCTCATCTGATTTTTCGATTCCAATCGCATCTTCGATCGACCGAAAATCGTCGACCTTCAAATAGACCAAAGCGCCAAGTTGTTGCGGCTGAAGCTGACGTTCCTCGTCCATCTTTTCGATGAAGCCTGTATCTTTTAAAAGACCCGTCAACTCATCTATGTAGGCTAGACGACGAATGTGTGTATCAACCGCCTGTCGATCGAGTCGAAAATAGAGAATCGAGATAAAGTCTGCCAGCGTACTGACAATCAATTCCTCGGGATACGTCCATTCCCGCGGGAAGAACGACTCACAACAAATCACACCTTTGGCACGATTATTCGCATAGATTGGGGCATCAAGCATCGAATGGATACGTTGTCCTTCTACAAAATACTCTGTGTATAGCTCCTTCACCCATGGATGGTTCCGAACATCTTCAAACGCAAGTACCCGATTTGTTTGAATCGCATCAAAATAGTCCGGGGCGAGTTCACGATGCACCGTCAGTCTTGGATAATATGTCCCTGATTCATGAGAATAGGCGACTTGGCATGAAATCGACCGATAGGATGGATCGAAATGCCAAATCGACACCGTATCAACTGCTAACATGTCAGCGACAATCTCACACATATATCGAGTTGCCTCTTGTACCGTGTCTTCCGTCACGATTGGCATGCGTACGAGCTCGAACAGTTTCTCTTGATGTTTACGATATGTTTGGTTTGAAAAGTTCTTCTCGACCATCAGTCATTTACCTCACCACATTTGATTTGACATTATGATAGCATGAAACCTTTCGTCTCACGTTTTCCAAAATTCAACAGAAAGTCAATGCTTCCTACTTTTTCGAATGAATAAAATAGGTAGTTATTCCCACTTCTAAATTATTGACCTCCTTTACAAGAAAGAGACCCGAATTGACCATTTGTCCCATTGCTTGCTCGTTTCATCTCACCGTACAATGAACTTGTATTGTTTCACTTGTTGAATGTTTCGCTCTCATTTTTGAAAGGAAGTGACGCTATGAATCCAAAGTCAGGTCTCACCTATTCATTCGCGGCTCTCGCAGCGGTCAGCGTATTGGCTCATACAGATGAAGCCGCCGCCGCAAGTACACACACGGTGCGATCCGGTGATACGTTGTGGTCCATTAGCCGATCCTACGACCTTTCCGTTTCGGCATTAAAATCGTTGAACGGATTGACGTCTGATTCCATCCGAATCGGTCAAACGCTTCAAGTATCCGGTTCTGGGTCGACAGGCGGTTCGTCACTCTCAACGTCGAGCACGACGCGCATGGCGACGACAGACGCGTTAAATTTACGCTCGGGCGCCGGGACGTCCCATCGAATCCTATTGACGATTCCAAAAGGAAAAGTCGTCACGCCAATCCAAACGAACGGCTCATGGTCAAAAGTGAGCTACGGTGGTCAAACGGGGTGGGTGCACAACGGATATTTGAAAAAGACTTCAACGTCGACTTCCACGACACCTGCACCGACGACACCGCCTAGCGTGAAACCGAGTGCGACCACTGCGAAGACGGCAGTCAATTTGAACCTCCGTGCTTCTAAGTCGACGAAAGCCAGTATCTTATTGACGATTCCAAAAGGGAAGGTCGTCACGGTGCTAAAACGAGAAGGTTCTTGGTCACAAGTCAAATATGGCTCACGCACCGGCTATGTCGCTCATACATATTTAACGACATCAGGATCAGCGACACCGTCCACACCAGTCACGACTACACCAACTCCGAGCGCTCCTACGGAAAATACGGTGAACCAGAAGTTTGTCACAACGGCGAACTTGAACGTACGCCAAGGCGCCGGCATCGGCTATGCACTCGTGACGAACATCCCGAACGGTACGGTCGTTCAAGCGACGAAGAAGTCAGGTGACTGGTATTACGTCACGTATAACGGGAAATCCGGATATGTGAGTGCCGGATATTTGAAACAGAAGACGACAACTCCAAGCAATCCAACCCCGAACGAAGGCGATGCGGGTGCGGGTAATGCAGAAGTCAATTATGTCGTGAACACGCCATCCTTGAACGTTCGGTCGAGCGCGTCAACGAACGCGACGATCATCGGAAGCGTCAAGGCCGGACAGACATTACGTGTCGTTCAAGCATCAAACGGCTGGCTTCAAATCTACTATGGCAATACGGTCGGGTTTGTCGCTTCAGCCTACGTCAAGACGGTTTCAAAAGGCTCGACCGGAACCGAAGGACCGACGTGGGTGGAAGGTTCGTATGATGCGAATTCATACTATACGTATTACCCAACGGCGATTCGGGCACAGGCGAACGAGTCGAGCAGTACGGTCGGTTCGACACTGCGCGGGGAATTGTTGAACGTGATCGGTGAAACGACGACCCACTACAAGCTCGCTTCAGGGTTCATCGCAAAATCAGCCGTCACCGAAATCAAAGGTCAGAACGCGCAGGCGACACGACTTGCAACGATTCAGGTGGCCAAACAATACGTAGGCACCCCATATGTATGGGCCTCTTCTAGCCCGGCAAATGGTGGTTTTGATTGTTCAGGTCTCATCTATTATGTATTCAATCAGTCAGGCGTCAGCATCCCACGCACAAACGTGGCCAACTACTGGGCTGGTGCTTACTTTGGTCCACAGTTACCGACATCGTTCGTCCCTCAGGCGGGTGATCTCGTCTTCTTTGAGAATACGTACACCGCAGGACCTTCGCATATGGGCATCATGATCAATGCCGACACATTCATTCATGCCGGCTCGTTCGGCTTAGGCTACAACCAAATCAGTAAAGAACCGTATTGGCAATCACGCTTGATCGGTTACAAACGACCGTGACTTTGGTCACACCATAAAACCCGACGAAAGTCGGGTTTTTCTTTCGTTTTGCAGGATTTTCATCCAGTGAAACGAAAAGGGAAGTATGATGAAGGAAAAAAAGGAGGTGCCGGATGGGTCAACCCCGCTTTGCTAAAATTCCATACCGTACCTACACGATGGTACTGGCAATCGCTTGTCTCATCGGTGTTTTGATGTTTGGACTCGGGACGAGTTATTACTGGCATGAAAAACAAAAAGCGATTGACGAGACCATCACGAACTTGAATCAGGCAGCAAACCTGGCTGGCGTCGAAGCATATGTCACCTTGTTTGAAGCGGCGACTCGATATGAGGATCAATCGAATCAGACGACATCATTCCTTTCTATCCCCTATAAAGAGCGAGCACTTCAATACAATGAACGACTGCAGAAAGACTTTGAGGCCGGTATGAATGAACGAGAACGGGAGACACTTCAGACATTTTCGAATGAATTAGAAGGCATTCTCGACGCAGAGCAGTTCGAAGCGGTCCCGTCTGATGTCATCAGTTCAATCAATCGGCGCTGGCTTTATCAGGCGCTCGAACAAACCAATCAACCGAACGCCACGTATGAGCTGACGGACGCGATGATGCGAATGCAGTCGATGCTCTTGCGCAGTAGTGACACGCTGTTCCAAGAACCGATTGATGAGGAACAATTGACGAGCATTGTTAACTTGATCGTCAATGAAGCGACAATCATTCAAAAGATTATCGACCAAAATGAAGCGTTACAAACGAAAGCTGTCATCGATGTTGCGGAAAGCGGTCAATCGTTTGCGAATATGGCGAGCAGTGAAGCGTCACTTGAAGCCCGTTACGTCAATTCGACAAACGTCTACGAAGAGGCATACGCTGCCCTTCGCTCGATTCGTTCCACGTCTGAGACGATGTTGCAAGAGGAAAGTAAACACTTTCAAATCCTTGCCACGGCATCTTTTGTCATGACGCTTCTCTTATCGCTCGGACTCATTTTTCTGCTCTACTACACACGAAAACGGTACACTCACGATTTGGCACACCTGAAAGCACGTGCCCTAGCCATTGACCCAAGTTTAGATCCGGTTGAAGCGACGTTCCCGAAAACACATGACTTCCGTGGCATCGAGGACGAATTACGTGAGATTGCGGCGAGTGTTCATTCAACCGTTCATGAGCTCGAAAATCGCTCACAAGAACTCGTCCGCTATCACGAACGTTGGTCATCGCTATTCTCTGAGACGGGTCTCGCCATCGCCTTGATGGACGACTCGTATAATCTGATGGAACGAAACGAGATGTTCCGTCAATTTTTCGGGGACCGAAATTTATATGAAATCAATCAGCTGTTCACCGAGACGGGGCGACGCCTGTTTGAGCAAGCGCTTGAAGGTGTGACCGACCAAGGTACGAGCGCACAGTTCATCATTCATTTAAAAGGTGAACACACACGTTATTTGAACATTAAGCTGACCCCGCTCAAACGGGAAGAAAAACTGACGTATTATTTGATTGTCGAAGACGAGACCGACCGAGTCGAACGGGAACGAAAAGTCGACCGCCTCGTCCGCTTCGATTTAGCGACCAATCTCTATAACGAGTATGGGTTCATCAGGAAGTGGGAGCGTCAAGAGATTGATGGGACGTTCTTGCTGATTCGATTGCACGACTACCATCATCTCGTTGACTGGTACGATCCGGCGTACGCGGACCTACTTATGACGGAGTTCGCCCGCGCTGTCGAAACCCGTCTATCCAAATATGCGCATCATCTCTTTGGTCGATATCGGGATGATATGTTCATGCTATACGTGAAAGGCCTCACTGCCGAGGATGAACATGAACTAATCGAACTGTTCCCAAGCGAATTGATCGTCAACCATAAGCGACAAAACGTACACATCCAAATCGGTGCGACCGAGACGAAACCTGCGTATAATGATTGCCTATTCGAGGCGATGAAAGCTTTGCAGCACGCGAAAGAAACACGTACGCCACTCGTTTGGTATGACTCAGATATCTTGGCCCAGATGCAGCTCGCTGCCTTGATTGAGCAGGCACTTCCTGATGCGATTCGAAAAGGTGACTTGACGGTCGCCTATCAGCCGCAAGTCGAGCTGAAAACCGGACGCATCGTCGGTGCGGAAGTACTCACCCGTTGGACACATCCCGAGATTGGAATCATTCCACCGAATGAATTCATTCGCATCGCGGAGCGGTCTGATCAAATCCTGTGGCTGTCACACAACATCCTCGACCAGACGATTGAACAACTCGTCGCTTGGCAAGGAACTTCGTTTGAAGACATCTCTCTGTCGTTCAACTTGTCGGCCCACTCCGTCGACCCATCAATCGTGACGAAACTTCGCGATTCGATTGAGAAGTACCCATGGCTGCCGGACCGATTGAAAATCGAATTGACCGAGTCATCAGATATCATGTCGTATGCGAGCGAGCTCGAACGGTTAGAAGATATCGCCGACCTCGGGTATTGTCTCTCGATTGATGACTTCGGAACGGGATACGCCTCATTCGAAGCGATTTGGCACTTACCGATTCAGGAAGTGAAAATCGACCGAATGTACGTGAGTGGGAAAGCGAAAGAGAGCACGTCCTTCTTACGTGCCGTCTCACGCTTTGCGAACGAACAGCAGTTGACCGCTCTTGCTGAAGGAATTGAGACCGAGAGCGACCTGTCCCGTATGATTCGGGAAGGGGTCGAACTCGGTCAAGGCTACTACTTCTCACCTGCACTCGATGCGGTTTCATTTGAATCATGGGTTAACACAAAGGGACACTCTAATTGAGTGTCCCTTTCTTCAGCGAGAGCGAATGTCCTCATATAGCTGCCTCGTTGATTCTGCCGAGGACAGATTCAGATAAATCGGTTCTTCCGACCAATCGAGTCGAATGACCGGCTCGACATCACGATCGATAAAGAGAAGGACATCCTCTCCTGCTTTCGTCCGAAAATGTCCCGTCAGACGGGATCCCGATTCCGCCCCGTTCGTCCGTCGCGCAATTTCGGGTAACGTCGTCCATGTCACATCTTCGAGTTCATCGAACGAAATCTCACGGCTATAGCTCCCTTCAATGACAATCGTTGAGTCCGTCACCGTCACGTCGGTCGGTTGACTGAACCAAAACATGAGCGCCGGCACTCCGACGAGTAAGACGACGGAGACGATGACAATCGGGATGAGACGTTTTTTACCACCCGGTCTCAAGCGCCCCGATTCGTCATAAATATTGCCGTCATACTTTTGCATACGCCATAGCATGGCTACAATGAAGACAATCATCACGATAAAGAACGGAGCGAGCGGAATGTCCAATTCAAATCCTTCGATGAGCGCGATGAGGATAAAGATGGTACCAATCCCATAACACATCCAAGCCACAAGACGTGCTACTTTTTGAATGTTCACCCGCTCCCGCTTCTCACGCGACATCGTATTGTAGCCTGAAATCAAATCGTGCCACCCGAGACGGTCTACCGCAAAACCGAGTGCGATGACAATGACAGCGGCCAATACAAGAATCCACATGTGCCTCACCTCCTCTTCTTCCTTTACGTCATCCGTCACGCAAAAGATTCATCCCACACAAAAACAGGACCGCTGAATAGAGCGGTCCCTCAGAAGATTTAGTTTGATGTCGGGGTGTTGGACGGACGTTGCATCCGACCGATCCCTTCATACGAGACGTCACCAGGGTCACGTGCGAACTTCCACGCATTCCGCGCGTCAATCAACCGACGTTGACGCATGCCGGAGAAGGCTTCCGGTGCCAAGTTGACGAGTTCTTCCCATTCCGTGACGAGAATCGCATAATCTGCATCCTTCAAGGCTTCTTCTACAGACGCCGCTTGTGGGTATTCCCATGTTGCGATCGGGTCATAGCCGATGACCTCGACATCTCGGGCGACCATGTGGTGTGCGAGTAGAATCGACGGTGCATCTCGCATATCATCCGTTCCTGGTTTGAATGCCAAACCGAGAATGGCGACACGCATCTTAGGTTCTAGATGGAGTTTCGACAATACGTACGGCGCTTGTGTTTCGTTCACTTTCGCTGCCGCCTTGATGACGCGAAGATTGACGTCGTTTTCTTTTGCGACATGAAGAAGCGCATCCATATCTTTCGGGAAACAAGAGCCCCCATATCCGATTCCGGCATTGAGGAACGAACGTCCGATCCGTGGGTCAAGACCCATTCCGTCCGCAATCGTCGTGATGTCCGCCCCTGCCTCATCAGCTAGACGAGACAAGTCGTTCATGAAGCTAATCTTTGTCGCCAAAAAGGCGTTCGAGGCGTATTTGATGAGCTCGGCATTGATCGGCGTCGTACAGATGAGCGGAACGCCAAGTCGGCCATAAATCCCTGCCAACTCTTCGCAAACCTCAAGGTCCTCACATCCGATGACGACACGATGTGGTTTCATCACATCGGCGAGGGCGCGCCCTTCTTGTAAAAACTCAGGTACGATCGCAAACGTATGAGAAGGATACATGATTTTCAACAAATCTGTCGTGCCAGGTGGGACCGAGCTACGAATGATGACCTTGTGCTTCGTCTTCAATTCAGAAAGAGCTGTCTCGATATAAAAGAGGTCACAACTTCCATCGGGCTTACTCGGTGTGCCGACCGCGAGAACCAAATAGTCGACATGATCCGCCTCCGCGATTTCGTCGGTTAACGTGATTTGATCGGCGTGCTCTTGTAACACGTCCGCCATGCCCGGTTCGTGGAATGGAGGGTGACCACTCTTCAGGAGACCTAACTTCCCTTGGTGCGTCTCGACCCCGATGACCTCATGACCAGCTTTGGCCAATCCGCATAGTGTCGCCAATCCAACATATCCTAAGCCTATAATTCCAAATTTCACATCAGTTCCTCCTTCAATCATCTTTCCTAAGCGTACTCAAATACGCTCAAGAAGTGAAGCTTCTAACACTCTCTCAATGTTCTTTGCTATAATGAGTCAAAATGATGGGTGAAAGGACAAACCGTATGGGCTTAATCGCTTTCTTTTTAGTGACGTTATTGATTTATTTTTGGTTGCCAGTCCGGGGGGGACTGAAAACCTTTTTACTTGTCTTGATCATGGTGAGTGGTTGGCTCTCCATCTTTGAGCTCGTTTCAATCTTAGAAGCTCGACCATGGGTATTCGCTCCAATCCTGATTGTCATTGTATCAGTGGTTTGGAAAGTACAACGCGACCGAAAACGGCAAATGAAGAAAAGTGTTTGACCTCGGTCAGGCGCTTTTTCTTTTTGTCCTATTCGAGACAGCTTGTGATTTTCCTGCATGCATATAAAAATCCTCGTACCATCGACGAGGATTTGACGTTATTGTGTCTTTAGTTTTCTTCTTAAATGGACGATGTACAAGAATGCTGCCGTCAACAGAAGCGCAAGCAAAGACATCGTCCACGTGCCACCAAAGAAGCTCGATTCTTCCACAATCGGTTGCTCGACACGTTCGCGAATCGTTTCCGCTTCTTCTTCAGAAACGACCAGTTCGTCTTCCCAAGTCCAAGTCGCTCCCGTGTCCCGCTCTGTCATTGTGAGGGCGACTTGATATGTCCCTGCGTCCAATCGCTTCGTCAATGGGAATCGAAAACCCGTCGATGTGTAAGGGACCAACTTCGCCTCCATCGCATGATCGAGCGTCACATCTTGCTCATCCGACCGAATCGTCATTTGAACGTCCAAGTCTTGACTGATGGAGCCGGATGCATTCATCACTTGAAACGCGATGTGCGGATAATGATGCTCTTGATTGACGTTCACGCCTTGCCATTCTGGAAGAAACCGGACTTGTTTGACCGAAGTTCGTAAGACGACGCCGATCACATATTCATATCGATTTTGAAGTCCGACCTGTGCATCTTCTTGTCGCTCTGTCGTTTCTGAAACACGGATTCCTCCCAAAATGACACCGTCCACGTCTCCGTTCACGCTGTTCAACACGAAAGATACCCGCTTCGACTCACCTGCCGCAACCGTTACGCTCTGTTCATAATCGGTGACAAGGTCCGTGAAGGATACATGATCTGAAATCGCATTCTCCTGATCATACATGACCACCCCGTTTTCATTCGTATAGCCATTCCCAGTCTTTACATCGAACGTTTTATCTTCAGACGCATGGTTGTGGATGATCACGTCTAACGTCGTTTCTTCATCTTGCTTCACGAGCAAGTCAAAATATCCGACACGGTCATTCGTTTGCTGAACATGTGGGATCCGTTCAACGGAAAAACCCACTTCTCCGGTTTGCGCGCTTACTGGCATCGTGGAGCTGACGAATAGACAAACGAATAAGATGGAGAGTAATCCGTAACATCTTTTCATACCTGACCCTCTCACGGTGCCAAATCAGGACTGAGTGTCCATGTAAGTTCGGACGTATGCTCCCCGACTTGCTTCGTATTGATTGGGATATCCAAAAACACACCGATATTTCCTGGTCCAATCCAATGTGCAATCCATGTAAATGGCGCCTCTCCTGTATCAGCCGACAAAAGCGGAACTGCACCACCACCCGCGTCCACCCGAATTTCGGTGCCTCGTAAATCTGGTCCATCGAATCCACTGTTCGTAGCCGGACTATCCACGACGCCGTTCGAGAATGTCAAATAGGCTCCCGTCAAGGTCGCTACTCCATTGCTTTCGAATGCTGTAGCTTGGACAGATACCGTCCATTGTCCCGGGATGATGCGGCGATCGGTCACTTGAAGGAATGGTCCTTTCGTGAGTGAACCACCTTTGGCAGGAAGCACCGCTTCATATCGCGCCGCCAGATCATTTTCAATCTCGTTTGACCCGAAATAAAGATGGGGAACGAAGTCGAGTGTCAGATCACCAGCTGTATCGTTCACGTCCCCGTCTCCTTCATTCGGTTGGGGGTCCAAGACGATATCCGGATTTTCTGGATCTAAAATCTCAGGCGGCTCGAGATCGACAAAGTCAATGATGGCGTTTGTCGTCCCTGTCGTCGCAGCATTTACTGTCATTACATTTCCAACAACCCATAATCCAATCATCCAACCCGTTACTTTATTCCATTTCATCATCGGTCATCTCCTTTTTTAAGGTGCGTTGACGAGTGTCCAAGTAATCGTTGAGTAATATGGTTGTGAACGTGGCGTTTGTGTTTGTAAATCGAGAACAATCCCTTCATCAGAAGGATAAGAAAGTGTCGTCGGTTCCGTATCCATCACGCCGGACGTGATCAGTTGTGACCCTTGTTCAAGAGGCAGCATTTGTCCATCCGTCGTCCGAAAATAAACACTGTTCTCGAGAACATCTCCTTCACTCGTCTGTAACGGTGAGGCGTTGGCCAGGAGTCGCCACGGATAACCGAGTGCACGCTCATGCGACACAATCAATGTCATCATCGTCTGGCGATTCACCGTTCGTCTCGCTTCGTGGAGGGGCACAATCCCAAAATCAATCGTGGAGGGCACAGTTAAATAAAACAGAGGACCATCTAACGTAAGTGTCCATGAATCGCTCCCGTCGGAAAGGAGTTCAATGTCCACGATTTCGTTCGTCATATGGCTAAAGAACGTATATTGCTGTGGGTGTCCTAGTGGCAGCGATGACAGTGTAAAACTGAGCGTGAACTTATACGTGGACCTCGTGAGTAGCGAGACATTCAATAAGTCATTGACGTTTACAATGACTTGTCCGCTCTCAGGATCGACTGTCAACGCATTGAACGTCCCAGTTTTACGTCCAACCTCCGCACCAATAACACTAATAGACGGTACATCGTAGGTTCCAGTCAAACTCGCTTGATTGATGTAAGGAATCAAACGAGTCGGAATTTTAAAGATGACGTATCGGTTTTTTAACAGGTTCAAATTGAGAACCCCACTCCCCGTGGCTGTCAATGTCACGCGGTCTGAATATGAACCGTCCAAGGTGAGGTCATCAAGCAATGATATGCCGATAATCCCGGATACTTCCTCCGCTGTTTCTGCCTCTTCCTCTGTCACTTCGTCCGATGACGGAGGAGTAGAAGGAACGTCTACAGCAGGCATATCTTCAGTCGGGATGTCCTGATTTGGTTCCCTGGATTCGGTGACAGGTCGGGTGGTCGGGAAATCTCCCTCTTCGTTTCGTTCAGGCACTGTCGCACCTGAATCATCCGGTATCGGAATCATCTCAACCGGTTCTTGGATTTCCTTTTCGTCTACGTCAGCGTCAAGTGGCGGGGGATGTTCTTCTGATGGCGGAGATGACTCCGACGGATTTGGTGGAATCACCTCTTCCGGTGGGGGATCGGGATCCTCCGTTTCTTCAATTGGTACTGGTTCCTCCTGACATTCTACGCACGTCGCATCGTTCGTTGCTTCATACACAAGCGGATGATTCAACGAGATGAACCCAATTAACAGCATCGCGAACAGTAAGTACTTTTTTTCCATAGACCCCTCCATATGTTAAGAGACGACGGGAACAAGATATTACATACATTATATCCATTATAAGACAATTAAAACTTTCAATATGTCATAAATGTTCTATTTATGTATGTTGACCTCAAAAAAACACCTTCTGCTTTTGCAAAAAGGTGTTTCAATCATGTATAGATTCATTTCCCATAAACGCTTCCATCGTCACAGATGTGTCAGAGGAGATCCCGTCTCGCTTGAACACTTTATACACAGTTTGAACGATAATGTTCCAATCCCCTACAAACGTGATGTGATCAACGTATTGAACGTCTAAATCGAAACGGTCTTCCCACGACAAACGGTTACGCCCATTCACTTGGGCGAGTCCGGTCAATCCTGGCTTCACTTCATGTCGTCGCTTTTGATGCGGATTGTAACGTGGTAAATATTCAACAAGAAGTGGCCGTGGACCGACAATCGATAGGTCCCCTTTGATAATGTTAATTAGGCTTGGTAACTCATCGATGCTGAGGGAACGTAACTTCTGACCGAATGGGGTCAAACGCTTGTCATCGGGAAGCAGTTCTCCATGTTCATCTCGTTCCTCTGTCATCGTCCGAAATTTGATTAAATGGAATACAACACCATCCTTGCCTGGGCGTTCCTGGAGAAAGAAAATAGGTCCCCCGAGCTTGATTCGAATCATCACACCGAACATGAATAAGATTGGGCTCAATACGAGTAGTGCGAGCGATGCTAAGGTGATGTCTTGCATTCGTTTAAAATACCGTTCATACATATTGAACCTTCCCCTTTCTATAGAGAAGCGTACATTTTTTCGTAGTAATCGCGATAGGCACCCGTTACGACGTCCTCCACCCATTCTGGATGCGTGCGATACCATTCAATCGTCTCTTCCATCCCTTGTTCAAACTGATAGCGAGGTTCCCAACCGAGCTCTTCCCGCATTTTAGAGGCATCGATTGCATAGCGTCGGTCATGACCAGGTCGGTCGGTGACGAACTGAATCTTGTCGTCCGATTGTTGAAACACTTGTAAAATCGTACGAACGAGTTCGAGATTCGTCTTCTCGTTGTTTCCACCGATGTTATACACCTCTCCGAAGCGACCTTTCTCCCGAACGAGATCGATGGCTTCACAATGGTCTTGAACGTGTAGCCAATCCCGAATATGTCCGCCATCCCCATATACGGGAAGCAGTTTCCCGGTCATGCAATGATGCACCATGAGCGGAATCAGTTTTTCCGGGAATTGATACGGGCCATAGTTGTTGCTGCAACGTGTCGTTTTGACGGGGAGTCCGTATGTTTCATGATACGAACGTACAAGTAAATCCGAACTGGCTTTTGATGCTGAATACGGGCTATTCGGTGCAATCGGTGATTCTTCCGTAAAATAGCCGGTCTCGCCGAGTGAGCCATACACTTCATCTGTCGAGACGTGAACGAAACAGACACCCTCTCGGTACTCCCGACTGTATTTGTCATCCGGATGCAGTTTCCAGTGACGCATCGCTACATCTAACAGCACTTGTGTCCCGAGTACGTTCGTCGATAAAAACAGCTCGGGCTCGAGGATGCTGCGGTCGACATGCGATTCTGCCGCAAAGTGGACGACTTCGTCCACTTGAAATAGTGTGAACAGTTCGTCGATCGCGGGACGGTCCCGAATGTCCACTTTTCGAAAGACGTAGAGCGGGTCGGTCTCAAACTCCTGGATGTTGTTGAGGTTGCCTGCATACGTCAACGCGTCGACGTTAAGAATGCGGGACGTCGGATGTTTTGCCCGATAGTGTTTTATGAAATTTGAACCGATGAACCCGGCTCCGCCAGTCACTAGGATCGTATGCATTGGTCTGTTCCCCTTCCTCTACGAGTGAGATTAAATATTGACCGTAGTCGGTCATCTTGAGCGTCAAGCCGATGTCCCGAAGCTGTTCACGTGTGATAAAACCACGTCGCCACGCAATTTCTTCGAGACAAGCGATATAGTAGCCTTGTCGTTCTTGCACCGTCTGAACGAAGATCGAAGCTTTGATCATGCCTTCCGGCGTCCCTGTGTCGAGCCATGCCATCCCCCGACCGAATAAGACGACGTTCAGCTCGCCCCGCTCGAGATACATATTGTTGATGGATGTGATTTCAAGTTCTCCCCGTGGTGACGGTTTGACTTGTTTCGCGAATTCGACGACTTGATTGTCATAGAAGTATAGGCCTGGCACCGCATAGTTCGATTTTGGAACGGCCGGTTTTTCTTCGATGGACACGACGCGATGATTCTCGTCAAACTCGACAACACCGAACGCCCGAGGATCTTTCACCGGATACCCGAACACCGTCGCGCCTTTCGTCTTCGCTTGGGCGTCTTTTAAGAATCGCGTCAAGTCGGGGCCGTAGAAGACGTTGTCGCCTAAAATGAGGCAGACCGAATCATCACCGATGAACTCTTCTCCTAACATGAAAGCATCGGCTAAGCCGACGGGTTTCGTCTGGACTTTATACGAGACATCAATCCCGAGCTGATGGCCGTCACCGAAGAGGCGTTCATACCCTCCAATGTCTTGAAGAGTAGAGATGACGAGCACTTCTCGGATACCTGCGAGCATCAAGACCGACATCGGATAATAGATAAGCGGCTTGTCGTAAATCGGTAAGAGTTGTTTGGATACAGCTTTTGTCATCGGATAGAGGCGTGTACCGTTCCCGCCTGCTAATATGATCCCTTTCATCGTGTCATCATCCTTTCTCTCAAGATGTCACAAATTCGCGTGACGTCGGTCGGTGTCAAATCAGGATAGAGTGGCAACGTCAGTACGCGATTCGCGATTTGTTGGGCGACCGGTGTGCGTCGACTCGCAAATCGATTTTCCATCCAGTCATAGTCCGTGACGAGTGGATAAAAGTACTTTCTCGTCAAGACACCTTTTGCCGCCAGTACCGCCTCCAGCTCATCTCGACAATTGACCGCATCCGTGAAAACGATTGGATAGTAGGAATGATTCGGATGGACGCCTGGTTGATATTCGAGTACACGAATCCCCGGGATTCCTTTCAAAGAGGCGTCATACAATTCTCGAATCCGCTTCCGCTTCGCCATCACCTCATCGATATGCCGAAGGTTACATAGCCCCATCGCTGCTTGAAATTCATTCATTTTGGCATTCCCACCTGGTTCTTTGACGGTTTCAGGACCGGTGATGCCGAAGTTTTTTAGTCGTTCGAAACGTTGTTTGAGAGCTGGGTCATTGAATGTGAGTGCCCCGCCCTCGATCGTATGGAAGACTTTCGTTGCATGAAAACTGAACATCGAGACATCTCCGAACGTTCCAATGCCACGTCCGTTCACCGTCACACCGAACGTATGGGCTGCATCATAAATCACTTTCAAATTATATTTTTTTGCGATTTCCTCAATGGCTTCGACATCACATACATTTCCATATACGTGCACCGGTAGAATGGCCGATGTTTTTGATGTAATCAATCGCTCGATTTTTGAAGCATCGAGCGTATAGTTGTCTGCTCGAATGTCTCCAAAGACAGGTGTCAGTCCTTTGCGAATCAATGCGTGTGTCGTCGAAGCGAACGTAAATGGTGTCGTGATGACTTCCCCTGTCAATCCGAGCGCCTCGATTGCGGCTTCTAACGCTAAGTGACCGTTCGTGAAGAGAGCCACTTGTTCGACGTCCAAATAGTCTTTCAACGCTTGTTCGAGTTGTTGGTGCTTCGTCCCATTGTTCGTCAGCCATTTTGACTCCCATAACGATCGAATCTCTTCCACATATTCTTCAAATGGAGGGAGTGCCGACTGAATGACCGGGATGATGGGCTCACGCGATGGTAGCGGCGGTGTACTCGACTGAAGATCAACGATGTGCAACATATGCTCCCTCCTAAGTCGGTTGATGATTGGCGACAAGTTCGTAACGATGAAGCATCTCATGAATGTGTTGAGCAGAGCAGTTCATCATGCAGTCGATGATGGACATGTAAGGCAGATACGTATCCGTTCCCTGCCTGTAAGCCGGGAGGTCTGACTGTAAGAAGGATAACGCCATCCCTGATTTTCGGAACGATTCTTCATCATAAAGTGTCCTACCGTTGATGGCATTGATGTAATGGGTCGCATCAAGTTGCTTACAATAGTCAAGAATCCGTTCTTGCCCTTTCAGCGCGGGATTCCCTTTAAGATCTGACGTAAAGAGAAAGGACGTATCGATTTGAAGATAGCGCGCCACTTCTTGTAGACTTTGAGCGAGATAGGTCGCGACGTTTCGTTCTGGATTCGAAAGCGCGCGTTCGAGAACCGGCATCGCCTCATTGAAATAGGGCGCTTTTTGATACGCATGATGCAACTGTTTGATTTGTCGCACAACCGTTTCTTCCGCAAGCGCTCGTTCGTGTTCACAAATCAACTTGTTCTGGCTCATCTTTTGAATCGATAAGGTGAATGGGTGAGGTTCACCGTCTATCACAATCTGATTCCGATGAATCCATCCTTTTTTAATAAATTGGACATCGTCGAAGATGACAAATGTATCGACGGCGTGCATCAGTTGGAAGTAGCCGATGTAGGGGAAAAAGTACGGCTGCATGATGGCGACTTTCATACGAACACTCCTTCACGAAATGATTTGCTTCTCCCGCAACGTGTCATAATATCCTTTTGCCGTCACATCATTTCGATGGAACTTCACGAGCTCACGAGAGAGTTTGCCGTGTTCGATCAAGCGTTCGGGGTGCGCCAAATATTGTTCGATTCCCGCTTCGATCGACTCCACCGTGACATCACACATGTAACAATTCTCTCCATCTACCGAATGATGCGATACGTTGTTGATCTGATTGCTGATGACGACCCCCATCCCGGAAGCCCGTGCCTCGATGATTGTCCCGTTCCCGTTCGAGTAAGTCGCCGGGAGAATCAAGATATCGGCTTGTTCGTACACGATTGGCATCTCGTCCCACGCCCGAATCTCATCTAAGAAATGAACGTTCTCGAGATGGTGTTCCGCAATGTATGATTTACAGGCTTCGAGTTGTTGACCCGAGTGGTTCAAGTAAAGCTCTAGGTTGTATCGTTTTGATAAATTGCGATACGCCTCGAGGACGAGCAGTGGCTGATACCGTTCGACCAGGCGATTCGCGAATAATAACTTGAACGTGTCCCCTTCTTTTTTATGACGGAGACCATGATCGAAATAGGCATCGATATCTTGTGCATAGGTGGCATGCACGACTTTATCCGGGTCGAACCGTAGCTCCCGTTTGAATTGATCGACCGCGACCGTTCCCATGCCGAAATATAAATCTGCATCTTTGAACATCCAATGCAATAGCTGTGTTTTTCGAGGGTTATCGATCCGATTCATCAATCGGTCTGACGGGTCATCGTCGTTTTGAAGTGGACGAAGCGGCTCACTCATGACGACCGTTTTGATCCCTAACCGTTTCGCCACTTTTGTGATCAATGCGTGCATCGGCATGAAGCCTCCGAGCAAGATGATGTCAGGCTTGAAACGAATGAGTTCAGGAATCAATCCGAGTGAGAGATAGCTCAGTTTCGGGAACCGTTTCGAGTATTTTAAGATCTTACACTTGTCTCCGAGCGGGATTTTCCACCAGTCCGGTCGATTCGCATCCAAGTGTTCATAAAACCAAAACTCTGCATCGAAATATTCCTCTAAGGCGTAACAGAGCTTCACTTGGTACGGAGACGCGATATTACTAATAAAGACGAGCTTCTGTTTCATCGTTTATCCCTCCTTGACGACTTGTCTCGGGTCGACGCTACCTTTCCATACTTCACGTCGAACGTAGTCCGTATAAGACAAGAGGATGCGTACGACCTTGTCCGAGACGTTCGGCATACTGTAGTCGCTGACGAGTCGTGGGCGTGGTTGTGACAAGACGACAGAGATTCCTTGGAGGATGCGCTCTTTCTCGAGCCCGACCATAAGGACCGCCCCTTCCTCCATCGCTTCGGGACGTTCATGACTCTCGCGGATATTGAGACCTCGCAACCCGAGAATCGAAGACTCTTCACTGATTGTCCCGCTATCACTGAGGACCGCCTTCGCATGGAGCTGTAAGTGATTGTAGTCGATGAAACCGAGCGGCTTGAGCAACCGGACGTGCGGATGGAACGTGATGTTCAACTCTTGGATCCGCTTCATCGTGCGTGGGTGTGTACTCACAATGACGGGAAGGTCGTACACGTCAGCTACTGTATTCAAGCTGTCCACGAGCGCGATAAACAACTTGTCCGAATTGATATTCTCTTCTCGGTGAGCAGAGACGAGGAAATAGCCCTCCCGCATCAAGCCGAGTCGGTCGAGCACGTCCGACTGTTCGATGGCCTCGCGCTTTGAGTTGAGCACTTCATACATCGGACTCCCAGTCTTGATCACCCGTTCTGGCGGTAACCCTTCACGAAGCAGATATTCCCGGGCAATATCGCTATACGTCAAATTGATATCTGACGTATGATCCACGATTTTACGGTTCGTCTCTTCTGGGACGCGCTGGTCGAAGCAGCGATTGCCCGCCTCCATATGGAAAATTGGAATCTTCCGTCGTTTGGCGGCGATGGCAGTCAAGCAAGAATTCGTATCGCCAAGGATGAGGACTGCATCCGGACGCTCCTGTTCTAAAATCGGATCGATGTGAATCAAGATGTTGCCGATTGTCTCCATCGGACTACCGGTCGCGGCATTTAAAAAATGGTCTGGTTTTCTTAGTCCAAAGTCTTCGAAGAAGACCTCATTCAATTCGTAGTCATAGTTTTGTCCGGTATGCACGAGGATATGCTCGATGGCTTCAGATTGTTCAAGTTTATGAAGGACGGCCGACAGACGAATGATCTCGGGTCGCGTCCCGACGATGGTCATCACTTTGAGCTGTTTCATCTTGCACCTCCATGAAATAAGTATCCGGACGATTCGGATCAAACGCTTCATTGACCCACATGACCGTCACCAAGTCTATCGTTCCAACGTTTTCGATACTGTGTGTATAGCCGACCGGAATATCAATGACGCGCATCATCTCACCCGTCACATAATACGAATGGACGACGTCCTCCCCGAGTTTTCGAAAGTGAATGTTCGCTTCCCCGCTGACCACTAAAAACTTTTCGTTTTTCGTATGATGCCAGTGGTTCCCTTTCGTGATCCCGGGCTTGGCCACATTGACGGAAACTTGACCGCGGTCAGGTGTCCGAAGGAATTCGGTGAACGAGCCCCGGTGATCCTCATGCTTCCGTAAGTCATATCCGAATGCGTCAACGGGCAAGTAGCTGAGATACGTGCTATAGAGCTGCTTCGTGAAGCAATCATCGAGCGCAGGGACGGCTAGATTCTTCCGACTCTCGCGGAACGTATAGAGAAGGTTTGCCAAACGCTCCAGCGAGATGGGGTCATGTGTGTCAACCATCTGATAGCCAGGCTTGACCGGTTGTTCCAACACGTTCACGAAAGCTTCCACGACGTCGTCGATATAAGCAAGGGTGACGGTGCGATTCGGATCATGAATCTCGACTGCCTCTCCTTTGGCGACCCGGTCACAAAATGTGGCGACGACACTGTTATAATCCGGTCGACTCCATTTCCCGAACAAGTTCGGAAGTCGATAGATCATCACCTGACGTCCTGTCCGGGTCACTTCATCTAGTAGCAACTGCTCGGCTTCGCGCTTGCTTTGTCCATATGGGTTGTCGAGCTCGGCTTGAACGGAAGAGGCGTACACGATTGGTGACGAGTTATCGACTTGTGTGAGGACATCGAGCAGATGTCGCGTCAAGCCGACATTTCCCTCGAAAAACTCGCGCTCCTCTTTCGGTCGATTCACCCCAGCCAGATGATAGATGAAGTCGGCATCACGACAGAAGTTTATGAACGTCTCCTCTTCCGTATCACGTGTTTGAGCAAATACTTCATGCCCGGCCGCTTCGAGCGTCACCTTCAAATTTTTTCCGACGAACCCGTTCGCTCCTGTGATGAGAATCTTCATGAGACTTTCACCCAGCTTTTCAACTCTTGTTGGATATAAGGAAGTTTCATGAGCAGTTGTTTCACTTGTTCGACGTTCAGTTGCTCGGTGTTCGCCGAATTGTACTCGCCTTCGACGGTCAATTTTTGACTACCTTCGCTGAAGTATTTTTCATAGTTCAAGTCTCGCGTATCCGCAGGTACCCGGTAAAAGCCGCCCATGTCTTCAGCGACCACATTCTCTTCTCGCGTTAAGAGTGTCTCGTACTGTTTCTCCCCGTGACGTGTCCCGATGACTTTGATCGGATTGTCGACACCGAACAGTTCGATGAGCGCCTGTGCCAACGTTCCAATCGTGGAGGCAGGTGCTTTTTGGACCATGATGTCTCCTGCATGTGCGTTTTTGAAGGCAAAGACGACGAGTTCGACGGCGTCTTCTAAACTCATCAAGAACCGCGTCATGAATGGATCCGTCACCGTCAACGGCTCGCCTCGTTTGATTTGTTCGACGAAGAGTGGGATGACAGAACCGCGTGATGCCATGACATTGCCGTAGCGTGTCCCGCAAATGAGCGTCTGGTCGGGACGAACCGCTTTCGCTTTCGCCACGAACACTTTTTCCATCATCGCCTTCGAGATGCCCATCGCATTGATCGGGTAGGCGGCTTTGTCCGTCGAGAGACAAATCACTTTTTTCACGTGTTGCTCGACGGCAGCCGTTAAGACGTTATCTGTGCCAAGTACGTTCGTCTTGACCGCCTCGAGCGGGAAGAACTCACAAGACGGTACTTGTTTCAATGCCGCTGCGTGAAAGACGTAGTCGACTCCGTACATAGCGTTACGGACGCTGTTCACGTCACGGACGTCACCGATATAAAATTTGAGCTTATCGTCCTGATAAAGCTTACGCATATCGTCTTGTTTCTTCTCATCGCGCGAGAAGATACGAATCTCTTTAATGTCCGTTTTGAGGAAGCGTTGCATGACCGCATGACCGAACGACCCAGTCCCTCCTGTGATGAGTAACGTCTTATCTTGAAACATTGCAGATCCTCTCCTTCATGATGTAAATGGCTTCTATCGGTGATTGGAAAACTATTGCAATGAGTGGATATTAACGTGATACCCTTCTCCTACAAGAATCTGAAAGATATGTGTATCATTTTTTTGAAAGATGGCTTAATGGCGCGTTCCCATAATTAGAAAAAGCATCCTTGATTGGGATGCTTAAGATGATCGGCGTAATAACCCGGTGATGAGTTGTTTTTCATCCTCTCGAAACGTGAAGAGCCACAAGACGAGGATGTAGGCGGCACCAAGCACCCCGGCTTTCAATAAGAAGAGAAACAGTGAATTGACGGGGAACGTTTGCTGAATCATCCATCCTGCCACACCCAAGACGATGAGAGTCGGCATAATCTTGAGATGACACTCTTTAAAGAATCGCCACATGTTCAGCTGAAGAACCCGAAGATAGACCCAGTTCATAAACAAGATGGTGCCAAAGACATTCCCGATTAAAATAGCGACGGCCGCCCCAATGGCCCCGTAATGCGGCGATAAGATAGAAGATAAGATGACGCTGACGAGTGCGACAATCAAAGAGGCGAACGCCCGATATTTAATTTGGTTCGTCGCAATCAATGTCGTGTAGGCAATCTCTTGGGTCAATGTGATAAAACCTGGGGCGATTAAGAAGAGCGCCACCCAATAAGACGTATGGAACGATTCGCCGACCCACAATCGAATAAACTCTTGTCCCATCGTCATGAAGCCGACGATGATCAAACCGACGATATAGAGTTGAATCCGCCCGACCCGGATGAGCAAGTTTTCTAAATCCCCGTGCCGGTTACTCGTCGTCATCCGTGTGACTTTCGGAAGGAAGAGCGAGCCGATGGCAGATGAGATGGTCCAAACGTATCCTTCGATGACCATCCCGATGGAGAAGAGTGCGATGGAAGCACTCCCCGCGACCGCACCTAAAATGGTCGGGGTGATGTTGAGGATGAATCGCTGCGCGAGTGCAATCAACGTCGTCCAAGAAGAGAAGGAGAAGATATCCCGGTACATCGTGCGGCTCGAATAGAGGAACTCGACGACGGTATCCGTCCGTCGCATCAAGTAGAGCCCTTTCCCGATGATAATCGAGAGTCCGACGAGCGCGTTGACGAACACGAGCGCATATAATCCATATCCGAGGAGGAGCGCACCAATCATCAAGACGACCGTGAGCACTTTTTCAGATAAGTTGAACCAGTTCAAGACGACGAACCGTTCATTCGCAATCAAGATGCCGTTGAACGGTTTTGTCGGAAAGAGGACGACGATATAAAAACCGACCATGATATAGAGCGTCTTCAATGTGTCGATTTCGCTAGCGGACAAGCTCGCATAAATCGTCTCGATCATGACGTATACACCGACGAGCACGAGACCGATCAAGATGGCGATTCCCGTGAACAGTTTGAAGGCGACACCTAAAAAGCGAGACGCCCCCTCTTCATCACCGAGCGCGTGATAATTGGCTAAGAAGCGCGATACGGCCGCCTCAAGCCCGAAGTCGAGGGCGAACATGCTGACGAGCGAGATGGACAGCATATAAAGTCCGTAACTGGCTTGTCCGATTTCAGCAATCATCCACGGCGTATAGATCAACCCTGCTAAAATGTTGAAGCCGATGGCGGTATACGACATGAGGGCACCGATTTTAATTTGACGTGAGCTGCGTTGTTCATCGAATTCCACTTTCGTCGCCATTACGACTTCCCTCCTTTATTTTTGCTGCCAGAAGAATAGATAAATCGGTTCGTTCCTGACGAATAGGAAGAGTAGCGCTGTGATGGCCACGTAGTAGACGAGCAAGCGCTCCCTTCGGTCAAACGATCGTAAGATTTCTGGAATGAGAAGCATGATAAAGACGGAGAAATATTGAACGACTCGCATCATCGATGGATTGATGAATGTGAGCGGTAAGAAGCAGAGTGCGAGCAACAACGCGTTGATGTAATGGACGGCATTCGGGTTGTTCGCAATCATCTCGTCTTTTCGCCAGACGGCGACGATGGTGATCAAGAGGAGGAGTAACGAAAAGTTGAGCGTCCCTGCTCCCGCATAGTAATCGTATTGGTCATACCCGCTGATGATACGGAATAGTTCAAAGAGTTGTCCTCTAAAGACGAATAAGAACGGGATGAGTGCCCCCATGAAGAGAAGATAACGGCTCGTCAATTGCTTGTTGGCCAAGAAATAAAACGGTATAAAGACGAGTGCTGATTTATGAATGGTCGCTGCGAGAAGGACGATGAGTAGGAATGGCCAAAACCGACGCGCCTTCACGAACCCATAACCGATCATGACAGCGATGGCCGTCGCAATCGTCTGACGGATTCCCGTAATGGCGAAGAACGCATAGAATAATGTCGAAAAGATGATAAAGCTAAGTAATGGTTCCGTGGAGTTGCGATAGATCCAAATCCCGAACGGCACAAGGAATAGAATCGCAACAATGAGCAAGTACCATTGATAATTATCCGTCACGAGCTGGGTCGCTTTTTGAAGAACGAAATAGCCTGGGTCTCGCTCGTCCCCACTTTCGAATAAACCGCTCATGAAGTTGTTTCCGATCTGCTCCCACGACATGACCTTCGACTGGTCATACATCCATTTATACTGCATCGTATCCGCCCCGACACTCAGATGCCGGAAGCCAGACAACACGATCCATTGAACGGTCGCAATGATCACAAACAATAATTTTCCGTTTCGAATGCCGTCATCGCGAAGGAGCAACGCCGCCCATGCGATGAGGAGAATGAGGTTGATCAAATAGATGAGCATGTTGCCCCTCCTTTTCGTTAGCGATAACGTAAGTCCATGACACCGCGATAGACAGACAACGCACGATGATACAGATAGGATCTACCTTGTAGCCACCTCTGCTCACGGTAAGATAACAGACGATGTCCGTCATAACGTGCCATCAACTCTTCCCGTACATCGGGTGTGGCCGAGCGATAGATGGCTCGGAAGACCGTCTTCTGATGCGTTGGTGATTCAAGTCGCTGCAACAACTGTTCGAAGAAGCGTCGTGACTCGATCGGGGCTACGTCCGAAATCCGTTTCGTCTGCTGTTTCGGATGAACGCGCGATTTGACATAAGGGTTCGTCGTCACGAGAAATTCGTATCCGGCAAGCGCCATATCGACCCAGAGCACCCAGTCTTGGATATAGCGATAGTTCGTCGGGAACATCCCTGCCTCTTCAAACGCCCGTTTCGGGACGAGCAGTGCACATCCGCTCAGACACGCTTCTAACATTAAATAATCAAACATCTCGTCACTCGTGTAATGGCCTTTCGTCCGTTTCCGAAGTCGCTGAATCGGCCGCCCCACCTCATCGATCAAATCGGTCCCACAAGATAGAATCGTCTTTTGTGTTGAACCCATTCGGTCGAGAAGTTTGATTTGATGTGCGATTTTCTCAGGGGTATATAAATCGTCGTGACTGAGCCACGAGAACCATTCCCCTCGCATCTTCTCAATCCCAAGGTTCAACGCGGTCGATACGCCACCGTTCTCCTTCTCAAAATAGCGAATGCGATCACCGAACTGTTTGGCGATGGCTGCCGTCGCCCCACCATCCGTCGACCCATCGTTCACGACAATCACTTCAATCGGTTCGTACGTTTGAGCGAGTGCACTCTCGATCGTCTCGTTCAAATAGTCCGCTCCATTGTAGACGGGGATGACGATGGAGACGAGTGGCTGTGCCATAGTGAATCCCTTCCTTTCTGATTGATCAATTCCTGATAGACGTCCAAGTAGTCTGCGACGCGATGTTCCATCCGAAACGCCTGATGGGCATGGGTGACACACGCTTCCGTATAGAATCCTTTTCCATCTCGTTTGATTCGCTCGATTGCATCGACGAGAAGTGCCGGATGACTGCCGGATACGACAGATCCGCACGAGGCCGGGACTAGCTCTGGATTTGCCGTCCCATCTAAGACAATCGCTGGCGTGCCACACGCCATCGCTTCTGCCGTCACTTTCCCGAACGACTCTTCTTCAGATAAGTTCAAAAAGACATCGGCGAGCGCATAGTATTCCGCGAGCTCTTCCGGGCGGTTCGTTGACGGGATGTGGATAATCGATTTCGGCAATGCGATGTCTGGTATCGCGCCGACGAGTAGGATGGTAACGTCCGGTAGCCGTTCGGCCAAGTCCATCCATTTGAACAATCCTTTCGAGTCATCCCAAGAGCTCGCTACCCCGAGGAGCACAAATCGATTCGTCAGTCCGAGTCTCCGACGCAACAACGCCGTATCCTGTGGACGGAAAATATCGGTGTCGACCCAGTTATAGATTCGACGAATGATCGAAGATTGCCCGAGAAATGAAAACCTAGCCTCCGTCGTGATCCAATCCGATACACCGATGACAGCGAGTCGAGGAATCGCTTGAAACCACGTTTTCTTGTCTTGCCACATCCGGGCGGTTCGATCGAGTCCCCAACTCGGATTATCGAGGGCGAGTCGTGGACAGTTTCCACACCCAGATTGCCAGCGGTCACATCCTGAACTTGTGTAATGCGTACATTTACCGGTATAGAACCAACAGTCATGCAACGTCAGGACCGTCGGCGTGTCTGTTTTAGCTAACCATGTCAACAGCGTCTCCAAATGAATATAGTTGGAGTGAAGGTTGTGCAGATGGACGACGTCTGGTGGATTTGCTTCCAGTCGACTGATGAAGTCTTCCGTCGCTCCTTTCGAGGCATACCCTTGCTTGCCGGTAAGTCTCGACAAGAAAGCATGACGCTTTTGATCGAACGGCGAGCCGATTCGAATGCCTGTCTCACTATCCGGTCCCGTCGCATAGGCAACGATACTCTCATGACCAGACTGATCGGCGATGGTCGAGAGCTCTTTACAAATTCGCCCTGTGCTCTTTTCCTCATTGATCGCGTTAATGTGTAAGATGCGCATCGTCCTTCGCCTCCTCTCCTGGCTCAATCGTATTTGTAGTGATAATGACGTTCTTTTCCTTTGTCTCGCTTATTCATCACAAGACCGAGGATGTTCGCACCTGACAGTTCAAGTTGCTCTTTCGCTTTCAACACGTAATCTCGGTTCGAATTATCACAGCCGATGACAAGAATCGTACCGTCCGCCTCACTCGCGACAATCCGACTGTCCGCCACCTGCATGATCGGTGGCGCATCCAAGATAATCATGTCATACGATTGCTTGATTTCTTCAAGCACTCGTTTCATCATCGGAGAAGCGAGTAATTCCGAAGGGTTCGGAGGAATCGGTCCGGCCGGAAGCATAAACAGTTTAGGCACTTGAGTAGACTGAATCGATCGCTCGAGCGTCGTCCGTTTGGCGAGCACGGTCGAAAGCCCGAGTTGCCCTGGAAGTTGGAAAGTGAAGTGGGCTGTCGGTTTTCGCATATCACAATCGACGAGTAAAACACGCTTTCCAAGCTGCGCATACACGATGGCCAGATTGGAAGCCGTCGTCGATTTCCCCTCTCCTGGTGATGCGGACGTGACCACAATCGTTTGTAAGTCGGCTCCAAGCGAGGTGAATTGTAAGTTTGTCCGAATCGTCCGATATTGTTCGGCGATGGGAGACTGCGGATTCACGAGGGTGATCAAGCTTCGTTTCGTTTCACGAACTTTGTCTTGTGTCTTTGGTAGGTGGAACATTTGTCTCGTCTCCTTTCGCCACTGGATTGACGTCTTCTTTTACAGGTTCCGGTTTCGACCGCTTCGCGGCCATGTCTCGCTTTTCAATCACAGGAATGTTTCCGATGACCGGTAGCGCCAGTAGCTTCTCTGCTTCCTTCTCATCACGGATCCGTTTGTCGAACGTGTAACGGATGAGTGCGAGCACACTTCCGATGACAAACCCGACAATCAAACCGATGCCTGTATACATGACCGTACTCGGTGCAACGGGATCGCTCGGCACGTCAGCAACCGATAAAATCCGGACGTTATCGATATTCATGAGATCCGGGATTTCATTGGCGAATACTTCCGTGATGACGTTCGCGATATTCGCGGCGACGACCGGGTCGCTATACTCGACGACGATATTGATGACTTGGGATTCTTCCTCACTCTCGACCAACAACACTTCGCTAATATCATCCGGGGCGTTCGCCACTTGCTCCTGTACCTCGTTTAAGATGGCAGGACTCCGCATGATGACACGATACGTATTAATCAACGAGAGCGATGACGAGACCTGGGTACTGTCGACAACGTTTGAGCCGGCTTCTTGCTTCGGTACGATCAGCACCTGGGTCGATGCTTCATACGTCGGCTCGATCACATATTGACTGACATAATAGGCCGCTCCTCCAACGATCATGACCGTCAAAAGAATCAACAGTTTACTCTTTTTAAAGACAGCGAGTAAATCCGATAGGAGCATCGTCTGACTATTCACGGGTGAACCCTCCTTCAACTATTCAGCTGCATTTCCTAGTGTCTAGAATCTTGGTGTGCTTACTACTTACCCCCGCTCTTCTGACAAATCAAAAGAAATGATGACCATCTTTTTATAAACTATCAGGAAGGACGTCGATTCCTGAATGTATCGTAAATCTGCTTCATCTCTTCATGGGAACGCTCGACATCAAACGCCTTGGCTGATTGTGTATTATGCACCCCCATCTGATGGGATAATTCGAAATCCAGCCGCATCGTTCGAATGGCGCGTGCGAATCCTTGAATATCATTCGGGGCACACTTGAAACCGGTTACCCCGTCGACCGAATAATCGTTGATCCCATGCACGTTCGAGGTGATGATCGGTAACCCCGCCGCCATCGCCTCAAGCGCCGCCATCCCGAGTCCTTCTCGTTTAGACGGAAAGACGAAACAGTCTGCCGCTTTCATCACTTCAAACACGTCATCCCGGAAACCTAGGAGCTGTACTTGATTCGTGAGGTTCGTCTCTCGAATGACTCGTTCTAATTGAGGTCTCGCGTCCCCCGTCCCGGCAATCCAGTAACGGATGCTCGGATCACCGAGTTCGGCAATCGCTCGAATGATGGTCTCGTGATTTTTGTTCTCGTTCAATTCTCCGACGGACAGTAAGACGAAATCGGTATCGGTGTCCACCCCGAGCGACTGACGTTTCAACGGGCGATTGATATGAACCTGTTCGATTCGTTTCGTGTCGACCCCGATCCCTGGAATGCGGAACGTGTGCGTCGTTTTAAATGTCTGTGCTCTCGAAAAGTCTTCCTGATTGATTGTCACGATGGTATCGGTCAATCGGGCAAGTGTCCGTTCGACCGGATAATAGAGCATCCAGTTGAGAGAAGGACTGCCTTTGAAGAAGTGGAACCCGTGAGCCGTGTACATGCATGGCGTATCTGTTTGTCTTGCGACGAGGCGACCAATCACGCCACCGATCGGGGAGTGACAATGAATGAACGCATACGACTGTGTCGTCATGACGCGTTTCAATTGTTGGAATGCCCGAACATGCCCGTTCATCTTTTTGATGTCTCGCTCGAAGTCAATTTGAAAGAGGGTGACCCCTTCCTCCCGTAAACTTTGTTTGACGCGTTCGACCTTTTCTTCGCTATACATACTGCCCCATTCAAAATTCGTGGCGACGTGCACCTCGTATCCCATGTTTTGAAGGGTCCGGATGTTGTCACGGTTAAAACTTTCAATCATCGATACGACCGATGCGACCATGAGGACTCGTTTCATGTTCGACGCCCCCTCACACGCGTTTCCGCAAATAGTTCACGCTGCGGAGCATCAGGACGAGTGGCACGGTCCGTTCGTGCTTACATAATTGGAAGAACGTCCGCCACTTCAAATCGAAGTAACGCATATCCATCTGGGAATACGCCTCTTTGTATTCTTTTTGTTGGAGCACTTGTCGCAACACTTCAGCTTGTGCGAACAGCGGTTTGTTGGAACTCAATTCGTTTAATCCGATGCCGATCATGCTGAGTGCGATCCGATTATAGAGGGCACGTGTATAATCTTCTCCGAGATCATGTTCTTCAATGTACGTCATGAGCATGTGGAAAAATTCAAGTCGTGAGTTCACGAGATTACGTTGATAAACACTCGTCTCAGACTGTCCGTTCGTCTTACGGTAGTGATAGATCGGATAATCGATGTAAATAAAGCGTTGGCAATGCTCGAGTGCCTGAATTTGAAAATAGAGGTCGACAAATGAACCGTACGGACTACGAAACGAGAGATGACGAATCAAATCCCGATGGTACAAAGTGATACAATTCGAATTCAGCGCATCGACCGTCTCCGGATGTGCCAGTTCTTCCCCGACAAGTCCGAACAAACGACGATGGACGAAACGTCTCGTCTCTTCGGCGTTGTACGATAAGAAATCTGCCTCAAAGATGCGCTTCGGCAAGGACCGTCCTTCATACTCACGGACGTACGTACCCATGACGGCATCGGCGCGTTCCGCTTCTGCATGTGTGACGAGAAGCCGAATCGCATCAAGATCTAACCAATCATCGCTATCGATGAACATCATGTATTCACCGGTCGCCATTTGAAGACCCCGGTCGCGGCAGAATGAACAACCACGATTCGTCTGGTCAATCAGAATGACGCGTGGGTCATCATCAAATTCCAGCATGATGTCGAGACTTTGATCCGTACTGCCATCATTGATACAAATGATTTCAAGGTGGGGATACGTCTGATTGACGAGACTGTTTAAACATTGACGTAAAAAAGCGCTCGTGTTGTAAATAGGCACGATGATACTGACGAGCGTGTCAGGACGTTGCATGTGCGTTCACTCCTTCTTCGGTGCAGAGTCATGGTGTCGGTGAGTTACTATAACTCGTTGTTCCCATTCGATTTTTTGAATAAATACGAATTGAAATGAGTAGCGAATAATTTTTTAGTGAATTATCATAAGGGCCTCTTTTGAAGCGGCACAACAAAAAAACAGACCGAATATTTCGGTCTGTCCCTCGTCACGTGGTAGATGGTTGTTCATTCTGTAGATTTGCGAGCACGTTCTGGAAGAGTCGGTTGTTCACCTGATCCGATACATAGGAGTTGTGTGGCGTGAGACTCACCCACGCAAACTCATACAACGGATGACTCGGTTGAATCGGCTCCGTTTCGAACACGTCGAGCGCGACGCCGAAGAATTTCCCTTCTTGGAGCGTCTCGACAAGTGCATCCTCGTCGATGATCGCCCCGCGTGCCACATTGATGAGGATCGCATCTTCTTTCATCGCCGCAAGCGCATCCCGATCGATCAGATGATACGTCTCGTCCTTGAGCGGTAACGCCAAAATGACGACGTCGCTCTCTTTCAACACATCATGGAGTTCGTCCAATAACACATAGCGATCGACAAACGGCACGTCTTTTTCACGGTGCCCGACACCAATCAGATGCATATCAAATGCGCGCAGTCGTTTGGCGATCGCCTCACTGACGTTGCCGACACCGAGTAGTGTGACCGTCTTGCCCGTCAATTCAAGTAACCGCCGTTCTTTTTCCCATTGTCGGTTTTGTTGCTTCTCCCGAAACGCAGCCCCATGTTTCATAAAGTCGAGCAATTGCCAAACGACCCATTCCGCCATCGGCACGGCATATGTATCGCCGGCGTTATAGATGCGGATACCTCTTTCTTTTAAGGCTTGAACAGGTAAACGGTCAAGGCCGGCACTCACTGCTTGAACGACCTTCAATCGTGGAAAATCTTCAAGCGCCCGATCAGCAAACACGTTTTGGCAGACGAGCACCTCCACTTCAGATACATCTCGTTCTTGAATGTCCGACTCTTTTTCAAGAATGGTGACGTTGTGGCCTAACTGTTCAAGTCGTGCTTGTTGGTCGAGGGATAGACGCATCCCTGTCACCCATACGTTCATGACAACATTCCTTTCTGTTGTTGTATTTCTAATGTGATGGCTTGAACTTCGTCGACGAGCCGTAGACGATTTTGTTCAAACCATTCCACAGGCATCGTTTCGAGTTGTTGCTCGTATGCCCTAATTCTCCATACCCCTTCTCGGAACGTTTGAGCCTGCCGTGACGACACTTTTGTCGCATTTCCGATATTACAGAAACTCCGAGACAAAATGACGCATGACGAACCGAGGCGGACATGTTCCGGAATGATTCGCTCGGCAGGCACTCGCCCCTCCCCAATCCGGGCAATCCCACCGAAGCCATACGGAATACCAGCTTCACGGATTTGCGTGACAATCGTTTCGACGAGTCCATTCGTGAGCGGTTCAAATAGAAATACCTGACCATAACTCAAATGAAGATCGTTCAGTCCGATATGAATCGAATCGATTCCTTGTAAACGTAATACGTCCGGCATGCACGCGACCGCTTCTTTCGTCTCACAGAGAAGACAAACTTTGACGCGCCCCTCGACCATGTCGATAAATGTCTCCACTTCAGCTACCGTTTTATAATATGGCAACATCAACATGTCCGCACCACGAAAAATCGCTTCGTTTATTTCGAAACGTGACCCTGCATGAATCGGATTGATGCGGACGAGCAGCGCGGCATGTTTCAAGACGGAACGGATGCGACTGACATCGTGCATCGAATGTCTTGAAATGACCGTGTCGAGATGTCCCTGTCGTTCCTCTTTCCCATTCAATTCTAAATCAACAAAGATGAGATCGACTCCGTTTTGTTCAGCTAACTGTGCAACGTCTGGTTGATTCGTAATGTACATGAACGCCAAAGACATCGTCCTGACCCCCTTTAACAAAATCACTACGATTTGAAATTAGCCATCGCCAAAAACAATGAAACAGAAAAGAATAGCATCTTTTTGAAACGACATACGTCTTCAAAAATGGCATTCCAAATTCATGCTCGTCAATTCTTTTCCGTTTTGTTTGAAATCAAGAGATTCGGCAATAGTGTCATTACAGACAAATCATTTCGACATTTTTCGGCAAAACAAAAGGGGTGACTTCCAGATGGAATGGATTGTGATTTTTGGTGCAGGTGGTCACGCGCAAGTATTGATTGATATGTTGGAACTGACAGGAATGTATCGAATTGCAGGCATTTATGACGATAGTCCACATTTAATCGGTAAATTCATTCTTGGATATCCAATCCTCGGGAGAATCGGTTCAAACACGGCTATCCGAAAAGGAATCATCGGAATTGGGGACAATGATCAACGCGCACTGATTGAACATCGAATACGAGAACGAATGCCAGACTTTGAATTCATCTCCGCCGTTCACCCTAGCGCCATCATCGGCAAAAATGTAACCATTGGTCCAGGTGTCGCCGTGATGGCGGGAAGTGTCGTCAATCCGAACACGCGACTCGAAGCACACAGCGTCGTCAACACGATGTCTTCTGTCGACCATGATTGTCTTCTCGCTCCATTTTCATCCGTTGCACCTGGTGCTCACCTTGGTGGCAATGTTCGTCTCGGCGAACGCTCTTTCATCGGGATGGGCGCGACAGTCATCCATAATATTCACATCGGGTCCGATACCGTTGTCGGCGCCGGCGCGACCGTTGTTTCCAACCTACCGAGCCAAGTCATCGCGTTCGGTACGCCAGCCAAAGTGACACGGAAACGTGACACCCAAGAAAGATATTTATAGAAAAAAGTTCCAACCGTCATCTATCAATCGGTTGGGACTTTTTATTATTCGCATATATCTTTTGTCGTGTTTTGTCACATTTGTTATAAAACATAAAATTTTCGACCAAAAGCGACAAAATAAAAGGATAAATCGTTCGAATTTAGGTAAATTAAAATATCCTTATATTATAATATTTCATACATATTTTTATTTTTTTATAAAATTATTTCAAGAAGGAGATTGCCCATGAACATTCTCATTACAGGAGGCTATGGTTTTTTAGGCAGTTCGATTGCCGAACGGTTCTTCAAAGAAGGGCATCGTATACATATTCTCGACAATCTCATATCCGGCTCAAAAGATACAATCGACTTCAAACATCGCCATTTATCGGCAGACGTGGCCGACCGTAAATGTGAGACATTTTTCAAAACGTATGCGTTTGATGTCGTCATCCATTGCGCGAACAGTTCAACCGAAGAGCACTCACATCCAACGACAGATGGTTTATTCAACCTGTTGTCTTTATCTGAAAAATATGGAGTCAAACAGTTTGTCTCCTTTTCATCAAGTGATGGGTTTGAATTCGATGTCGAAACAGACATACCTGAGACAGCGTCTCCCATTCCACGCTCTCCTTCTGCGTTAAATGAGCGACACGGCGAGGAGTACTCCCTGCACTGGGGCAATCACTCTACACTCTCTACATTAGTTTTCCGTTTGTCGTCCGTGTATGGACCGAAGCAACACGTCAGTCTCAAGAGTCGATGGATTCACGACCTCATGTCGACGACTGATCCGGAACACCTCCGACTTCCTTTATCGCATGACAGTCAAACTGATTTCATTTTTATCGGAGATGTAGTGGAAGCCGTATATCGAGGCGTAATCAGTGAATTATCGGGACTGTATCACCTATCTTCGGGTGAATCGACTTCGATTGAATCAGTCTGCGCGCACCTAGGGATCCAACCACCACTTGCGAATCAACATGTACCGAAACTCCAGCCCAACCTCGACAACCGTAAATTGAAGACAGATTTGGACTGGGTGCCTCGATTCGGTTTGGAAGAAGGGCTGCACATAACGAAAAGTTATTATGCACAACAATCGTCATCCACATCGCCCCACCCAATTTCAAAAGAACGTCGATTTAAGAACGTACTCAGCCATCCGATCCTACGAACGCTAGAGAACCTCACCTTGTTCCTTCTGTTCTTCATCGGGTCTCTTTTACTGACACCGATTGTGGATACGCCGGACTATTGGTTCATTTATGTCCTCTTGGCAGCACTGTTGTTCGGTAAGTCCCAAGCACTCATTGCTTCTCTACTTGCTGTCGGGGTCCACCTCTACGAGAGTGCATCGATTGGTCGAAATATCCTGTCCCTCTTTGTCGACAACTCGATTTTGGCCACGTTCACGATGTACTTATTGATTGGTCTCGTCGTCAGCTATGTGATGGAACGTCGAAATATTGAAATTCAATTTTTAAAAGACGAATTGGCCGCAACGACCGAACGGCATACGTTCTTGAGCGAAATCTACGAAGAAACGCTCACCATCAAAAATCAGTTACAGCAACAGATTCTTCACTCAGAAGAGAGTATCGGAAGTGTGTATGAAGCGACGCGTGCCCTCGACAGTTTGGAACCAGAAGGGCTGTTCGTCGGATCGATTTCGGTTTTGGAGAAGACGCTAAAAGCTAAACATTTTGCGATTTACATGGTCAATCAGTCATCTTTCGCCCGACTCGCGGCAAAATCGGCTGATTCTACTTTCGCACCACGTAACTCGTTAGAAATCGTAGAACAGACGGTGATTCATGAAGTAGTCACTTCTTCCGATATTGTTTTCAATACATCGCTAACGCCTGGTGAGCCTTTATTCGGTGCCCCGCTCATTCGTCAAGGCGAAGTAGTGGCCGTTGTCCTATGTTACGAAGTACCATTCCAGAATTTGACCTTGTCTTACCGCAATTTGATTGATGTCATGATCCGCCTCATCAACTCTTCACTCGATCGCTCGCTCGGGTACATTCATGCGATTCAATCTGATCGCTATGTCGGCAACACGAACGCATTGAAACAAGAGTACTTTGAGCGCATCCTCATTCAAAAAGAACAGGCACAACAGGAATTAAATATCCCGTATACGCTCCTGCTCATCGCAGAAGACAACAGTGAATCCGTCATTCAGAGCACGGATACGACGCTACGGACGACCGACTATTTAGGCTTCCGAACAGATGATCGATTGTATGCCATCCTGTCGAACGCGACGAAAGAAGAGTCACAAATCGTCATCGAACGTCTCGCACGTAAGGCGATTCGTGCCGAAGTCGTGGAGGACGTCACCTATGTGGATTAATCTTTTGCTGTTTCATTATGGCGTGTCTTTACTAGCCTTGCTTCTTTTGTTCGTGAAGCGACGCGAAGACGTCATGCCAAGCTTCTTCTTGTTGTTGGCACTCCCCTTTTTCAGTTGGGGAATCCTCTATTATTTGCAACGCTCGAAGCATAGAGATGCCGAACTTCCAGATTGGTTACTTCGAAAAGAGACGTATGAAGATGTGTCGCTTCAACGACCAGATTTGTTGAACGAGACGAATATGATTTCCCTACAGGATGCGCTCATCCTCAACTCCAACCAAGTGAAGCGGAAGACGCTGATGAACGTATTAAAAAATGACTTTCTTCAACAAGCCCCGCTTCTCGCAGCAGCGCTCAAGAGTGAGGACAACGAGACGTCACATTATGCGGCAACCGCGCTACAACAAGCAAAATCATTGTTGTCCAAACAACTTCGACACGTGGAGCGAGAGCTAGCAGAACGTCCGAACGACTTAAGTGTCATGATCAACTACTTAAATATTCTGAAACAGATGATCGATATGGAATTTTTAGATCGACGCACACAAGTGAAATATACGTATTCCTACTTACATGCGTTAACCACCTTGATTGAACTGGGAGGGATGATCAATCCCGATTATCATGTCGAACGAATCCGGGTTGCACTTTCTCTAGAAGAGTATGACCAGGCGCTCGCAGCGAGCGAGCTCTTTTTAAGACAATATCCACGTCGTGAACAAGCCTACTTCGAGGCGATGCATGTTCATTATGTGATGAAGAACGTCAAACAAGTGCATCATATGGTCGATGCGCTTCGTGCATCCGACATTCGTCTCTCACCAGAGGGACTCCAACAATTACGATTTTGGATATAGGGGATTTTTTATGAAATATACATTTAAGATTCAAAAAGGGATGTATTTAATCGGTGGCTTTATCGCGCTTTTCGGCTTCATCTTCATCCTGATTCGTTCAGATGTTGTCTTAAAGTTCCCACTGTTCTCAGAGAGTAATCCGACATCAATCCAATCACAATCCGTCTCTCGTGCAGATGGGATGCTCGACTCCTATTTAATATTGAGCAGTACCCATGATAAACAGCTTGCTGAGCGTCTTCAGGAACGTTTTCGTTCGATTGGTAAACAAAGCTCCCTCAAGAACATTGAACAACTGACGTCTTTGACGGATGAGAAGACGGTCATCATCGCGACAGAACATCTCGACCGTTTAAAAGACCGGGATATTCTTCTCGATTATGTCGAAAAGGGCGGGACTGTCTTGTTTGCCACACGCCCGTCGCCAAGTGATCGACTGATGGAGATGTATCGCCAGATCGGCATCATCGAAATCGGATCATTTGTGGAGACGACTGGAGTTCGGTTGACCTCTCCGTTTTTCGAAGAGGATGCCGCAAAGTCATTTGAGTCAGAACGTCTATTGAACTCGTCACTCGCCTTACGGATTGACCCGGAGGCCAACTTACTCGCCACGTCTTCAGAAGACTTGCCTTTACTCTGGTCAAAAATCTATGGAGAAGGCCGATTCATCGTATTCAATGGCACGATGCTTTCCGAGTTCAATCAACAGGCACTTCTATTTGTCGGTCTCGCACAAGGCGAACCTGTGCTGCGACCGATTTTGAATGCAGAAGTCACGACGCTTCAAGGTTTCCCATTTTTAGCTTCGAACGAACGCATCGTGACAAAGTCGATGACCGACCGTGACTACTTCCGGAACGTGCTTTGGGCTGACGTACAACGCCTCGGCGCCAAATACGGGTTGAACTATGTCCTCGCCACGACGAGTCCTTCGTTGAATCCGACACCGGCAACCTCTGCATATTCGGAAGACTTAGCGCTTTATGGACGAGAGACACTACGATCCGGCGGAGAAATAGCAGTCTCAGGTTCCTCTTCCGAAGAGATTCGCGCAACGAAAACACAGTTTGATTACGCGTTACCAGGTCTCACCATTAAATCGTCTTATCTGACTGATGGAGAGACAGCTCAAGGCGTGTTTGATGATCATACGACAGAGATCGGGACGGGCAGTTTTCCAATAAAAACGGAAGCGGTCGTACAACTGCCATCGACCCCGCTCGACTTTTCAGACCCGGACTGGACATCTTGGACGCTCTTCAACGAGCTCGTGACAAGTGGGAGTGTTTCGATGACGCTCTCTCCTCAAGAAATCACGTCACAAGCAGAAGGCGAGACGTTGGTCACAGCCTTTCAATCTGTCTTAGATGAACAACGTCGCGACGTCCCGTGGCTCCGCTCGATGAAAGCATCGGACGTTGCTCAAAACCATCACTTTTTTGAAGGTCACGTGTATGTCAGTCAGTCAGAAAACGTGTATACCTACACGTTGGACGAAGCAGCTGGCGAAACGTACTTTTACCTTCAATCTTCACAAGAGATTGAAGATGTGGACCAGTGCGAAGTCGAACGAATCGGCCCTGACCTATATCTCGTCAAAACCGAAGCATTATCCTTCTCAATCCGATTGGAGGCGAAATGATGAAGATTTGCTTGATTTCAGAAGGCGCGTATCCTCACGTGACGGGTGGTGTATCGAGCTGGATTCAGTCGCTCATCACCGAGATGCCCGAGCATGAGTTCATCGTCTACTCCATCTCGGCAAAAGAAGTGAAAGGAAGTAAACCGAAATATCCCATTCCAGAGAACTTGGTCGAACTGCATGAGATTCACCTCGGTGATTATGTGGACCAGAAGATCGTCAGCGGAAAACGATACAATCTGACGGACGCGGAACGTCTCGCCTTCCTGTCCCTCATGTCGGAACGTCAGACGGACTGGGACGTGTTGTTCCAATTCTTTACGAGCGGCCGCATCGATTCGGTCATGAACTTCCTTGGCAGTAAAGATTTCTTCGATATCGTCAGCACGCTTTGTGAGAAACGGTTCGTCCAAGTGCCGTTCACCGATATGTTTTGGGCGCTCCGCTCGATGCTGTTACCGTTGTTCGTCTGTATTGACCATAAAGTACCGGAAGCGGACGTCTATCATAGCGTCTCGACCGGCTATGCGGGCGTACTCGGCGCCCTCGCAAAATATCAGTACGGCAAGCCGTTACTCTTAACGGAGCACGGAATTTACACACGGGAACGTGAAGAAGAGATCATCAAAGCCTCCTGGATCAAAGGTTACTTTAAAGACGTATGGATTGATTATTTCTATAGTCTCTCCTACTGCGCTTACGGCTATGCCGATGACGTCAGCACATTGTTCGAAGGGAACCGAGAGATTCAACTGGAGCTCGGTTGTCCTCCGGAGAAGACGTTCCTCGTCCCGAACGGCATCGATGTGTCTCGTTTCTCACCTGAAAGCCGTACGATACGTCCTGGTGTACACATTGGTGCCATCCTTCGGGTCGTCCCGATCAAAGACGTCAAGACGATGCTTCAAGCATTCGCCATCGTCCAAGAGAAGTTCGCGGAAGCCCAATTTTATCTCATCGGACCGTTAGATGAAGACGAGGAGTATTACGAGGAATGCCTCGAGCTCGTCGACATGCTCGGACTCAAACATGTTCATTTCACCGGTCCAGCGAACGTCCAAGACTACTTATCCTTTTTAGACATCCTCGTCCTCTCGAGCATCAGTGAGGGACAACCGCTCGTCATCCTCGAAGGGCTCGCCATGGAAATCCCGTTCGTCTCGACCGATGTCGGGGCTTGCCGTGAATTGCTCGAAGGCCCGAATGACCGCTTCGGAAAAGCCGGTAGCGTCGTCCCCGTCATGCATTTTCATCTGTTGGCGCATGAGATCATCAAATTGATCGAACAGCCTGACGTACGCCAGACGTATGGGGAGAATGGACGGGCACGCGTCACGAATCTTTACACCTTGCCGATGATGATCGACGCGTATCGCACTTATTATGAGAAAGGAGAACGTCATGGCCGGAATCGGATTTCAATTGAAACGACTGTATGACAAATCAGGATTTTTTGGACAGCTCCGTGCGTACGGCTATTCGACCATCACGGCGGTCGGTCCTATGTTCTTATCCATTTTGCTGATCACCGCATCGCGTGAATGGTTGCTCTACTTGAATGTCGGAGCGAGCGAAGTGAACATCTACATGGCGGCCGTCCAGTACACGTTCATCTTCTCGCAACTGTTGACGGGTGGATTTTTATTTACGATCTCACGGTTCGTGGCGGACCAGACCTTCTTAGAAAAAGAAGAAAACGTCTTGTCCTCGCTCTACGGACTCATCAGTCTGATTGTCGTCATCGGTCTGGTCATCTCTGTGTTGTTTTATATGGGGTCGCCCCTCCCGTTCAGCTATAAGCTCGTGACGTATCTGTATTTCACGCAGCTATCTGTCATCTGGATTTTATCGATGTACGTGTCTGCCTTAAAAGACTATAAAAAAATCGTCACGAGTTATGTCCTCGGGACGTTGGTCGCGGCGTTCTTCATTTGGTTGTTGACGTCCCCGCTCGGTCATCCGACGGCGACGTCGGTGTTCATCGGACTAAATCTCGGCTTCTTCGTCATTTTGATCCGATTGTTCCGCGACATCCATCATTATTTCCAAGTGAATAACCGCAACTACTTCTACTTTTTAGTATATCTCGAGAAGTATCCGCTCCTTTTCTTGATTGGAACGGCCTACTACTTCGGATTGTATGGCCATAACCTCGCCACCTGGTTCAGTGACCGGGCGATTATCGTCGGCGAGACATACTTGATGGCGCCGTATTACGACACGCCGGTCTTCTACGCCTACTTGAGCGTCCTTCCGTCGCTCGTCTTGTTCATGGTGACGCTCGAGACGACGTTTTATACGTCTTATAAGAAATACTACGGTCGGATCTTAAACGGGTATCCGTTCCAAGACATCCAGACCGCCAAGCGTGAGATGTTCCGTGTCCTCGGCTCAGAGCTCTTATTCATGGCCCAAGTCCAGATGCTCGTCACGTTCATCTTCTTGTTCCTCGGTGTCCGTTTATTGCCGTTCCTAGGCATGACGCAAAATCAGATCGACATCTTTATCATCGTCGTACTCGGTAGCTGGTTCTTGAGTCTCGTCATCACGATTTTCTTGATTCTACTGTACTTCGACGAGCGTCGTGCCGCCATCCAGCTGACAGGATTTTATGCGGTCACGAGTTTCCTCGTGACGCTCGCCCTCGTCCTGTTGTTCGATGTATACGGCGTCGGCATGTTCCTCTCTGCCATCCTCGCCTTCATGTGGGGAGCACGATTACTCATCCGAAGTTTGAACGATATCGACTATACGACGTTCTGCTCGCAGCCAATCGTCTATCAAGAAGTGACGACAAAAACGGAGCTATTTTTACGACGCATTGGAAGTCTGTCTTAGAAGGAGTTTATATGTATGAAGCGTTTGCCTTACCCCAGAGTGATGATTGGCCTCATCATTCTCTTCTTCCTCTTGTTAGGGATACAAGCCTTATTAAAAGCACCCGAATCAGGCGCTACATCGACGGAACGTGAAGAGACGACGAACGAGGTCGCCACACTCGATGCGACATTCAAAGAAGATAAGCGTGTCTATGACAAGCATGACGGGAACAAGCTCGAGCATGTGTATGTCACCATCTTCGACCAACGTACCGTTCCCGAAAATGACTTGACGTTGTATGACTTGAACGAGTCGTACAAACAGTACAGCAACCTCGAGAGCGGTCCGAAGCTATATGTCCATTTCGAGACCGGAGATGCGAAAGGACCGGACGGCATCCAATTGTTCGATGAACAGGAAGTGAATGCGACGATCCAACTGCGAGGCCGGTCGAGCCGTCTCGAACCGCAAAAATCTTACAAGATTCGCCTTCAAGATAACGCAGGTCTTTGGTACGGTCAAAGCGTCCTCAACTTGAACAAACATGCCGACGACCGCACCCGCGTCCGGAACCGACTCGCGTTCGCGTACTATGAACAGTTAGACGATATCTCCAGTCTACGAACGAACTTTGTCCAGTTACACGTCCGGGATATGACCAATCCCGACAAAGCCGATACGTTCGAAGATTACGGACTCTATACCCACGTCGAACAATTGAACGAAGAAGCACTCGCCGCACGCGGACTCAATCCGGATGGTCATTTGTATAAAGCCGAGAACTTCGAGTTCTTCCGTTATCCCGACAAACTCTTGCCGAGCGATGACCCGAACTATGACAAAAAAGCGTTCGAATCGGTGTTGAAAATCAACGGCTCTGACAATCATGACGAACTGTTGACGATGCTCGACGACTTGAATGATTTGTCGAAACCGTTCGATCAAGTGTTCGACAAGTACTTTGATGAAGACAACTACCTGACATGGCTCGGGACGAATATCTTGTTCGGGAACTATGACACGATGTCGACGAACTATTACCTCTATAGCCCGCTCAACTCGGAGAAGTGGTACTTCATGCCGTGGGACTTCGATAAGGCGCTCGGTCGGGACACGGAACGTACCGACGCCATGCCGAGTTGGCAACAAGGGATTCAGCGCTACTGGGGGACGCTCCTCCACCGTCGCTACTTAAAAGACCCGGAGAACGTCAAGTCGCTCCAAGCGAAGATGACGGAACTTCAAGAGGTGATCAATCCGACTAGAACGAAACAATTGATCGATGGCTTCTATCCCGTCGTCTCACCACTCGTGACGAGCGAACCGGATTTACGTTTCTTGAAGATCGAGGCGTCTTCTTATGAGGCGAATTATCGGAGATTAGAAGACATCACGGCGAAATACGCGACAGACTTTGAACGGTCGCTCGAAAATCCGATGCCAATTTTCCTACAGTACAGTCGAGACGGGAAACAAGATGTGTTCCGCTGGGATGCGTCATACGACCTTCAGAACGAGGAGTTGACGTATCACTTCGAATTGAGCACCTCGCCCGACTTTACGATCTTACTCAAAGAACAAGCGAACTTGACGACATTCTCTTATTCGATGCCGGCTCTCGCACCAGGTCGCTACTATTGGCGCGTCACCGTCAAGGATGCGTCGGGCAATACGCAAATCCCGTTCGACTATTACCGTGACAATGACCGCAAGCTTCATTGGGGCGTCCAACAAATCGTCATACCAGGAGAAACATCATGAAACGATTCCGACATGAATTAAAATATTTTATCAATGAGCAAGACTATCATACGCTTCGGGAGCGTATCGCCACGATTTTGAAACAAGATGAGCATTCCGTCTCTCGTGACGGCTACTTGATCCGAAGTCTCTACTTCGACAACGTCTATGACCACGACCTGATTCAAAAAAACAGCGGCATCTTCCGTCGGAAAAAGTTCCGCATCCGCACGTATAACTATTCGGATACTGTCATTCGACTTGAGAAGAAGAGCCGCCAAGGCGAATATATCCTCAAGTCGTCCGTCGCCATCACGCGCGAGGAATACGAACAGATTTTAGATTGGGAGTATGATTTCTTACTCGAGAAGACCGAACCGCTCTACCATGAGTTTTATTCGTATCTCACGGGTACGATTATGCGCCCTCGGGTCATCGTCGATTATGTACGCGAGGCATACGTTGGTAGCCTCGGCAACGTTCGGGTCACGTTTGACAAAGAACTGAGTTTCGTCACGAACAGTGTCGACCTATTCGAACCAAACCCGGTCTCTGAAGAAGTGCTCGATTATCCGAAGACGATTCTCGAAGTGAAATATGACGAGTTTTTACCGGACTATATCCGGCAAGTGTTACAACTTCATACCCATCAGCGTTCTGCCATCTCGAAATATGTGCACTGTCGGATGGCGAGCATTCAATATCACGGATTCTAGAAAGTGAGAGCCTATGGACACAACCGTAAACTTTAATGACATTATCAAAAATAGCTTTTTAAACGAGTTCAGCTTCGGCAACTTGTCAATCATCGACGTCATGCTCGGACTGCTCACGGCTTTCCTAGCGGGGAGCTTCATCTACTTCATCTATAAAATTACCTATCGCGGCGTCCTGTATAGCCCGAGCTTCAACGCGACCCTCCTCGTTATGACGATGATCACGTCGCTCGTCATCATGACGATTTCGACGAACGTCGTCCTCTCGCTCGGGATGGTCGGGGCGCTCAGTATCGTCCGCTTCCGGACGGCGATCAAAGACCCGCTCGACGTCGTGTTCATGTTTTGGGCGATCGCTGCCGGTATTTCGAGTGGTGCCGGGCTCTACTTCCTGACCCTGTTCGGTGCAGCGGTCATCGGAGCCGTCATCGTCAGCCTCGCTCGTAAAAAACATACGGATACGCTTTATCTTCTTGTCATCCATTACTATGAGGACGGGAACGATGAAGTACGACGAGAGCTCCAGCAACTCGACTACACGCTCAAGTCGAAAATTGTACGGAAAGACGTCGTCGAACTGACGGCTGAAGTCCGCTTGAAAATCGACAACACGGCCTTTATGAACCGATTGAATGACATCGAGGAAGTGCGAGATGTTTCTCTTGTTCAATACAATGGGGATTATGCTGTGTAAGACCACGGGACCGATTGAAAGATCGGTCCTTTTGCTGTCTCAACATCTCCGGGTTCTTTACCTTCGCAATTGAATCCTCATTCTCGAGCGTCGCATTGCTTAAAAACCCTTCTCCATCTATGTAGGAGACCTTTCAAAAAACAAATAATGTAAGCGTTGACATTCCGATTTCACTCATGCTACATTTCAAGTATCAAATAACAACTGAACGGTCTCCTGCGCAGGAATGTTACCTTTAGTGGGCATAACCTGGCTCGAGTCAGATGAATGACGTGACTTCACGTTCTTCATTTGGCACGGGTCAGGTTTTTTATTTGACGCAAACCCAAAAATCCATTGAAAAGGTAGGGAACGGACATGAAGTATGAACAGCTCGCACGTGACATCATCCAGCAAGTTGGCGGCAAAGAAAACGTCAACAGCGTCGTCCACTGTATCACCCGTTTGCGTTTCAAATTGAAGGATGAACAAAAAGCCAATACTGAAGCCATCAAAAATATGGATGGGGTCGTCACTGTCATGAAGAGTGGCGGCCAGTATCAAGTCGTCATCGGCAACCACGTTCCAGACGTGTATAAAGCGGTCGTCGAAGTCGGCGGATTCCAAAATCAATCACCGATCGAAGAAGGAAGTGCACCACAAGGGTCCTTGTTCAGTCGATTCATCGATATCATCTCTAGCATTTTCACTCCTGTCCTCGGCGTCTTGGCCGCGACCGGAATGATCAAAGGGTTCAACGCCTTGTTTGTAGCACTCGGTTGGCTCGACAGCACTTCCGGCACGTATCAATTGTTGAATGCGATTGGTGATTCGCTGTTCTACTTCTTCCCGATTTTCCTTGGCTATACGGCCATTAAAAAATTCGGAGGAAGCCCGTTCATCGGTATGGCCATCGGGGCATCGCTCGTCTATCCGACATTGTCCACACTCACTGCGGGAGACCCACTCTATACCGTCTTTACCGGAACGATGTTTGAGTCTCCGATCCATATCACGTTCCTTGGTGTTCCGGTCATTTTAATGACGTACTCGACATCGGTCATCCCAATCATCATCTCGGCGTTCTTCGCAGCGAAACTCGAGAAGTTCTTGAAGACCATCATTCCAGACGTCATCAAAATGTTCATCGTCCCATTACTTACGTTACTCATCGTCGTGCCGCTCACGTTCATCTTGATTGGACCGATTGCGACATGGGCTGGTATGTTGCTCGGTAGTGCGACGGTCGCCGTGTACAATTTGAGCCCGCTCGTCGCCGGTATCTTCCTCGGTGGTTTATGGCAAGTGTTCGTCATCTTCGGTCTTCACTGGGGACTTGTTCCGGTCGCCATCAACAACTTGACATCACTCGGAGCCGATCCTGTACTCGCACTTGTCTTTGCAGCATCATTCGCTCAAATCGGAGCCGTACTTGCCGTCTTCTTGAAAATTAAGAACCAGAAAATCAAAACACTTAGTATCCCGGCCTTTATCTCAGGCATCTTTGGGGTCACCGAACCGGCTATCTATGGGGTGACGCTTCCGCTTAAAAAACCATTTATTATGAGCTGTATCGGTGGTGCTGTCGGTGGTGGAATCATGGGAATCATGGGTACACAAGTCTATATTATCGGGGGTCTCGGTGTCTTCGGTTATCCATCAAACATCTCACCTGAAGGTATTACGACCGGCTTCTACGGTTCACTAATTGGAACAGCCGTTGCCTTCATTGTCGGATTCGTCTTAACGTACCTCTTCGGTGGTGTCAATAAAGCAGCGGCTACGACACCGCAACCAGAAGTCACTCCGGTCGCCAAAGAAGTATCCGCGACAACTGTCGGTCAAGAACAAATCGTCAGTCCGCTCAAAGGAACGGTCGTCCGTTTGAAAGACATCTCAGACGTCGCCTTCTCATCCGGTTCACTCGGTCAAGGCGTCGCAATCGAACCGACGGAAGGCAAGCTCGTCGCCCCGGTCTCCGGTACCGTGTCCGCACTCTTCCCGACACATCATGCCATTGGCATCACGACGGAGTCAGGGGCTGAAATCCTCATCCATATCGGCATGGATACCGTTCAATTAGAAGGAAAGCATTTCAAGGCACACGTCACGCAAGGTGAATTTGTCGAAAAAGGACAACTGTTGATCGAATTCGATATCGAGGCAATCGAACAATCCGGTCGTGCATTAACAACACCGGTAATTGTTACGAATCGAAAAGCACTTTCACCGAATAATGCCAACAACGTTCAGACGGGCGATCCAATTTTCAGCATTTAATGAATCAAGCGGGAGGAATCTTCCTCCCCTATTATAGAAAGGATGGATTCGATGAGTTTTCCAAAAGGATTTTTATGGGGTGGCGCGATTGCCGCAAACCAAGCGGAAGGTGCTTACTTAGAAGGTGGTAAAGGGCTGACAACGGTTGACTTATTGCCGACGGGGAAGAAACGCTTTGACGTCATGTTCGGAGAGCTACCTTCTTTAGAGCCGGTGCCCGGTGAGTTCTACCCATCGCACGAGGCAATCGATTTTTATCATCGTTATAAAGAAGATATTGCGTTATTCGCCGAGATGGGATTCAAGGCACTTCGTCTTTCCATCGCGTGGTCACGTATCTTCCCAAACGGAGATGATGCAGAACCGAACGAGGAAGGACTACAGTTTTATGATGATGTCTTCGATGAACTATTGAACCATGGTATCGAGCCTGTCGTGACGATTGCTCACTTCGACGTCCCAGTCAGTCTCATCAAAAACTATGGAAGCTGGCGCAATCGCCGGGTCGTCGATTTCTTCGAGACGTATGCGACAACCCTCTTCACTCGCTACAACGGAAAAGTAAAGTATTGGATGACGTTCAACGAGATTAATATGCTGTTACACTTACCATTTATCGGTGCGGGAATCGTATTCGAGGATGGAGAAGACAAAGAACAAGTGAAATATCAGGCGGCACACCATCAGCTCGTCGCAAGTGCGAAAGCGGTCAAAGCGGCCCATGCCATCAATCCAGATTTACAGGTCGGCTGTATGCTTGCCGCCGGTCAAACGTATGCCTATTCGTGTAACCCGAATGATGTGTTAGATGCGATGGACAAAGACAGGGAATCGTTTTTCTTCATCGACGTTCAATCGCGCGGGGAATATCCGGGATATGCGAAACGTTATCTAGAAGAACACGGGATCACACTTCAAATGGAAGACGGTGACCTCGAACTGTTGAAAGAGCACACGGTCGATTACATCGGCTTCAGCTATTATGCGAGCCGGACGACGAGCACAGACCCAGAGATTAACGCATCGACCGAAGGTAACATTTTCAGCTCGCTTGAGAACCCGTTCCTCGAGAAGTCAGAATGGGGCTGGACGATCGACCCAACCGGTTTCCGAATCACGGCGAACCAATTGTACGACCGTTACCAAAAACCATTGTTTGTTGTCGAGAACGGACTCGGTGCGGTCGACACACCGGATGCGAACGGATATGTTGAAGACGATTATCGCATCGACTATATGGCAAAGCATATCGAACAGATGCACGAGGCCATCAAGGACGGTGTCGACATCATCGGCTACACGAGCTGGGGTCCGATTGACTTAGTGAGTGCGTCGACTGGTGAGATGAAAAAACGCTATGGCTTCATCTATGTCGATAAGGATAACGATGGGAACGGGACACTCAGCCGTTCGAAGAAAAAGAGCTTCGATTGGTATAAGCAAGTGATTGCGACAAATGGAGCAGATGTGACACCTCCTGTTAAAACGATATAAATACGTAAATCGAACCAATTCAGTTGATTGGTTCGATTTTTTTCGGTTGAAAAATCATGATGACAGGTTCATCTATTATATGAATTTATACAAAAATTCAATATGTTTTACCAATTAAAATATTTTCCCAACTCTAAATCATCTATAAGTATATAATAACTTTATAAACATAATATGGAAGGTGATACTTGATGAATATTAATACATATTTGAAAGATTACGCACATACTTTACTCGGTGACGGCACTCATATCGCACCGAATATACCTGATAAAAAGTTGAATGGAGCTATTAAGAATTACGCTGAGGATGCGCTCCCGGAACATGTCGTTGCCTTGTACGACTCGACACTTTTTAAGAGTGGTAAAGAAGGCATGCTGTTTCTAGGTGATCGTCTCTACTTCAAACCGTTGCTCGAAAAACCGATTTGCGTTTACTACAAAAATTTGCAGCGCGTTGATTTGGACCGTGAAGTGACATATAAAAACGACAAGCTCAAAGAAAAAGTACACATCGTCATGCATACTGAGGAATATGATTATAGTCTATCGGATAAACTCGCGACGTATAACGTCGAAGGCGTCGTCGAACTATTGAACGGCATCGCCGCTTTGAAAGATAAAGAAGATGAGCTCGTCAACGTTTCTCAAGTGACGCCACTCGCCGACTTACCGGAAACTTATAAGCTTACATATTTGAAGGTCTTAGCCAACTTCACGTTCGTCGACGACAATCAAATTGATGCGCAAGAATATAGCGAACTCATGTCTCTCGTCACCCGCATCCACCTCAGTTCTGACTATCGTTTACAGCTTCGAGGTTATTTGAGTAACCCGGACGAGCACACTCCGACGATGACGTTAATTGATGAGTTACGCGATTTGTCGACGACCATCGATTTCTCCATAGTCGAAAAATCATTATTCAAAGACTTACTTTACTTATTCAAATTAAAGCGTCCACTCTCGGCTTGGTTTGAAAATAAATTTCTTGAAGAATTGAAGGAAGTTCTATCCATTTCGCGTGAAGAGATCGAACTCATTTCAAGTGCCATTCAAAGCGACGAAGATATTTTGACGTTCCGTAAAAACGACTCAGAAATCGCCAAATCGATGAAAGACTTGGCGGCGAAAGCTGCTGCTGTCGGCGTTCCCCTTACAGCTATTTATTTATCGGGGTCGGTCGTCGGATTGAGTGCCGCCGGATTGACGTCTGGTCTTGCCTCGCTTGGTATGGGTGGACTGCTCGGCTTCTCGAGCATGTTCACAGGTATCGGCGTATTGGTCGTCATTGGTGTCGGTACGTATCAAGGATTAAAGAAAATCACCGGCATGAAAGATATTGAGAATAACAAACAGCGCGAATTTATGTTGCAAGCTATTATTCGCAACACGCAACAAACACTCAACTACCTACTAGAGGACATTAATGAAATCTCGCACCGACTCGTTGTCGCGATTCAACAAGGAAACACCAACTCAGCAAAAATAAATGAGTTATCAAATATGTTGAAAATGCTAAGTCAGAGTGCCCAATTCAGTGCTGACAAACAAGTCCACTCTCAAAAAGAACAAATCATCACGCAGTTGCCTCCAAAACTGAGCACAATCCGATTGGACGAGTTGACTTCGAAACCAACGTATCAGAAGCTACGCGAGTACGTCTACTCATGCTACACGCCACAATCAATTCAAATCGACGATCTGACATTCAGCGACGAGGAAGAATTTGTCTTGAAAGAGACTCTCACTTTAGAAGAGTTCGAACAGTTACATGAATCGTTCCAGGCGATTGGCTACTTCGAGATGTCTGGTGGTGGTTTGGCAGAAGTCACAGGTGGGGCAAAACGTCTTGTGAAGAACGTCTTTGGTGACAAATGAACCGATCCGATCAAGAAATAATTGATAAGGCAAAAGCTCTACTCGTTCAACAACATCAAGCGGCGCAGGCCGAGCAACGCTTAGGCGACATCCATTCACACTTGAATCAACTTGAAGACACGCAGGACGCTCAAACGGTAGCGCTCGACCACTTATTCGAGGACATGATGCGACTGATGAATGGTCAGGTGCCACAAGCAGCCACACCTCAGTTGACGCCACTAGCTGTCCCGACATTCGAGGATCTCGAATCAGTTCAAGTCTCGGACGTTTCATGGAATCTCTATTTAACGAATCTCGATTCATACGCGACCCGTCATGACGTGACGGGACTCGACGACCCCTTCGCCCATCTTTTGACGGCAAGACAGCGGCATGATTTGGCGACAACGTTCAAAGAGGAGTTCTTGCTGAAGGAAGCAGAATGCGACCGTTTTGATTACATGATCGCGTCTTTCAGCGGTCTTGTTGCGGGACTAATCGACAGCTTCTTTGTCGGCTCTCCGACCGATAGTAAACTCCGAAGTTGGTCGGATGAAAAGGTCGACAACGTCGTCATCAAATTTGCGAATCTTGTCTGGAAACAAGACAAGAAGAACGGGGCAAACCTCCGCAAGCAACCCGATTCGATCGCGAGTGCTATCGGTTTTTTGGAACGACGCTTTAAAGTGAACTATGACGCACGTTACGCAAAAGATTTGAAGATGGGTGAAGCGACGCTCAATATGCGTCCGTCAGACCATCATTTGAAGTCGCTCGCCCACGCACCGGACATCATCGGCTTGTTCTTCTCGATTTTGGATCAGTTCACAGGGAAGGCAAGCTTCGTATCAGATGGTCGCCTGCTTCGACTCGAGCCAAAAGAAGATGGTACGCAAAAGCTACAAGGTGGTAACTTACTGGCTAAACTGTTTGCCGGGTTTGCCAACTGGTTCGGTCATCTCTTATCTGACGTATCCGGTTCGAGTGGTGTGCGCGGACACGATAATGGTCGTCGTGGCGCCGGGATTCCGCTCCCATTTTTCGAACTGTTCCAATTCGCCGATTTCGGACAAGTTTCACATAACGGACAGACACTCTCCTTCGCTGACTTTTCAACAAAAGTGTTCGAGAGTGGGTACGATGCTCGTCACGGTGTCGCGATGGCGGTACCCGTCATCTTTAATGAGCTCATCATCCGTCTACTTTGGGGATTAAAGAGTCTGTTCTATCATAAAAACGGATGGCTCGCCTCGATTCCAGTCGGCAACAAGCCGACACTTCGGAAAATGCTACTCGTCGGGCACGGCGCTTTATGTTTGACCGACGGGATGGATGCATATATTCGAAGTGGCAACGTACCCATTTTATTTGCGACACGCTTGAACTATGTAGCATGGAGCCGCTTCGCGTTCGCCTCGATGCAAGAGTTGAAGCATGTGCTCGGCGAAGACGTTTACGACTGGAAAGCGGTCGATGCTCATCTTGATCAAGAATGGAAAAAACTCAGTGGTGAAAACTGATTTTTAAGGAGAATACATGAATTACTCACTCGATAACATCCTACAACTTGAAAATACGCCAGAATTCAACATGCTCGATCAACAATTCAATGAGTTCAATCCGTTCAAAGTGCTTCGCGTCGCAAAATACGAGATTCGCCATTCGAATGTTCTCGCTTGGCTGTTCGATCCGAACGAAAATCATCGACTAGGAAGCTTTTTCTTACGAAAAGTACTCATGAATCTTGTGACGAGAGCCGATAACGATGATAAAATCGATGCATTTCCTTACTTGTCATTCGCTCACGCGTCACTATCTGACATCGTCGTCTACCGCGAATGGTCTACTAATGGGCATGGGGCAGTCGATTTACTTATTGAAATCCCAACGCTGAACATCGTCTTACTGATTGAAAATAAAGTACATTCAGTTGAATCAACAGGTCAGTTGGCTCGTTATTTAACGAGCGCCAAGAAACATTACCCTGAATGGAACATTCTCCCTGTCTTTTTGACGTTGTCAGGTGATACACCGTCGCACGATGCATACTGGATGCTGACATATGAAGACGTACTCCACATCATCAAACAAGAACTAACATTGAATAAAGCGACCATCGCTAATAATATTCACGATTTCTTATCATACTATGTGGCCCTGCTCGAAGAACGCCTCGTCGACGATGAAAAGACGATGGAAACAGCTCTTCAACTTTATCAAGACTATGCATCTGCCATTCACTTACTGTACGCCAATGCCAATCCGTCGAAACAAAAACAAGTCGAACTTCGCCAAGCGGTGAAAACGCTCGCTACTTTAGACAATGAGATTAAACATCACTTACATCTGATCTATAATCGAAAGTATCAGACAATCGACTATATCTTCAAAACCGGAAGTGACCTCGTACGCCAAGCATTTCTAGAATTTGTGAAAGAACAAGGGATAACAACATATTCGGCTCATTCCCGTGTTCCTCACTTTGTCATGAACGATTGGCTAACCGGCTTGGAACAGATGGATCAATTGAAGCGCTATTGGCTCAATTATGGATTAATTATCTGGTTTGAACGGAAAGGTAGTAAACGTCTCAAACTTTACGTCGAGGTTGGTCCGATTGATTATGCAGAACGCCTTCCGCTCCTGGAAGCACTCGAAGCGAAAAACATCTCGTTTTGGAAATCAGGGAAACAGGAAGGGAAAAAGTTTACTCGGATCTATACAGACACAATCGATGTTTCCGATTGGACGAATGCCACCATCATCACAAATGCTATGACATCACTCCTTAACACCAAGGCATTTCATTCGGTCAATACTACCGTGACGAAAGTCTTAGCAGATTTATATACTGTCCGCACTTAACACGAAAGACCATCGAACTTGTCATAAGCAAGTTCAATGGTCTTTTTGTCATTCCACCCCAAACCGATACACTGTCCGCGAGTGATACAACTCACCCGGTTTCAGTTCGATCGAGGTCGCGATATCTGAATGGTTCGGGGCGTCCGGGAACGCCTGTGCCTCGAGACAAATCGCGCTATGTTTTTGTCGGTCGTCGAGTGTCACCGGCGTCTCTTCACTGAGGAAGTTGCCCGTATAAACGACCATGACGGGTTGATTCGTCTCGACCGTCATCGTCCGTCCGCTCACCGGATCATGTAGCCTCGTCTCCCCGTCCTTCAAGATGAACGGATGATCGAGTCCGCCGGCTTTTATAATCGCTTCGTCTCCTGACCCGAGCGCCTCCCGGACTACTTTCCCGTCTCGGAAATCAAACGGGGTACCGCTCACGTCACGCAACTCCCCTGTCGGCAGTGATTCCGCATCGAGCACCCCGACCGAATCAGCTGGTAGCGTCAGCTCATGGTCGTGGATGGTCGGGCGTCCCCCGAGATTGAAGTAGTTGTGATGGTTCAGGTTGACCCATGTCAGTCGGTCCGTCTCTGCCGTCATCGTGACAATCAGTTCATTGTCATCTGTCAGTTCATACAGCACTTTGAAGAAGACATTTCCGGGATAGCCTTCCTCTCCGTCCGGGCTCACATACGTGAACTGGATACACTGCTCGTCGGCATCCATTTCCCAGTAACGGGCCGTGATGCCTTTGTCGCCTCCGTGGATATGATGGGGCGCCTCGCTTGGGGTCAAGGCGACGCCATCGATTTCCGCATCGCGGATCCGTCCGGCAATCCGCCCGACGACCGATCCGAGATAGACCGGGTTTTCTAAGTATTGAGAGACGTCCCCATATTTCAAGATGACCGAGTCGAGATTACCGTCTCGGTCCGGGGCCGTCAGTTCCGTCATCGCACAGCCATAGTCGATGGCGGATAGTTTCATGCCGTTGGTGTTTTGAATCGTCGCTTGTTTCACTCGTACAACCACCTTTAGTTCGTTTTCTCTCTCATTCCCGACCTTGGTGTTCCGTACTCCACTTTATCGACATGACTCAGGAGTGAACGGACGAACACATCAAACCGTTCCTGCCCCGTTTCCGTCTGTTTGAAGACACCGGCGTCTTCGAGTCCTTTCACGAACTTGTCGACGACGGCCTGATCGACGATGGTTTTCGGGTCGCCTGCCTTCTTCCGTAACGCGTCCGCCCATTCCTGATGCATCGCTTCAACTTCGACATCTTCGGCTGCCACATATCGTACGACTTGTTCGAGTTCTGTCTTCAGGCGTGCCGGTAAGACGGCGAGTCCCATCACCTCGATCAAGCCGATATTCTCACGCTTGATGTGATGCACGTCAGCATGTGGATGGAAGATTCCGTCCGGATGTGCGTCGCTCGTCCGGTTGTTGCGAAGGACGAGGTCGAGCTCATAGCGCCCGTCCCGTCGTCTCGCGATCGGAGTGACCGTGTTATGTGGGACGCCATCCGTATAGGGGATGATTTCGCTCGATTCGTCCTCATAGTCACGCCAATACCCTAGCAACTGATTCGCCAACATGACGAGTTGCTCTTTTTGACGGGAACGGAGACGGACGACCGAGAGCGGCCAGTAGAGCGTCTCAATCTCGACCTGGTCATAGCGCTCCGAGCGATACGTTGAGACGACACGCGCATCGTCCATCGCAAACCGGTAGCGGCCGGCCTGATAATGGTCGTGCGTCAAAATCGAACCGCCGACGATCGGCAAGTCCGCGTTCGACCCGGCGAAATAGTGCGGGAACTGTGTGATGAAGTCGAGCAGACGCTCGAACGCGCCCCGGTCGATGACCATGTCGCGCACCTCGTTCGACAACAAGATCGAGTGCTCGTTGTAGTAGAGGTACGGTGAATATTGGAACGACCATGACTGTCCGCCGAGTGTGAGCGGGATGATGCGATGGTTCGCACGCGCCGGGTGTTTCAAGTGTCCGCCGTAGCCTTCGTTCTCGATCGCGAGTAACCCTTTCGGATAGTTCGATGTCGGGATCGGCTGCGTCCGGGCGAGTGCGATCTCACGCGGGTCCTTCTCCGGTTTAGACAAGTTGATCGTGATGTCGAGCGTGCCGTAGCGGGTCGGTGCCTGATACTTGATGTTGTTCGCGATCCGTCGTGTCTGAATGTAGTTCGACGCCTGGCTCATGCGATAAAAATAGTCCGTCGCAGCTGTCACGTCCGTCGCGCGAAGTTCATTGAAACGACGTGTCACTTCAGACGGTTTCGAGACGAAGACGTTCATCACCTCGGCCATGAAGCGGTCCTTCTCTTCAAGGATCGGTTCGATCAACTCCTGCTCGATCGCATACGCGACCAGCTCTTCTAATGCGTCTGGGATTGCCATCGACGGCACAGACGTCGAGACGTCCATGTCGAGTTTATGAAGCGTGGCGAGCACACGGTTCCGTGAATAGATTCGGTCCTGCTCGTCAATCAACTCTGCACGAATCGCCGCCTCGACGAGTGCCTCAATCGTCACATCGATCATCGTCTCACCTCTTTCGCCTGATAACCGAACGGATGGCTTGCGTGCCAGTTCCACGCGTCCGTCAAAATCGTCTCGACATCTGAGCGGGTCGGTGTCCAGCCGAGGACCCGTCGTGCCTTCTCGGACGAGGCGATCAACTTCGCCGGGTCACCGGCGCGGCGCTCCCCGAGTCGGACCGGGATGTCATGGCTCGTCACGCGGCGTGCCGCTTCAACGATTTCGAGCACGGATAGTCCGTTCGCCGTCCCGAGGTTGAACACGTCGCTCGCCCCGTCTTCCCGTAAATAACGGAGTGCCAGAAGATGCGCGTCGACGAGGTCTTGGACGTGAATGTAGTCACGGATACACGTGCCGTCCTCTGTCGCATAGTCGTCACCGAAGACGGTGATGGCGTCTCGCTGCCCGTTCGCCACTTGAAGGACAATCGGGATGAGGTGTGTCTCCGGGTCATGATCTTCCCCGATCTCACCGGTCGCGATTGCACCAGCAACGTTAAAGTAGCGGAGCGCGACCGAGCGGATGCCGTGTGCTTGGTCACACCAGCGAATCATCGACTCCATCGCGAGCTTCGTCGCCCCGTACGTGTTCGTCGGATTCGTCAACGCCGTCTCATCGATCGGCATGACGGTCTGGTCGCCATATGTCGCAGCCGTCGAGGAGAAGACGATCCGTTTCACCTCTGCGTCCCGCATCGTCTCGAGAAGCACCTGTGTCCCGAAGACGTTGTTGTCATAGTAGGCGAGCGGGTCCGTCATCGATTCACCGACGAGCGAGTTCGCGGCGAAATGAAGAACGTCCGTGATCCGTTCTTTCGCGAATACCTCTTTCACGAACATACGGTCACGTAAGTCCCCTTCATAAAAACGGACGTCTTGCGGGATCGACTCGACGTGTCCCGTCTGGAGATTGTCGAGGATGACGACGTCTTCCCCGTCTTTCAATAAGGCACGGACGGCGTGCGATCCGATATAGCCGGCACCGCCGACGACAAGTACACTCATTTCACTTCCTCCTCTACGAGTTCTCTGACGCCGTCCCCGACCGAGGCGACGTAACATATCGGCGCGTAACCGATCGTCTCTTCGTACTTCGCAGACGTCTGTTCGATCATCGCGCTCGTATCATTTTGTCGGACGATGGCGATGGCACAGCCACCGAATCCGGCCCCCGTCATGCGGGCACCGATGACACCGTCACACGTTTGCGCAGCCGCGACGAGCGTATCGAGCTCAAGCCCCGTCACTTCATAATCGTCCCGAAGCGACGCGTGTGATGCGTTCATCAACTGACCGAACGTCTCGAGTCGTCCTTCTTGTAAAGCGGTATAGGCAAGTTTCGTCCGTTCATTCTCCGATACGGCGTGGCGTGCCCGTTTGCGGAGCGTCGCCGGCAAGTCGAGAGCGACTTGTTCGAACGCCTCCATCGACAGCTGTCCGAGCGACTCCACTTCGAATTTTGGTTGAATCAAGCCGAGCGCCGTGTCGCATTCACGTCGACGCTCGTTATATTTCGAGTCGGCGAGTTCGCGTCGTTTGTTCGTGTTCATGATGACGATGTCGTATCCGTCGAGTGCGATCGGTGCGTAGTCGTGATGGAGCGTCTCACAATCGAGGAGCATCGCCTGCCCGGCTTTGCCCATCCCGATGGCGAACTGATCCATGATACCGCTGTTGACGCCGATGAACGTGTTCTCGACCTTCTGTCCGAGTCGGACGAGGTCAAGTCGTTCGAGACCGAGACCGTACACTTCATTCAACATGAACGCCGTCACGAGTTCGAGGGAGGCCGATGACGAGAGACCTGCCCCGTTCGGGATGTTGCCCGCGAGGAGGAAGTCGAACCCGTGAATATCGTGCCCGTCTTGTCGAAGGAGCGTGACGACACCTTTCACGTAGTTCGCCCAGTCGTGGCTCGCCTCATACGTCCCGTCCGTCACAGGGAACGACACGATGCCGACGTCCTCAAAGTTACGTGAGTAGACACGAATCAAATCGTCCTCCCGCTTCTTCACGAGTCCATACGTCCCGAACGTGATCGCACATGGGAAGACGTGCCCTCCGTTATAGTCGGTGTGCTCGCCAATCAAGTTGATGCGACCCGGTGCGAAGAACACCCGGTCCGCTGATCCGGCGAACACCTCCTCGAATTGTTGTTTCAGCTGTTCCATATCAAATGAAAGCATACGGCTTCATCCCTTCCATCGCTCATGCCGGGTGGATGACCAGGCAATACGCGTCATAGTCTGTTTGTTGTGTGAGGTTTATGCCTTGTTCCATCAAATAGCGTCCGCTCATGCGGCGCCCTTCTAGTTCGTACGTCCGTTCCGGGTCGAGTCCACGCAACTTCACGCGCAAGCGGTTCTTCCCGTATTGACGTCGGTCGGCGTTGACGAGGACGACATAGTCTTCTCCGTCCGTATAGCCGACGGCGTGGAAGCCGTCCCGTTTGAGCGAGGCAAGACGATGGCTCGTCCCGTGCTGCACGAGCGGGCGGATCGTCTTGTACGTCGCGATCCATTCTTTCGCTTCTGCCAATTCTTCTTTCGTCCATTCGAGCAGATTGCCGCCGATGCCGAGCGTCCCTTGCATGGCACTGACGAACCGATATCCGAGCGGCAACGAGCGATTGTTCAACCAGTTCGGCGCATCCGTCACCCAGCAGCTCATCATCTTGGCGTTATAGGCGTATGAGAAGCCTTCCTGGATGGTGAGACGGTCGAGTGCGTCCGTGTTATCGCTCGTCCAAACCTGTTCGACGCGAGAGAGGACGCCGAGGTCGATCCGCCCACCGCCACCGGCGCATGATTCGAACGCGACATTCGGATGTCTTTCCCGTAACGTGTCGAGGATGCGATACACTGCTTCCGCGTGACGGAGCCACAGTTCCTTCGCGTCACGTAGATGTGGGCTGTCCGGCTCGGAGAAGGCACGGTTCATGTCCCACTTGATGTAGCGGATGTCGTGGCGTCCGAGCAACTCGTCGAGCCATTTCGTCACGTGCGCCTCGACTTCAGGCAAGGCGAGGTTCAAGACGAACTGGTTTCGCGACGTCGTCGACGGGCGTCCGTCCGTATAGTAAATCCATTCCGGATGAGCCCGGTACAGGTCGGAGTCCGGGTTGACCATCTCCGGTTCGACCCATAGCCCGAACTGGAGACCTTTCTCCTCGACGTAGCGGACGAGCGGGTCGAGCCCGTTCGGGAACTTCATCTCGTTGACGTGCCAATCCCCGAGTCCGGCCGCGTCCGAGTGGCGCTCACCGAACCAGCCGTCATCGACGACGAACAACTCACAGCCGATGGCGGCCGCCTCATCGACGAGACGTTTCTGTCCGTCCTCGCTGACGTCAAAATAGGTCGCCTCCCACGAGTTGTAGAGGACCGGGCGCAATACGTCACGTGTCGCTTCCGGCATGATGACGTCGCGCTCGAAATCGTGGGCGTTCTGGCTCATGCCGTCGAACCCGCGTTGTGTATAACCGATATAGCCTGTTGGTGTCGTAAATGACTCACCCGCTTGAAGCGTCTTCGCGAAATCGAACGAGTTGATCCCGCCCGTCACTTGCGTGAAGCCGAACTGGTCTTTCTCGAAATGGATCGCCCAGTTGCCAGAATGTCCGAGGAAGCCGTAGACGACTTCCCCATGTGTCTCTGTCGCATTGTCGCCGAGTGCGAACCACGGGTTGCTTTGATGACTCGTCAACCCGCGACGGCTCTCGATCGTCTTCTTGCCAGGAAGGAGCGGCCCTTCTTGAAGCTGGAACTCGCTCGTCCACGCCCCGCTGAAATGACGGAGTCGCATGTCGCGCTCGATCAGTCCGAGACTGAACGACTGCGCGCTCTCGAGCGTGACCGTCTCGCCTGCTTTGACGGTCATACGGCGGGCGATGATGTCATACGCTGGATAGAGCGTGAACTGAAGCGTCACGTGAAGGGACTGAATGGAGTCGAACAAATCGATTTCGAGCGTCTCGCCATCGATCCGTGCATCACGGAGTGCGAACGCATGCAACCGTTCCGTCTCGGTATGACTTTTCAACGTCGGTTCCGTATAGACGAGGTCGCCGAACGAGGTGAACTCGTAAGCGGCTACCCCTTCCGGTGTCTCGAACGACGAGTGCAACACGCGCGCGTCCGGTAGTTCTTTGATGTCCGACTCATGGAGGCGTCCACCGAGATATTGATGGACGAGACGACCGCGTGCATCGACATCAAACACGTACGTGAGATTCGTCCCGATGAGGGCGAACCGATTATCGTGACGAACGATCATGCTTCCACCTCCCGTTTGAGGAGGACGACCGCGAGTGGTTCAAGTTCGAGCGTGCCCGTCACCGGCTCCCCGTCGAGTGTCTGCCACATGCCGTCAAGTTCGACGGATGACGTGACCTCGGTCGAATGGTTCAAATAGAAGCGGATCAACTGTCCGTCCCCATGACGGTCGACTTTCTCGACATCGTCCGGGAGTCGGTGCGCGTCAATGCCAGCACGTGTGAGTGCCTCGTGATAGACCGTGTCGAGCATCGCATCGTCGACCGATGAGCCGATATACGTCACGTCACCTTTATACGTGTGGCGCGTGATGGCCGCCGTTCCTTTATAGAACGCCTGCCCGTAAGTCGCGAGCACATCTGCACCTTTTGGTGTGATCAAGTCGCACCAGATGTTCGCCTCAGATACTTGGTCGCCGAGGCGGACCTCGTTCGACTGGACGGCTTGTAAACTCTCGTACTCGTCAATCTCGATACCCGCGTACTCAGCGAACTTGCCTGGGAGCGTCAAGTTATGGCAACGGTTGATCGGGTCTTTCACCCCAGTGCGATACGTGAAAATCACGTTGCCACCGTTCTCGATATAGTCGATGAGCGTTTCGTCGAATACGTCATTCCCGAGGAAATAGAGCGGGACGATGACGAGTTTATACGCGTCGAGCGCATCCCCTGGGAAGACGATGTCCGTGTTGACCCCTTGACGGACAGCGGCACCATAGAAGCGGACGAACTCTTGTTTGAAGTTGAACGCGTCCGAGTGCGGTTGATGCGTCCACGCCCATAAGTTCTCCTGATCGAAATAGACGGCGACGTCCGACTTGTACGCAGCCGCGTTGATCATGTCTCCATGCGCGTGAAGCTCTGATATGACGTGCTTCACTTCTTCGAATTTCCGTTTTGGCTTCCCATCATGGTCGATGATGCCGTGACAGAACTCCTCTGTCCCGAAGTCAGCGGCACGGAATCGGAAGTAGACGATCGCCTCGGCGCCACGGGCGACGGCTTGATGTGTCCAAAGACGGATATGTCCTGGTCGTGGCAAGTAGCCGATGCGGCTCCATCCTTGGGCCCCACTGAGTTGCTCCATCACCCAGAACCCTTTTCCTTGTTTTGATGAGCGGCATAGGTCATGGTCGTGCGCCGTCTTCTCGAAACGGTTCGGTTCCGGCAACCCGCCCCAGACCGGGTAGTTGTCGAACGAGACGTAGTCGAGGTCTTGGGCCATCTGTTGCTGATTGATTGCCATGTCGCTATACACCAAGTTATGCGTGATGAACGCGTCCTCGTGGATGAGCGGACGGAGCGTGTCGACTTGGAGCTTGTTGAACGAGCGATACGCGTCCGAACAGAAACGGTCGAAATCGACAAGAAGCGACGGGTTGTGTTCCTGGAACACGGTGCGAGGAACCGGAATCTGTGTCCATGCCGTATATGTATGGCTCCAGAAGACGGTCCCCCAAGCCGCGTTGAGCGCGTCGAGTGTCTCGTAACGTTCTTTCAGCCATTCCTGAAACGCCACTTGATCGACATCACCGTACGAGCGATCCGACTGTTCATGTCCATACTCGTTGTCCGTCTGCCAGCCGATCACACGCGGATGACGACCGTACCGTTCCGCCATCTTGCGGGTGATGCGTTCACAGTACTCGCGGTAGACGGGGCTGTTGACCGTATAATGACGACGGGCACCGAAACTGATGTGGACGCCGTCTTTCGTCACCGGGAGGATGTCCGGATACTTCTCGATGAGCCATGCGGGCGGTGTCGCCGTCGGCGTGCCGAGGACGATATCAAAGTGTTCGCCGAACGTCTCGACGACCTCGTCCCAAAATGAGAAGTCGAACTCACCGTCTGCCGGCTCCATCATCGTCCAGGCGAATTCGGCCATACGGATGACGTTGACGCCAAGCTCTTTCATCAGGCGTACGTCCTCGTCCCAAAGCGCACGGTCCGTCTGTTCTGGATAGTAATCTACTCCTAAATACATGCTGTTCACCTCAATCGATTATTTGACCGCTCCCGAAGTCATACCTTTTTGTAAGAAGCGTTGGAAGAAGATATAAAACACCATCGTCGGCAAGCTGATCAAGACGAGCGAGGCGTACAGTTTACCAGGGTCCCCGCCGAGCGCTTCTGTGAAGAAGGTCGGTGCCATCGTCACCGTCTGCTTGGCCGGGTCTGTCATGAACGTGAGGACCATCAAGTACTCGTTCCACGAGTTGAGGAACGCGTAGATCGTCGCTGTCGCGAGCGCCGGCTTGGCGAGCGGCATCATGACTTTATAGAAGATTTGGAACGTCGACGCCCCGTCGATATGCGCCGCTTCCATCAATTCGTTCGGCAGTTCGTCAAAGTAGCTCTTGATGAGCATGAGCCCGAACGGGAGGAAGAAGGCGATTTCGGCACCAATCAATCCCCAATAGCTGTTGAGCCCGTCAAGTGTGCGCAATGTGAAGAAGAGCGGCACGATGAGCGAGGCGACTGGTAGCATCAACCCTGCCAAGACGAGATTGAACAATAGGCGCTTCCCGGCGAACTGAAGTTTCGAGAAGCCGAACGCCGCGAAGGCGAGGAATGAGATGGAAATCAAAATCATGAAGAACGCGACGATGAAGCTGTTCATGACGAACTGTGGGAAGTTCGGGTTTTGAAGCGTCGCAATATAGTTTTCAAAGCCGTTGACACGTAAGCTTTCCTTGAACATGACGAAGATCGGGAACAACCAGAGGATTGCCATGAGTGACAGACCAATGTTCGTGAACCATCTTCCTTTTTTCGTTTGCAGTTCCATAGTTACTCCCCCTTAGTCCATTTTCTTCTGTACACGCATCTGGAAGTACGTGATACCGAGCGCGATCGCAAGCAAGATGATGGCGACGGCACTGGCGTAACCGACCTCTTGATGAAGCATCGATTTCCGGAACAAATACGTCGAGATGACCTCGGTCGAGTTACCCGGTCCTCCTTGCGTCGAGATCCAGACGATATCGAACGTCTTCAGACCACCGATGACCCCGAGAATCGTCAGCGTGAACGTTGTTCCTTTCAAGTTCGGGAAGACGACGCTCCACAGTGTGCGCCAGAAGCCGGCCCCGTCAATATTGGCCGCCTCGAACACTTCCCGTTCGATGGCAAGCATCGCCATGTAGTACATGATCATCGACGAGCCCGTCCACTGGAAGATGTTGATCAAGATGATGGCATAGAGTGCGACATCCTGGTCGCCGAGCCAGTTCTGCTCAAGGGCACCGAGTCCGATCATGCGAAGGAATTCGTTGATGTAACCGAATTGGAAGTCAAAGATTTGTGTGAAAGCCGCCCCGAGGACGACCGGGCTCAAGACGACCGGGAAGAAGAACACCGATTTGAAGAACGTCCGGCCCGCGCCTTTCGTGTGAAGCAAATAGGCCAACACGAGCCCGAGACCCGCCTGAATCGTGACCGTCAAGATCGTGAAGATGCCCGTATTCTTGAGCGCGTTATAAAATTCTGGGTCTTGGAACATCCGTGCGAAGTTCTCGAAGCCGACATACACTTTCTCAAACGAGATCCCATCCCACGAGAAGAGCGAGTGATAGGCGTTATAGAAGATGCCGTAATAGATGAAGGCGATGACGAACAGGACAGTCGGGGCGACGAACGCCCAGCCGATTAAGTTTTGCTTCATCCGCTCCTTCTTCCGGATCGGGTTCGGCGCGCTCGGCGGCACCGACGCGAGCTTCGGCTTGGACTTGTTCAAATCGGTTGCTTGTTGCATAAGGTTCCCTCACTTTCAGATTCAAAAAATCGAGCGCCAGTGAGTCTGGCTACTGGCGCTCGTTCGATTATTTACCTTGGTCCGCAATCGCCTGGATGCGTGCGAGTGCTTCTTTCGCATCTTGTCCGGCAGCGATGTTTTGAAGTTCTTTCCCGAGTGCGTCGTACACTTTCGGGTCACGGATTCCGCGTCCCGCGACAGCATTCTTCACTGTCTCGTTCAAGATTTCGTAAGACTCACGCTCAACGTCGTTCGTGAACTTGTCTTCGTATGCGACTTCGATGTCTTTGACAGCTGGTGCCATCTCAAACTTCTCCATGTAGAGCGCCTGGCCTTCGCCTTGTGTCATATAAGCGATGAAGGCAGCCGCACCTTCTTGTTGTTTCGACTCTTTGTTGACACCGAGTGCCATGTCGATCGATGCGATGACCGGTTGTTCTGTGCCACCTGCGAGGTTAGGCATCGGGACGAAGCCGATCTCGTCTTCGAAGTTGTTCCACTTGTCACGCTTCTCGACCGTCGTCATCGAGTGGGCTTCCCATGAACCGATGATCCACATGGCGGCTTTCTTGTCGAAGAAGTTGTTCATGCCGTCCATGTATGTCGCGAGACCCAATGCCCCTTCTTGGAACACTTTGTCTTCGTATAGTTGTTGCCAAAGTTCAGCTGTCTCGACCATCTCTTTGTCCGTCCACTTCGCGTCGCCTGCGAGTACGTCCTGGATGTAACCTGGTGCGACTTGGTGGCTCAAGACGTTGAAGACGTCGACGCCGACCCATGCATCTTTCGCACCGAGCTGCATCGGAATGACCTTGTCGCCTGACGCGTTGATCTTGTCGATCGCTGCGACCGTCTCGTCATACGTCTTCGGCGGTGTCACGCCGTATTTGTCGAGGAGCGTCTTGTTGTACATGAGGTATGCCTGTCCTGTGAAGCCGACCGGTACCGCATACTGTTCGCCGTCGACCGTCGTCTGTTCGACGCCGAGCTCGATCAATTTTTCTTTCCAGCCTTCGCCGGCCGCTTTGTCCATGTAGTCTTTCGCTGGTACGAGGCGATCCTTATATTGCGGGATCATCGGTTCCTTGAGACCGATGACGTCCGGACCATCTCCCCCGAGCATCGCGACTTGGAGCTGTTGCTCGTAGTCTTCGAGACGCTTGAATTTGACGACGTAGTCGTCTTGCGATTCGTTGAACGCCTTCGCCATTTCTTCCCCGACTTCAGGTTGTGGCGCCCAGCCCCACCATGTGATGACCGGCTTGCCGTCTTCCGTTGTCGCCGCCGCTTGTTCGTCGTCGCCGCACGCAGCGAGTAAAGATGAGAGCATTAAGACAGATGATGCGAGTGCAATCGTCGTTTTTTTCATGTTCATTCTCCTTTGAATGTGTTGTCACGCCACGATACGATGGCATAACTCCCGAATAAGATGGTCTGGCATCGGGCGATCCCCTAGCCGTGTCAACGTGTACGTGATCAGTTCCAAATCGAGCTTCGGTCCGTCTATGTATGGGCCGACGACGTAAAGGTCCGCCCCGAACGGCAATGCGTCCTGTTCTTTCAATCGCCAGAGCAACAGTTCGAACAAGCCGTCCATGTCGTCGAACGACACGTCGCGAGAGAGCGTCGATGCCCGGAACAATCGGATGTCACGCGTCTCCTCGTCATAGAGACGAAAGATGCCGTCGCGTCTAGAGCGCGTGATGATGATGCTCGTCTCCTCGCCTGTGAACGCTTCCATTTCGTTGAAGGCGAAGTCGTGTCGTGCGAACAATCGGGTCGCCCCGTAGCGACCGAAGATCGCGTGGAACTGGTCTTTCAATGGTGTCTCTTTTTGCATCGCTACCCCTCCAAACGTGTCGTTGAGAGTGTCACCCCTTACTTAGTAAATTAAATTTATTATCTAACTACACATAGACTATATCATGCTCTCGTTTATGTTGTAAACGCTTTCTTATGAAGAAATGAAAAATCGCCTTTCTGCAATAGAAAGACGACTCGTTGTTTCATTGGATTTCACCGAACATCTCGTTCGTGATGAGTGCCGCAGCCCCGAGCGCGCCTTGGCTGACGTTCCACGGGACGACACGGATGTCGGTCTGACGGGCATCGAGGGTGAGCGCCGTCTGGGCGACACGCTCTTGGATGTTCGTCACGACGTCCGGTGCATAGTTGAAGAGTGGTCCCCCGAGAAGGATGCGACCCGGATTCAACAGATGGATCATATTGAGCGTGGCGATGCCGATATATTCACCGGCCCGTTCATACAGCTTTCGGACGTCTTGATTCGAGCTTACAGAATCACGGAGGTCGTCGAGCGTCAGGTCATGCGCGAGTTGACGGGCCTCGTTCAAGATGGCACGCTCACCTGCGACCGCCTCTAAACAGCCACGATTCCCGCATGAACAGATTGGTCCGTCGAGCATGATGCGCATATGCCCGATCTCACCGGCGATGTGATGCTCCCCATCGATCAACTCGCCTGCATGGACATACGCTCCCCCAATCCCGTATCCCGCATACACATAAAAGAACTCCTCAATGCCGATCGCTTCCCCAAAATATAGTTCGCCGAGGGCGAGCGTCCGCACGTCGTTCTCGACGAAGACGTGCTGGCCGAGCCGCTTCTCGAGTTCGCGCTTGAGCGGGATGTCGTGCAAGTGAAAACGTGGCGCGAACAAGACGACCCCGTCACCTGCCTCGACCATCCCGTGCACGGAGACGCCGAGTCCGATGACATCGCCTTGCGTGCGTTCGTTCAACGTTATGTAGAGCGCGACGATGGCGTCGATGAACTCCTCGTTCGTATCGAACCGTTCGTCATGCCATGCCTCGTCGAGCAGTTCCCCATGGATGTTCGTGACGACCCCATGCAGCTTTCGCTGTGTCGCATCGATGCCGATGACGAAACGGTCGCTCGCCGCGAGCTCGAGCATGATTGGGCGTCTTCCCCCACTCGAGACACCGAGCTCCCGCTCATTGATCAGTCCTTCTTCTTTCAATTCATTGACGATGTTCGAGATTGTCGGTTTCGTCAAACTCGTCTTCTTGGCAAGTTCGACGCGCGACACCGGCTGATGGAGCCGGATGAGCCGAAGGATGAGCGCCCTATTATAGGACCTCATCCATTTGGAGTTGCGTGGTGTTGTGTTCCCCATGACCATTCCACCTATTCCTGTCATTTTCTTTTAGTATAGCATGTCTGAAATGACCGAAAGCGCTTTTGCTTTTGTTTGATCATATAAAAAAATAGCCTGGGCAATCGACAATATCCTGTCCACCACCCAACCTATTCTTTACATGTTTCAGTTCACATTGAAATCCCTTCCACAAATCGCTTCGCAATCTGTTGCGGTCTTGTGATGGCGCCACCGACAACGACCGCATGTGCTCCGAGTTCAAGGACACGTCGCGCGTGTTCCGGTGTGATCACGTTCCCTTCCGCAATGACTGGAATCGAGACGATCTGCACCATTTCCCTTAAAAATTGAAAATCATTTTCATACACTTTCTTGCCTGCCGTCTCTGCGGTATACCCGTAGAGCGTCGGGGCGACGACATCGAAGCCTAGCTGTTCGGCATGGACCGCATCTTCCAGTGTGGCGCAATCCGCCATGAAGCGTTGATTCGAATATTTCTCTCTTACTAATGGAAAGAATGTCGCAATCGTCGAACCGTCCGGACGCTCCCGATGCGTCGCATCGAGTGCAATCAAATCAACCCCTGCTGATACGAGCGCATCGACTTCTTCCAGCGTCGGTGTGATGTAAACATCCGAACCATCGTATTCCCGTTTGATGATGCCGATAATCGGTAAATCGATGACAGCTTGAATCGCCTGAATATCTTCGATCCCGTTCGCGCGAATCCCACTCGCCCCACCCTCTTTTGCGGCGATAGCCATGCGGGCCATGATGACCGAACCATGGAGCGGTTCATCCGGGAGCGCCTGACAGGACACGATCAACTGGTTCTTTAATTGTTCAATCATTGGGTTGTTCCTCCAAACTCTAATCGGCATTCGAACATACGATTCCAAGGTGCCGATGTGTTGAATGTCCATGCTTCTTTGAAAGAATGACGGATTACATGTCGCGCCACTTCCGTCATCATCTGATCGCGTTCTTGCGAAATCGCTGCGGCATGTAAACCTAGATCGAAATAGTTGGCTCCGTACTCTGGTAACACGGTATCGGTCATCTTCATCCGAACTTTCGCTTGATAGACGAAATCGTCAAGGACGTGATAGAGGACGTTCTCGCGAATCCGCTCTCGTTTCCCGAATTGGGCAAACACACCTTGAGAAAGCGTTGTCCCGAGCGTATTCCCGTTCGTGTTCCAACCTTTATAAGAGTCCAACTGTTCGAGAAGATTCAACGCATCGAGCCACATGATCAACTCTTGATCCCCGCCGTTAGCATAGGCGCTGTCGGCGACAATGACTCGTTTCCCTTGCGTAAGCGCAGATTCAATCTTGGTGACGAATTGACGCATGTGACGAAAACTCGTGTACGTCACATCACGCTCGTCTTGATCCCACGATTCTTGCATCGTACGTCCCGGTACGTTATAAGCCAGAACAAAATCTGCCTCTTCCATCGTCTCCACGAGGTGTAGTCCAATCGCGTCCAGATGTGCATACATGCTTTCGATAAACGGTCGGTCCTCATACATCGGAATCAACGTCGGACCGAGGACACTACTCCATATCGGATACACACGCGGCGCTGTTCCCTGACGGTCCAAAAAGGCCCGAGCGACCATCGTGGCGCCCACTTCGTCCGCTCCCGGATACATATGGACGTTCGTGAAGACACGCCGCTCTTGAATTTGTCGTAATACGTCCGTCTGGTCAATCGACGTATAGCCGTATTCAGCACTATCGTCTTGCGGGATGAACAATCGTTCGATGACCCCTTCCTCAACGAGTTGAATCATCGCCTCGTTGATGGATCGGTTGAAGGCACGTCTCGTCTCGTAGTCCACGACATACTCAGTCGGAATCAACTCATTCAAGTTCGCGAGTTCGTCCTGTTCCTCCATGGTCAACCCGTCCCGTTCGTCCCGGTCTTGCAACCAGGCGCGTCGATAGATCTCCGCACCAAATTGCCCGTAATAGTCAGGTTCTTCGTCATCCGAGCTATACTTCGGTGTGCGCATGATCATCGTCGCGACATAGAGCGGTGCCTTCGTCTCACTCTGAAGTGTCCGGATCCACTCGATGAAGGTATCCCGGTCCGTGTCTGTCATGTGATGAAGGCGTGACGGCAATAGCCCCCCATAGCAAAGCATGTCCGCACTGAGGACGAGCGCGTCGCAGTCGTTGACACTGCGCACCCACTCCCGCATCCCGAATTGGTCGGCTGCTTCTTTTTTGTGTCCATATAAATGATCGGGTGGCGTGAGCAGCGTCACCTCGTCGGTCACCCCGACGATGCGTTGCACCACATCGACATTACATGGTCGTTCATCAATCGGTACATATACGATCTTCATCGTCACACCTCAAATCGTCTCACTGCTCGGCTCTTCCACCCGAACCGTGTGCGTGATGACATCTAATAGATAAAAGAGGGCCACTTCCCGAATGGAGGTCACGTTCGCGTTTTCCGTCGAGGCGACGGTCAAGCGGACGTCGGAGACAGAGAAGAGTGGTGAATCGCTCTGTGTCGATAGACCGACCGTGACGGCACCGATTCGTTTCGCGTGTGTCAATCCGTCGATGACCTCCTCACTGTAGCCATCGCGACTGAGTCCGATGACGAGTGTCTCCGGACGAATCGCCCGTTTCGACAATTGAATCGCTTGGGCGCCAGAGAATCCGTCCGTCATGACGCCAAATTCGAGGAGTTTCGTCTTGATGGCGGGTAAGAGCGGTGACCACTCATCCGTCGCGTATAAGACGACCTGGTTCGTCGATTCAAGCACTTCCTTCAGTCGATTCATCGCTTTTTGGTCGTACAACGACTCGTATTTCTTCATCATCATGAAGTACGCTTCATTGATATCATCGAGCCCATCGATATTCGAGGGACCGTAATAGCGATTGCTGACGGTCGCCTCTTTGGCGAGTAGGCGCAACTTGTTATATGACCCGAATTCGAGCTTTTGACAAAAACGGGTGATCGTCGCTTCCGAGACGTTGATCTGACGAGACATCTCCGTGATCGTCTTGTTCGGAACGGCCTCGAGGTTCTGGATGATAAAGTCTGCGACGAGCTGTTCTCGCTTCGTGAAACGATGATGGTTCGACTCGATGATCGTCGTGATGCTCCGGAGCGGTCGCATCGATTCCTGGAGCAAGAAGTGACGAAGCGCCCCAATCATGCCTGCGTTGTTCAAGTTCCGGGCAATCTCGATTGTCGTCTTCTCTAAGATGGCCGGGATGATGTCGGCAGCCAGTTGCTTCATGATGCGAGGATACAGGTAGTCTTTTTGCGCCGTGATTCCGCCACCGATGATGATTTTTTCTGGGTTCATCATATACGTCACCGTCGCGATCCCTTTTGACAAGTAATAGACGAGGCGGTCGATTTCTTCGATGGCGATCGGATTACCCGCATGCGCCATCTCGAACACGTCTTTCCCGTTCAGTCCCGTCTGTTCCGTTCTCGCCTCGACACGTTCGATGAGGACACGCGTCGACGCCAATTCTTCGAACGCATATCCTTCGATCGGGATGTATCCAATCTCGCCCCCACTGAAGCTATGTCCCGTATGGAGCTTGTTGTCGAGAATGTAACTGCCTCCGATTCCTGTTCCGATTGTCAGACAGAATAAGCTTTTCGCTCCTTTGCCGCTCCCAATCCATGACTCGGCCAGTCCGGCACAGTTCACATCGTTTTCGACCTCGACCGGCAGACTGAACGTCGCCTCTAACGTTTCCTTTAATCGCGTGCCCGTGTAGGCCGGAATCAATTTCGAAGCATAGACGACAATCCCTTCTTTCGAATCGACTTGTCCTGCCGTCGAGATGCAGATGCCTTGTACGTCGTGACGCGTCTGCAAGTCACGGATGAATCCCGTCACCTTCTCTAAGATGTGAGCCCCGCCCTGGTTGGCTTCGGTCATACTCTCGTGCTTTTCGATAAAGATCGCATCTTCCGTCAACACACCGTACTTGATAAACGACCCGCCAATGTCGAGCGCTACGAATTTTCTCATCTTTGTCACCTTCTTCGTTAAAGTCTATTTCTCTTCGCTCGTCACCCGGATCGTCACGATGTCTTTCGGTCGGACCGTGAACGTTTCACCCACTCGTTCGATGACGTCTCCTGTTAACGTTACTCTCTCTAATGTTACCTGTTGTTCGAACGTCATGGTAACCGAAACACGTTCCGTCGTCGGATTGAATAGGCGAATCTCACTTACATTCGGTTCAATTCCTGTCACACTCGAGAAGACGCCACCTGTCATCGTGAACCAATGCTTCGGTGCCGTTGCGCGTGTTTGCTGCACAATCGGTCGTCGACGGAAGCTCGTGATGTGTGTCGCCGACTCGTTCTCTCGGTTCAACACAAGTCCGTATTCGAACGTGTCGGTTCGCAGACATTGTGCACCCGGCACTTCAAATCCTGGTCCAGCCCCGTTTCCTCGCGTGCGCAAATCCCGTCGAGACAGCCAGCCGACCGCTCGGAGCATCGTCAGCTCCACGACGTCTCGGCCGTCATATGTGCTCACTTCGTATTCTTGCAAACCGCGATGGACGAGGGTGTGCGCATTCGCCTGAACGAACGAATAGGTCGGTGCTTGCGCCATGACGCACTCTTCATTTTTCCCGGCATCAAATCGCTTGTCCCGCATCGTTTTCCGTTCGTTCCAATCAAACGCCGTGTCCGCTGTCGTGACTTCGCACGTTCCGACATCAAAGGCGACACGGAGCTTGTGATCTTGCGCTTTGTTATCTACCGTCGTCTTGAAGCGGATGAGCGGGTCGTGTTCATAAAGTGTGACCGTCGTCGTGATCGGCATCGTCACCATCTGTTCGCTTCCTGTTTGACGTGAATCATCCAAAGATGCGGGGACCGTCAACGCATATTCGAGACGCATCGTTTGATGGGCTTGACCACGCTCCACCGTGGCATGGCGTAGCGTCGCTTTCGTCAAACGGTCTTCACGTGGTGGTGAATAGTTATATGTGTCTCCTGCATCGAGACTCGAGTAGAAGACATGCTGTCCTTTATAGCGCGTCCCCGTCTCTACATCGGTGATGGTCAAGCCATCGCCGTCCACTTCAACTTTGACGAACGCATTCTCGACGGCGTCATCTGTTCGGTCGGCCCACGCGACTTCTGCTTCAATCCGTTCAATCTCGCACACATAGGCTCCTGCCCCTTCGACCGGGATCGAAAAGACGACGTCATACTCGACATACTCATCGTAATGCGGCTCTGCCAAGATGTGTCGTAGAAACACTTCCTTCTCTTCCCGGCGCAAGACGTCAACCTCAATCGGTCGCCCGTTCATGCTGAGGCGGATCTGTCCGAGGTCGAGTCGTTTCGGAATGCGAATCGTCGTTTCCACCGGGAGCGTCCGCTCAATCGGGACGGTCGAGATCACCACGAGTTGATCGTTATATCCTTCACCAAAATACGGTGCCGGATAATGCTTGTCGAGTTGCGTCTGTTCGAACTGTCTCATGGCAGCGAGTGCACGTGCCGTACGTGTCTCCATCTCGTCATGGACGGCATCGATGCTACATCCGCAGATGCTGTCGTGTGGTTGGTTTTGTAAAATCAGTTTCCACACATACTCTCGGAATGAATCATTTCGTGTCTCCGTGCCGAGGAAGGCGTTCAAAAATCCAAGTGTGTTGAGCGCCTCATCTTCAATGAGTTGATTGTCCCGCTTCAGATACGTCCGTGTCGAGAGAACACCTGGTAAGATGAAGATTTTCGATGGGTCCCGCTGTTCACCGTGTATCGTGGCGGTCGGACGATGTGTCGAAACCGCGTCCGTGTAATCGGACATGAGTGATTGACGGATCGGCAAATCGATGGCATCGAGCCGATCCTTGATGTCAGGTGCAGTAAACGTATGGTCGGCCCCGTTCATAACGAGGTAATGACCACTTTTCACGAACGGTTCGTTACGTGTCAAATAGTCATCCATCTCTTTTTGAAAGCCCTCGTGCTTTAAGAACGTCTGATAATAGCCTTCGAACAAAGGCAGGACGAACGTCTTGACGTGCGAACCGTTCGGCGCAATCCACGTATTCTCGAATGAATCCGATACGGCGCCACGCCAGAGGATGGCGTGACCGATCCCGAACTGTTCTAGAATCTGTGGCACCTGTCCGATATGTCCGAACGTATCCGGTAAATAGCCGATATCATGTTTCGAACCCAGTTGGCGTGCCATCTTCGTCCCAATCTTCAAGTTTTGAATGAGCGACTCTCCTGCCACTAAAAACTCGTCGGCGAGCAAATACCACGGTCCGACCTCGATTTTGCCTGCCCGGATCCACTCGACGAGCTGTTCATATTCGTCTGCACTGACCACTTCCCGGTAATCGTCGAGCACGATTGTCTGTCCGTCTAAGAAGAAGTTATCGAATTGTCCGGCCTGTAGCCGGTCGACGACGTAGCGTAGCCCTTCCGTCAGTTTGAAGCGGAACGATTCGAACGATTCGTACCATTCCCGGTCCCAATGCGTATGATTCAAGACATGCACTTGTTTCATTGGAGGACCTCCATTCGTTCCCGGATCAACCCACCGTCGAGTTCATTCAATGCCGTTTTCGTTTTCAACGCGAGTGCGACGGCGAGTCCCGTCGCCTCCCCGACATCTCGTAGCGTCGGTTGAATCCGAAGGGAGGCTTGCATCAAGAACGTGCTCGAGATGTGTCGTCCGGCGAAGATGACATTCGTCACTTCGTTCACGATGAGGGCACGGTACGGGATCTCATAATATTCACCCGCCGTATATTTCTTCGGTAACGCCTCGTCCCCTTTGACGCGATGTACATCGACGTACCAGTCACCTTTGGCGATGGCGTCATGGAAACGGGCCCGATTTGCATAGTCCGTCTCGGACAATACATACTTCCCTTGAATCCGATACGATTCACGGATGCCTAGCTGTGTCGCTTCTTTTAATAAGAACGCCGACTCAAATCCTGGTAAATGACGGACCAAGAATCGGCTGAGACGCTGCATCATCTGTCGCCCGATCCGCACCGCTTCAGAGCGAGCGAACGGGTCGGTCGTATCCGTCAATCCAGGGATGTGAGGACAGTTAAAAGAGAAGACCCCTAGTTTGCCCGGTTGTGTGAACCCTTGGAAATATTTCAGGTCGTCATTCGTGAGCTCGCCTGTTGCCAACCCGTCCCGGAATAACCCTTCGAGCACATGCCCTTTCCCGGGGACCATGACGATCTCGAAGAAGTCTGGGTCCTCAATCTGACAGAACGTTTCGCCGAGCCCGAGTACGTAATCTCGGACACGAGCGAGGTCGACACCGCCCATCTCAAAACGGAATGTCATCTGTTGATTATGTCCGTTCTCATCCCCAGAAGACGTCGGGATGTCCGACACACGGGCGACGACGGCGTCCGCCGAAGCATCGATGATCGTCTGCGTCTGAATCGCGACGAGGCCGGCACATGTCTGGACGATCAGATGGGTGATGGTGTCATCGGCTTTTAGCACATCGATGACGACGGCATCGTATAACACCTGACATCCGACTTGTTCCAACAACTCATCTAGCACCGAAGTGAGCGTCTCGACGTTGAACCAGCGACAGTTTGTCGTCCCATCGTCCGTTTTGACGCCACGTTCTTCTAGTCGGTCTAGAATGTGCCGGTTGACGCCCCGAGGCTGGACGTGCGTCGGCATCATCGGAGAGACGAGCGCGTTCGTCTGCGTCCCCCCGAGTGCGATTGTCTTTTCAATGAGAAGTGTATCGATTCCTTCGTTTGCTGCCGTATAGGCCGCCGTCACGCCAGACGTCCCGCCGCCAACGACGACACACCCGACTTCTCGTACTACTTTGATTTCGTGTCCTGCGTAATGAATCATCTCTTCCGCGTCCTTTCTCTCTTAACCTTTCACGGCGCCATCTGTCGCACCGGAGATAAAGTATTTTTGGAGCGCCATGAATAAAATCAATGTCGGAATCGTCGTCAAGATCGAGGCCGCACTAATCAATTTCAAGTTCGAGCCATCGAAGTTTTGTGACAGTTGCGCCAATCCGATCGAGAGGGTGTACATGCTACTCTCCGTCGAGTTGAGGAGTGGCCACAAGTAGTCGCCCCACGTCCCCATGAACGTAAAAATCGCCAACGTGACGAGTGTCGGTTTGACGAGCGGCAACGCCACACGATACCAGACTTGGAAGCGGTTCGCCCCGTCCAAGTAAGCTGACTCTTCAAGCTCTTTCGGGATACGCAAGTACGCTTGACGCATCAAGTAAATCCCAAACGCTGTCGCCACCTGCATCACGACGAGACCGATGTAAGAGTTGCGTAGACCGAGCTCTCCCGCGAGTTGGAAAAGTGGTGCCATGTACAGTTGGAACGGGACCATCATCGTCGCGATGATGAGCGAGAGGACGACACCTCTCCCCCGGAAGTCCATTCGTGCCAGCGGATATGCCGCGAGGCTACAGAAGAGCAAGTTCAACGGGATGGCGATCGCCGTCACGATGAACGTATTCAAAAAGTAGAGACCGAAGTTCGCTTTCGAGAACGAATCGGTGAAGTTCGCGAGTGTCGGGTCTGTCGGATAGACCGTCCCGTAAATGCTTTCCCCTGGCGACTTGAGTGCCATGAACAACGTGATGAGGAACGGTCCAACCGTGATGACCGAAATGAAAATCATCAATAGATACAACATGATTTTTTGTGTCGTTTGTTTACGTTTCATCTTCACTTCTCCTTTATGCCCGTAAATCTTCTTCTCGTGAACTCGTCAATTTCATCTGAAGCAATGAAGCGCCGATTGCGAGAAGGAGCAGGACGACACCAGCGGCGGATGCGATACTGACGTCCAGTGACATGAACTTGTTGTAGATGTACATGACGAGCGTCGTAGTCGCGCCAGCCGGACCGCCACCTGTCGTCAAGGCGATTTCTTCGAACACTTTCATCCCGGCTATGATCGTCATGACCGAGACGAGAGTGACAGATGGTGTGAGCATCGGTACGGTGATACGCCAGAATTTTTGGAAGGCGTTCGCTCCGTCAATCTCGGCAGATTCATAGACGTCTTTCGAGATCGACTGAAGTCCTGCCAAATAGATAATCATGTAGTAGCCCAAGCCTTTCCACACGGTGATCGCGGATACGGCGACGAGAGCGGTCGAGCTTTGGACGAGTAAGTTTGTCGGATTGTCAAACAGGCCGAGCGATACGAAGATCGATGAGACCGGACCACTCTGTGAGTAAAGCATCTTCCACATGAGCGCGGCGACGACCATCGGCGTGACGACCGGCAAGTAATACAAGATCCGGAACGTCGAGACGCCTTTGATGGCCTGATTGACGAGAACTGCTAAAATCATTGGCAAAAAGATATTCAATGGAAGGACGATGATCAAAAATAAAATCGTATTCCATAAGGCAAGCCAGAACGACGTATCTGTAAAAATCTCTTTGAAGTTGGCGAGTCCGACGAACTCTCCAGTCCCCGCAATGATTTTATAGTCCAACAAACTCCAGTGGAACGCCTCGACGATTGGAATGACGAGGAACGTGCCAAGCACAACAATCGATGGGAGTAGGAACAGCCAAGGGGTGAGGAGGTTTTTCTTCTTCCGTCTGACGACCTTCGTTTTCGTGGTCGATACAGGGAGTGCTATATTCTCTTTATTCATCTTCAGGTCTCCTTCCAATAAAACGAGCTGAACCAAAAGAGGGGTCTCCTTTTGATTCAGCTCTCAACGTTTAGAACGTCACGCTCTCTCCAGATTTCTCGAACGCGTCATCCCAAGCTTTCGCAAGTGCTTCTACTGCTTCTTTACCTGACATTTTTCCTTGTAAGTTTTGAACGAATATGTTCTTCGTCGCTTCACGGAGTTCCGCACTGTTCTCTGTCGGTGGGACAAGAACCTCAGCACGTTCGAGTGATTTCGAAGCTTCCATCATACCGAGTGCTTTCGGTGAGTCGCCCGGATTCGTGAAGTAGTCATCCTCGAGTGAAGCTTTCGTAGATGGGAGGACCGTTCCTGCCGTCTTCGCGAATTCGAGCTGATTGTCGGCATTCGTGACAAACTCGGCGAATGCGACCGCTGCCTCTTTATTCTTCGTCTTCGCCGGTACGGCGAAGTTCATGACTGCAACGTTGACCGGTGCGTCTGATGCTTCAAGCGGCTGTCCTGCTTTTGAGACTTCATAAATGTCCGGTGCGCCGCTCTCGACCGGTCCGAGGAATGTGACGCCACCTTCGAGTAATGACGTGTTGCCTGCCATGTAGAGTTCTTGACCTGTCTTGATTGAGCCTTCAGCCGCTTCTTGCGGGATCAATCCTTCGTCATACATTTTTTGCATCGTCTCGAAATAGTTGATGATGTCCGCATTGTCGGCGAACGTCGCTTTTCCATCTTCGACGATTGGTTCACCCGCGATGGAGACCATTTTCTCCATGATGGCGTTCCCGTCATTGATGACCGGATAGAACGCCGGTTTACCCGTCTTGTCCGTCAACATTTTCGACGCTTCGTAAATGCCTTCTGTCGAAGTCGGGACTTCTTTGATGCCCGCCTGTTCGAAGTGGTCCCCGTTGTACCAAGAGACGGTCGTCGTCAAGTACCAAGGAAGGGCGTACAGTTTGTCTTCGAACATACCAGACTTGTATGGACCATCCACATAAGCCGTTTTCGCTTCTTCAGACAACATGTCGTCGAGTTCGAGCAATCCACCTTGTGCCGCGATGTTCGACATATAGTGTGGGTTCAAGTTGACGACGTCTGGGACGTCACTACCCGTCAACGACGTCAATACTTTTTGCTCCATCTCATTTTGTGGCACGTCTTCGATGACGACATCCACATCTGGATGCATCTCTTCAAACTCTTTTTCAATCTCGTCAAAATACGAATCGAATGGCTCCCCTGCGAGTGAGGCCGTCCACATCGTCACCTTCCCCGACAGTTCCCCGTCACTCGATGCCGAACCGCTACCAGACTCTTCATTGCTACAAGCCATCAAGCCGACTGACAAGGCAGCGATCGATGCGCTCGCCGCGAGTTGTTTCGTACGTTTTTTCATCTTTCATTTCCTCCCCGAGATAAAATAGAAAGCGTTTTCACAAATTCATCATATCGCCTTAGAAATCTATTTGCAATACTAAAATCAAAATGAAAATAATTTTCTAAATGAAAACTCGCCCCTTTTCAGAGACGAGTCTAACGGTTAGAACCCTTGACGGTCGATGGCGTATTGTAACCATTGTTTCATGTCAGCCGTTCGTGATTGTAAACGGTCATATAACACCGGCTCGAGTTGCTTGTTTGTTTTCATGACTTCTAACGACTGGTCGATTCGTTGTACGTCCTCTAGGTTGAGAGACTGTTTTCTCGCTGCCTTCTCAAGACGCTGAATCTCTTTGGCGAGAGCACGACCCGCTTTTTTATCCATCGCTCCTTTTGGCATATACAGGCTGTTCATCTCGCGGCGCGTGTCTTTCAACAAGGCTTCGATGGCGAGGAGCGGCTCTTCCCCCGGGTTGACGGCCGTGTCACGCCAAGGACCTTTCCCTAGCGCATCGACGGATGGGGCGCTCGCTTGACCGAATGCGAACATGTTCACACCCGATGTGCCAAACTTCGCCGACAGGACATCGTCCACCGCCGCTCCCTCGTTCAGGTGGTGATAGAACGAGTAGATCCCAGTGAAGTACATCGTTCCTTCCGGCATCAGCTTCTTACTCGCCTGGACCGTCTTTTGAATGCTATTGAAGTCATGTCCGTATGCTTGTGGGATGACGGCATCGATGTCTTCTTTCCAGTCACTGATATACACTTCTTCCGCGCCTGGTTCTGGCGTCGCCGTCAGCATGAACTTCGCATCGTTTTGTTTGGAGACGTCATGTAACTTGTCGACGAATTCGTTCTCTCGTTCGCGCACCCATGCTTGGAACGCCTCCCATTCCAGCGTGTCCTTCTTCAAATCGACCGGGTCGATGCCGCTCACTTGCTCATAGAACGCCCGCGTCGGTTCGCTAAATCCATACGCTTTGTCAAAACCATGATGCGGGAGTCGCATGTAATCGATGTTCAACCCTTTGATGTCGTAAGTCGATTCCATCTCCTCATAGAGCGCGAGCATATAGTCTTGCACTTCAGGCTGCATGATATCTAGCCAATAATAGCGGCTCGACGTGTCCGGCGCCGGCTGTCCGGTCGTATTCGTCCGTTGTACGGCCGCCCATTCCGGATACTGTTTGAACTGAGATGGGACACCGAGGCTCGCTTCCCCGACCATGAATCCATCTGTCCATGCGTGAACCGTCATGCCTCGCTCTTTCGCTTCCGCGATATAGGCGGCGAGAATGTCGGTGCCGTGCTCGCCGAAATCACCGTTTTTGAAGTTCGGGTGCTGGGTGGGAAGTCCATACTGTTCCTGGACCGCACTCGGATAGATCGGGTATCCCCAGAACGTCGTCTCGAGATAGACCGCATTGAACCCGGCCTTTTCCATTCGATCTAAGACGGTCTCGACGCCTGCTAACGTCGATTCTTTCGGACGATGCCACACCGCACGTTGCTCAGCGACACCGGAGTCGATGGAGTAATAATAGGCATCATACGCACGCTGCGTCGCTTGCCTTACCGCATCTAAGGCGATGACCGGGTCTGACTCCCCATCCGCCTGATCTAAATATGTCCGAGCGGAACGGAGCGCCTCGTCCGCCAAGTCGAGCGGGACGTCAATCCATTCCGTACGCGCTTTTGCAATCGACTGTTCAGCCTTCTCGATCGCTTTCTCACTTTGGAACGCATAGCTGTCCACATCCTGTGTGATCGTGACGACCCCGTCCGTCACGTCGACTTTCGCCCCGATGATGCTGTTCCCTGAAAGGAATGCCGAGCTGACACCATGGCCACTGACGACGAATCCGTTATCTGGGATGCTTGAATTCCCGCCCCCAAGCTTCGTCACATAGCCATCCTCGACCGTGATCTCATAGCCATATACGTTCGTCTTCGTCGACTCCCCGAACGCAGGCGTATAGACGATCAACTGGTCCGGGCCGCGGAATCCATCGAACGGTGCCCCGTCCGGGTTCGATGTTCGCGTCGGATCGACGGCGTTCGCCGTGCGTTCTTCTTGTTTGACGACCGGCTCCTCGAGCATGACGCGCTCCCCGACTTCGAGCTGACGCAAGAACGAAGCGACCGCTTCCGTCGTGTCTTTCCCCGTCGACAGGACGAGACCGTTCTCTGGGATCGGACTGTTCCCGCCTCGTTTCTCCGCTACCGTGTACGTATTGATTCCGACTTTCTCTAGCACGACTTCCGTACTCGCCGGGTTCGTCTCCGTGTAGTAGCTGAACTGATCGTTGAAGATGATGAGTTGTTGCTGGTTCGCGAGTTTGTTGATGCCCCCGACACGCATCTCGTCACCCGAGGCATCGATGACTTTCATCACCTCTTCAGCTGCCGCTCCTTGCATCGGTAATAAACTTCCCAACAACGTGAGGCTAAGTGCCGTACCGACTACGTTACGTTTGTTCATCCCATTCACTCCCTCTTCTAATAAGTAACCGCTTACAAAAACAACATAGCATAGAGGGTGATAGGTAAAAATAATCATTTTACTTTTATGGAATTTATTGAAAATAATTTTCATTTATAAAATAGAGCGTTTTGTCTTACGTTCGTTTCTCTGAATGACTAGTTCCTTCGTCCCAATATCTCCATGAAGTCTGACTTATTCATTCAGAATGAAAAAAACTCCGTCAAATGACGGAGTACTCACAGTAACGGGGCGATGAACTTCAGTTTTTCTTCCTCGTGTCGGCTCGAGAGGCCGTGTCCATATTCCGGATAGACACGGAACGCCTTCTCGTCTGAAAGTTCACGGAATAGCGCATACCCCGTCGACGGAGGGCAGACCTCATCTAAAAGACCAATCCCGACCATGACGGGACAGGTGATACGTCTCGCAAAATTGATCCCGTCGACATAACGAAGCGTGTCGTACAATCTCTCTTCCGCCTCGTGAAGAGGATCGTGTACTTTGAAGTAGTGCGAGATTTCTAAGTACGGACCGTCCGTCGCGAGTTCGACCCCTCGCGGCATATCACAAAGGAATGGGATATCAACCAATGCGGCCTTCACTTTCGGATGCAAGGCGCTGACTCCGAGGGTGATGCCACCACCCTGGCTCCCCCCTTCGACGATCGCTGATTTTGCACCCGATAGCATGAGGGCGACATCGAGCGCTCGGACCGCGTCCAGCATGACCCGCGTATAATAATATGTCTCTTTCTTGAAAATCCCTCGCGTCATCCATCCGGCAGCACCACCCAAAGGCATGAGCACGGACTGCTCCGGGTCCATTCCTTGGTCACGTGTCTCGACGAGCAGCACGGCCATTCCTTGTACGACATACTTCATGGCGATATGAGGCTCGTGCGTATTCCAGTTATACCCGTGATAGAGGACGACAACGGGAAGCGAGCGGTCAATCGTTGTCGGTTTGATGAACGTCGCTTTGTGTACGAGCGCCCCATGCGACAAGTAACGGATGTCTTCCATCTCGACGTTTCGGACGTAAGCGGGGATTGGATTCCGTTCGATCTGCATCGGAATCTCTCGTAACGTCTCGAGTTCTCGCTCCCAGAATCGATCAAAGTCGTCCGGCATCGTGACACTCGAGCGGTAAGCCTCTAACTCACTGACCGACACATCAACGCCCGGCATGGACGACATCCCCTTTCTTGATGGCGAGGGCGAGGGCTCCTTTTAATCCGGCGAAATCACCGAGTGTCGGTGGGACGATATACGTCTCCAACTCATTCACATACGGATTTTGAATATAGCCGTTCATCTTCTGTCGAAACGCTTCACGCACTTTCGGGAACAGGTGCGACTGCTTCATGACACCACCGCCGAGAATCATCCGCTCCGGGACGAGAATGAGGGCGATGTTGACGAGCGCCTGTGCCAAATAATCCGCCTCGATGTCCCACACTGGGTCGCTCGGGTCGAGCAAGTGCGCCTTCTTGCCATGTCTCGCCTCGATGGCAGGACCGGATGCCAATCCTTCAAGACAGTCTCCGTGATACGGGCAGACACCGTTCGACATGTCATCGGGGTGACGACGGACCATCATGTGTCCCATCTCCGGATGCCCCATCCCGTGGACGAGTTCCCCGTCAATCACGGCACCCGCTCCGATTCCGGTACCGACCGTCATGTAGAGACAACTTGAGACGTCAGTCGCCCCGCCAAACGCCATCTCCCCGAATGCCGCTCCGTTCACGTCGGTATCGAGCACAATCGGGACTTGAAAGTGTGCCTTCAACACGTCATAAAGTGGGTAGTTCGCCCACTTTATTTTCGGTGTCGTCGTAATGCATCCATACGTTTCACTCGACGGATTCAAGTCGACCGGACCGAACGTGCCGACACCGAGCGCCTCGATTGTTTCTCCTTCAAAGAACTCGAACACGCTTGCCATCGTCTCTTCCGGGTCCGTCGTCGGGATGGACGCGTGACGGATGACGTCCCCTGTCTCCGTCCCGATGCCACAGACGATTTTCGTCCCCCCTAATTCAATCGCTCCAAACATATGTAGCTCCCCTTTCCAGTGTGGTGTCCTACTCACTTCAGATTGCAATCGCTTACAATTAACTCCATGCTACCTGCCACGACACGCGGTTGGTCGCTCACCGTCACGACGAGATGATCGCCCTTCTCGAGCGGGACCCCGTCCAACGCCCCCTCTCCGTTCAACACACTGATGAGACGGAAGCGGTCCAGTGGTCTGAGCACGAATCCGTCTGTGACGTCCATCCGATAGACGTTGAACTCGTCCGTCTCGATCAATGTCTGAACCGTACCGCCCGTCACGTCTTTCGTCGTCGGATGAACGATTGTAGGCATATCCGGTACCGTCGTCACTTCAATCGCTTGTTCCAGATGGAGCTCACGGACATTCCCTTCGTCGTCTGTCCGGTCAAAGTCATATACCCGATACGTCGTGTCTGAAGACTGTTGCGTCTCAAGGATGACGATTCCTTCCCCGATCGCATGGATCGTCCCGCTCGGCACGAAAATGAAGTCGCCCGCCTTCACCGGTTGACGACGTAACAACGTCTCCCACTCACCGTGCGCGATCGCTTCGGCCAACTGTTCTTTCGTCTCCGCCGTATGTCCGAGAATCAATTCCGCGCCTGGCTCAGCCTCGACGACGTACCAACATTCCGTCTTCCCGTATGGCTCTCCTTCTAGACGCATCGCTTCCTCATCGTTCGGGTGGACCTGGACGGACAAGTCGTCCGCCGCATCGAGCAGTTTGACGAGGAGCGGGAAGCTGTCGAGCGTGTACGCGCCAAACAACTCGCGCTTCTCCTCCCACAGTTCAGCAAGCGTATGCCCTGCAAATTGGCCGGAAGTGACGACGCTCATCCCGTTCGGATGGGCCGAGATGCCCCAACACTCGCCGATGTTTCCTTGCGGCAGGTCATACTCGAACGTCGTCTCGAGCTTACGCCCTCCCCAAAGTCGTTCCTGAAAGACTGGTGTGCATGTTAAGATCATGATTCATTCCCCCATTTCTGTGTCTACACCAAGAGGACGCTCTCCGTGAGCGCCCTAAAAGTTTACGCATGTACCGTTTCAAGTTGTGCCATGACATCCTCGACCGTCGTCGCCTCTTGAAGATGACGGCGAAACTCATCATCGATGAGACGCCGGCTCAAGAGGGCGAGCATCCGTAAATGTTCGTCCCCTTCCGCCGCCTCTGGGACCCCAATCATGAAAATCAGCTTGGCCGGTTCCCCGTCGAGACTGTCCCACTCGATGCCGTTCCGTGCTTTTGCGAACGCGATGACAGGACGTTTGACAGCATCCGTTTTTCCATGTGGAATGGCGACTTCAAAGCCGATCCCGGTCGAACTGAGCGCTTCCCGACGCTCCAACGCCTCCAAGTACGACAACCGGTCGTTCAAATAGCCGGCACCTTCCAATTTACGCGTCAACACATCGAACGCTTCTTCCCGTGAAGTGACATCCAAATCCAGTTCGATCAGTGACGTTTCCATGTAATCCATTAGTTTCATCTCGATCTCTCCCTTAGCTGACTTGTTTCAAGGCTTCTGATTTTGTATTTTTCCGCTGGGCACGCTCTTTCAAGAAGATGGTCGTGAACGCCGTAATGAGCGAACCGATGAGTACCGACACGAAGAACATGATGACGTTGTCTACAGCACCGAGTACCGCCACGACCGGTCCCCCGTGAGGAACGTTGTTCGTCACACCGACCGTGATGGCGATGGCCGCACCGACCATGGCTCCGATCATATTGGCCGGGATGACACGCAGTGGGTCACCCGCCGCAAATGGGATGGCCCCTTCCGTGATGCCGACTAGCCCCATCATGAAGGCCGCCTTTCCTGCCTCTTGCTCTTCTTTCACGAATAATTTTTTACGAAGGAATGTCGCGATGCCCATCCCGAGCGGTGGGATACAGATGGCGACCGCAATCGCCCCCATAATGCCTGTCTGTCCTTCGGCAATCATCGATGCTCCGAATAGGAAGGCGACCTTATTGACCGGGCCTCCCATATCGAAGGCGATCATGGCACCGAGCAACAGACCGAGCACGATCTTACTTGACCCTTCCATCCCTTGAAGCATGGACGTCAAGCCATCCATGAGTCCGGCAATCGGTGCGCCGACGACGAAGATGAAGAGTGCCGCGATGGCGACCATGCTGACGATCGGAATGACGAGAATCGGCATGATCGGCTGAATCATCTGTGGTACTTTCCACGTTTTGATCCAACGGACGAGATATCCGGCTGCGAAACCTGCCAAGATTCCCCCGAGGAACCCGGCCCCGGCCTCTGACCCATAAAAGCTACCGTTCGCCGCGATGTATCCACCGACGATACCCGGTGCGAGTGCCGGACGGTCGGCGATGGCATAGGCGATATATCCGGCAAGAATCGGTACCATGAACATGAAGGAAGCGGACCCGACATCTAACACCTTCTGCCAGACCGACCCTTCCGGAATGGCTAACCCGTTCGCGGTCGGTTCCCCCCCGATGGCGAGCGCCAAGGCAATCAATAGACCTCCGACTACAACGAACGGGATCATATGACTCACACCGTTCATGAGCGCCCGATAGACGATGTTTCCGTCTTTTTCTTTCTTGACGTCCTTCGTTGCTCCTTTTTGGGTCGGAGCGGTCTTGACGCGTTCAATCAGTTCTGCCGGTTGCTTGATCGCTTCGGCGACCGGGACAACGACGATGCGCTTCCCAGCGAAACGTTCTAAGTCGACCGCCTTGTCTGCGGCGATGATGACACCGTCCGCCTCTTTAATCTCCTGTTCGGTCAATCCGTTCTCAATCCCGATTGACCCGTGCGTTTCTACTTTCACGTCATGTCCGAGCTCCGCACCCGTCTTTGACAACTTTTCGGCGGCCATGTACGTATGGGCGATGCCGACCGGACAAGCGGTGATGGCAACAATCTTCATAGTGGTTTCCCCTTTCAAATGGAATGGATCCGTGCTTGGCTACATGTATACTTTACTTGAATATGAAAGGGGTTTCAGATAACGTTTTGCCGTTGACTACGGCAACAGCAAATCACGGAAGGCACGCGGATCTTTCGACTCGACTAATTTTCGGACGAGCTTCGGATTTTCCGTCAATGCGGCAATCTCCTCAAACAGATGGGTCGAGAAGGTTTGGTCCGAATCCCGGAATTGAAGGAGAAAGATGAGCCGGACCTGTTCGTCCCCCCAGGCGATCGGTGTCCGCGACACGAGCACGTCGATTCGGTTCGTCGTCGCGAGTTCCGGGTCTCCGTGTGGAATGGCGACACTCTGCCCGATTGAGGTCGAGCCGTTCCGCTCACGATTGTATACGCTTTCAGAATAATGTTCGTCAATATGTGCCGCTTCCATCAGTACGTGTAAGGCATGACCGCGTGACAAGACGTCATCGACGAATTGAACGTGTCCGACGAGTGAGGCGATGGTCGCATAGGAGTTCCCGTTCACCCCGATCAGCTGTCTCAATTGGTGCACGTCCTGTTCGGTCAAGACGGCGGATACGACATGGACCGGAGTCTCCCGTTCTCCTAGCTGGACCGTTGATACGATCAAGTCTGGCTGATGCCGTTCAATCTGTTTCTCGAGCTCACGCAGCGACGAATACCCAACGATGTGAATGGCGTCGTGAAACTGATTGTGGAGTCGTGCCGCAATCAATTTACTCGTCCCCATCCCATATGTACAGACGAGAAGGATCCGTTTTTTCTCCTGGCGCCGACGTTCTTCGAGCATCGTCTGGAAATGGAGCGTCAAGAATCCGACTTCATCTTCCGTGACATACAGGTCGAGCTCGCTCTCTAAAATTGAGGCATGTCGCAAGACAGCCGCATATGTGGCAGTGAAGCGACGTTTGATTTGATCGAGGAGCGGGTTTTCGACATAGGCCTTGATCAGTTGGCGATACACCATCGGTCGGATGTGGGCGAGGAGCGACCGATATAACTCCCGCTGTAAGGCACCCCCGTAAATCGTCCCGTTCACGGCGAGAGCGAAGCGATTGGCGGCTCGTGCGACTTCTGTCGTCACATCGTCTTCGGATGGATTGAACTCTTGCGCGCCCGATAGCGCCAGCATGAAGTAAGCCCGCTCTTCTGTCGGGATCTTCATCCCGAGCGATTGTTCCAACGTATCCATCCGGCGCATCAGTGTATCAAACCCGCGTGTCGCACGTGCCATCTCTAGTCCTGATGGTGATAAGGTCACATAGGCGCGGCGTCGCATCCGTTTGAGCGACACGAGCAGGCGTGCCTGCAAGAGTTCGGACGCCGTATCGGAATATTGTTTGTCGACCTCTCGTTCCCAATCCGTTAGGAACGTTTCAATGAGTCTCACGTCTTGCGCGTGTGCCTGAGGGGAACGCGTCTTCACCAAGAGCTGGGTCAACCATTCCCGCCTGACGAGCTCTTCCCCATCGACGCGACAATGTCGGCGATCAAACGTAAAGTGTGCGTCCTTCAGCATCTGTTCGAGTGTATCGATGTCTTGTTTGACCGTCGCCTCACTGATGTAGAAGGTGCTGGCGATAGCGGCAGATGACGCGATCTCATCAAACAAGAGTCGGATGAGGATTTGTTCGACGCGCCCCTCATCGTGCTCCGCCTCCTGCTTCGGGACGTAATGATTTTCAAGGAGACGCACCCCTTTCCCCCGACTCGTCTCGATCTGCACGTCGGACAGTTTCTCGAGCGTACGCAGCTCGGTCCGGACCGTTCGTTCCGAGCAATGGAGCGCCCATGCGATATCCTTCGTCGACATCCATTCTTTATGTTGTAACAACGTGAGTAACTTTTGCTGCCGTTCCGTCATTATGCATTCCACCTTTGACAGTTTTCCACCAAAAGCATAGCACAAGTATTTCAGACGCCAAGACCTTTCTTTGATGATTTGAATCTCAAGGACGAGTCATGCCTAGTCCATTTTTCGTGACTTCTCGTCGTTTAAAACATAAAAAACGCAAGAACAGGAAGGCCTTGGACCAACTCATTCTTGCGTGTATCGATTGGCTTACGCCGTATGTTTTGCAACTTTCATGAGGATTAAAAACAGCTCGTTGAATCCTAACCAAAACTGGTCACTCGTATCGTTTCGCTGGTTAATACAACGCCATCAGGAAAGAAACGCTATTCCCCCCGCTTAGCGACCGCCCTTATCACACATAAGCCCAGGGGATATCTCCGATAACATGGAGATTAAGGTGACAGAGGCGTTAGGCATTGGTGTAACAACGACAGAAAGGAGAAGAATAGCGTTTATACTCGCTTCAACCTAGGAATACGAAAGAGCGCTCGGAAAAGAACCGACGATGAAAACGATTGACGAACAAATCACAGAATGGGAGCCGATGATCCATTACGTCATCCGCCACTTGAACATCCACCCGAACGAGCAGGATGACTGTGTCCAAATTGCACGGATCGCCTTATGGGAAGCCTTGAATCGGGGCTGCACGCTATCGAAGACGTACTGCTTCCAACGTATACGCGGTGCGATTTTGAATCATCAACAAAAAAATGCACGGCACTTAAAACATGAAGTCGCGGCCGAACGGCTCCCCGAACAATGTATGACATCCGAGCGTCATCTGTTTGGCTGGCTCGACGAACAACGAAAGAACCTATCCCCACGCCACTTCGAACTTCTCTGTCACCTGATTGACGGCACGGAACAGACGCTCGACTACTCCGCAAGCCGATTGCGCGCGTATAAGGCCGACGTTCAACGTGAGTTGCGAGAAGAGTTGTATTCGAAGGAGTGAAAACAATGGAACCGATTCAAATCAAAGAAGCAATCACAAGTTACTTGGAAGATGTAGAGATACGGCAACAACGTTCACCCGAGACGGTGAAGACGTATCGGAACACGTTACGTCGATTCGAGCAGATGATGCAGCAGTCGAACGTGACTTTCTTAAAAGACGTGGATGAAACTGACCACGCGTTCCCTTATCGAGACAAACTTGTAGACGAAGAGCTAGCGTTCAACACGATTAGAAAATATGTGAGTGTACTCAAGTCGTTCATGTCCTACTCGGTCAAACGAGGATGGATCACACGTAATCCGTTCGTACTCGTCAACGTACCCGGTGCCGAAGCAAAACGACAATCCATCATTTTAAGCCGAGAACAAGTGAATTTGCTGCTACATCATGCACACAATGCGACATTGTATAACATCTTTTTGATCGGCTGCGATGCCGGTTTCCGAATCAGTGAGACGTTAGATTTAAAACTCGAGGATGTATCGTTTGAGTCGAACGACATCATCATTCGACACGGGAAAGGGAATAAAATGCGGGAAGTGCCGATGACCGAACGGATCCGTAAATCGTTGGAGCGCTATATTCAGGTCGAGCGGCCAAAAGCAGACAAGGACTCGCGATACTTGTTCATCATGCCGAACGGCTCAAAAGTCCGCGCGAACTATGTGAATGAATATCTCCTGAAAGTATCAGAGGAACAGCTCGGCTTCGGAATCACGAGCCATGTCCTCCGTCACAGCTTCGCAACGGAGCTTTATAACGCCGATGTCAAAGTCACAAAGATCAGTCGATTACTCGGTCATGCCTCGACCGAGACGACCGAGCTGTACCTGCACATCTCAAAAGAACAGAATCAAGAAACGATTGAAGTGTTGAATGCGAAGAATCGGGAGGTGGATAGACGAGTAAAATAACTATTAACGTATCAACGTAAAATTAAACAAGCACAAAAGCGGAGTTCCGAGCATAAACCGAACTCCGCTTTTGTTGAAGCATATTACTTAACTGTCAGTGCAAGTAGTGTTTTCTCTATTAATCACGACTATATAAATCACGCGTATACACTTTATCAACAACGTCTTCAAGTTCAGGGTGCAATCGATTCGTGACGATGACATCCGCAGTCTCTTTGAACTGTTCGAAATCATTGATAACAGGCGAATTATAAAAAGTATCTTCCTTTAATACTGGTTCGTATACGACAACTTCGACACCTTTTGCTTTGATACGCTTCATAATCCCTTGAATCGAAGAAGCTCTAAAATTGTCTGAATCAGTTTTCATCGTCAAACGATAAACACCAACTCGTTTTGGATTTTGTTTTAAAATTGACTCCGCAACAAAATCTTTACGTGTACGGTTCGCATCTACAATGGCTCCAATAATATTGTTTGGTACATCCTCATAATTAGCGAGAAGCTGTTTTGTATCTTTCGGTAAACAGTATCCACCATATCCAAATGAAGGGTTGTTGTAGTGAGAACCGATACGGGGATCAAGTCCCACACCTTCAATAATTTGTTTCGAATTTAAACCACGAACTTCAGCATATGTATCGAGTTCGTTAAAAAACGCAACACGCATCGCCAAATAGGTATTCGAGAACAACTTTATGGCTTCTGCTTCAGTTGAATCAGTTAACAGTACTTCAATATTTTCTTTAATCGCAGCTTCTTTCAATAAGTTTGCGAAGACTTCAGCACGCTCTGACTGCTCACCCACAACAATACGTGATGGATAGAGATTGTCATGTAACGCTTGTCCTTCACGCAAGAACTCTGGAGAAAAAATGATATTATCTGTATCAAATTTTTCTTTGACTTCCTCCGTATAACCTACTGGTACTGTTGATTTAATTACCATAATGGCATTAGGATTAATTGCAAGAACCGTTGCAATTACACTTTCGACAGTTCGTGTATTAAAATAATTTCGCTCGGGATCATAGTCTGTTGGCGTTGCGATGATAACGTATTCTGAATCTTTGAAAGCTGTAAGATTATCTGTCGTCGCAAATAAATTTAATTTTCTGTTCTTTAGGAATTCCTCAATTTCTGTGTCAATGATTGGGGATTGCTTCGAGTTAATCATACGCACTCTATCTTGAATAATATCAAGTGCAATAACTTCATTATATTGAGCTAGTAATATTGACATCGAAAGACCAACATAACCCGTCCCTACTACTGCGATTTTCATTGTAACGTCTCCTATCCTTAATAATAAAAAACACGTTTATAAGACGCATTAACCATATACAAAAATAAATTTTGAAGTGACTTAACCAAAGACAATTTCTCAATATTTCGATAAATATTCCAAGTTCTTTTTACAGCTTTGAATTTATTATGTGATATCGAACCATCTACCAGTCTATAATACGCCAGCGGATGATTTATGCCATGGGCGATCACTCCATTTTTTAAGATTGATAACCAAGTGGCTGTGTCTTGCCCAGCCCTAACTAGAGGCATTTTAAATTCTCCAACTAAAGATTTGTCTATAATTACAGTCAAACAGCCTATAATAGTGTTACTTAATAATTGCTTATAAGTAACTGTTAACGGAACTTTAATCGACTTTTCAGACTTCTCTCCATTTTCTTTTATTGTTTTGTAGGATGTGAATGAAAAGGCTATATTGTTTTCTTTCATAAAGGATATCTGTATTTCTAATTTGGTATTTACCCAAATATCATCACTGTCTAAAAAAGCTATAAACTGTCCTGAAGCTTTTTCTATTCCAATATTTCGGGCAACGGCAGCTCCACTATTCTGATCGAGCTTAAAGTATTTAATTCGGGTATCTTGCTTTGCGAATTTAGAAATTAACATTGCAGAACTATCTGTAGAGCAATCATCTACCAATATTAATTCCCAATTCTCATACGTTTGTTCCATAACAGATTGAATCGTTTCGTTTATGAACTTTTCAGCATTGTATATAGGCGTAATAATAGAAACCAAATCATTTTTCACAAAATTCCCCCTAACTTTAAATCAAATTTTCTAAGTGTGTTATTTCTTGACGAATATTCATAAAGTCATTCACTCTTTTTCCATCTTTTTTAATTCAAACTATTTAGAAATAAATTTCTATCATTCTTAATCCTCCTTGTAACTAGTTTTTCTAAAACATAGGCAACCAAAGGAATTATCATAAGAAAAATGAAATATCTATGTCGAACTGCTCCGGTGATATAATATTCAAAAATTGAACTTGGAATTAATAATAGTAACATAATCGAAACCCATGTTATATTTTCCCATATAAGCTTAATATTGCTTAGAATAATAGCAATTAAAAATATAATAAAAATTGCATCTAAGAAATATATTGTGCTGTTTAAATAATCAATTTCAACAAGAATTGGTAAAGGAGCTACCGTAAATTGTATAACTAATCCAGGCAGGTCAACAAACATAGACCACCAGGTATTCCAATCTACTACTGGGTATACCATTCCTGATTCAAAATACACAATTCTTTGATAATTTCTGAAAGTTGAGAGTGCAATAGGGCTTATAGGTATATTTAAGATTTTAATAGAGAGTAGGTTTATAATCGAAAACAATAACGGAGTCATAATACCTATCGCGCCTAAAGATTTCAATGAAATTTTTTTATCGCGAACAAAAAATACATTTATTAAAAATAAAGCAAAACTTAAAAAGAAAATTTCTTTTCTAAAAAAGTAAATCAGCATTAATCCTACGAATATACTAATATTAAATTTCTTTTTCGAAGTAAGACCAACTAGAAAAAGACCAAAAGCACATAAAAAATATGATTCTCTCAAAGGAGTTAAGGAATAAACAACTGATAAAGGATATAAAGCACTTATTATTAAATAAATCCTTTGTTGAATTATGTTTACTGAACGTTCTCCCCGAAAATTTGTCCAGGATTTCCAGTATAGTAATATACCAATCTGATTCACTAAAAAATTAAAAAATAAATAGAGAAATGGACTCCCTAAGCTTATCCACGAAAAGAATGTAGCAAACAGCTTGAAATAAAAAATTTCAGATGGTTGATTACTGATATCAAAGTTATAGTCAGTAATGATATTGGTGTACAGAATGGTATCTGGAAAAAACGGAATTATATTTGTAACTACATCGACAAGTAATATAGTTGTATACAAAAAAGAAATGCTTATAAAATAAATTAAATTGAACGGATCATTGAGAAGTGTTTTTTTTGATATCAAATATAAAAACATAATAACTACTGCCAAATATGTAGGAGCAATTAATATTTCTACTGCTCCAATGTTTTCATAATAGTATTTCAATTTTTTATTATCTCACTTTCCAAAATTATATTTCTTTCTGTGAAGATAAAACTTGATAGCTATAATTAATGAGATTAACTGTACTATAGATGACATTACATAAGCATAACCGCTTCCAATCAAACCGTATCTGTCAATACAAAATATGCTAAAGCCTATGTAAATAAAACACCAGACAATTGATAGATATGCTTGAAGTTTGTAACCTTTTGCAATAGTTAATATCATACCTAAAACACTCGAAGAATAGCTAAATATAGAAGCTATAAATAACAGAACTAATAATCCTGTATGCTCCGCAATTTTTTCATTATAAACGAAATTTAATAAGTCTTCTCCCCATATAATTGTGATAAAAATAGAAATGAAGGAGAAGGTACAGAGAAGAAGAATAATTGTTAACAACTCTTTATATATTTTTTTTATATTTGATGACATATATAATCCACTTAGAAACGTGAGCTTAACTTGAACCATAGAATTTATCAATAAATTTCCTATAACTAAAAAATATGCTAACGTTGAAAAAATTGCTACCTCATCAATTCCTAATTCTAGTTCAATAAAATACTTTGGAATGTTTGAGTACAATATTGCTAAGGATGAGTATATTGCTAAAGGGTAAGTGATTTTGACAAGATTAAAAAAGTTCTCAGCATTTATTGATATTTTTCGATCAAGTTCCACTTTATTAAGATTGTAAAATAACCAAAAAATTGTGAATAAAATCATTACAAATAATGAAAACTCTAAACTTGATGTAATAAAACTGAAAACTGCAAAAAGAGATATTTGAACAATTGATCTAATAACTTTGCTTTTGGATATCTTCTCAATCGCCATGTTTTTTTGCCAATATCCATAAACTAAATCATCAATCATTTCTATAAACTTCCAGATAAATAGTAACAAGAAAATGTCAAATGCATCTTTCTGATATTCAAATATAAATAATCCACTAGTGCAAATCGCAATCATGAAAAGTATCATTCTAGATATGATGTAATCATAGAGATTAAATTCAGGAAAACCATCTGTCACATAGACTACTCTATGTTGCATTTGTATTAAATAACTTAATGGAGCTATTATAGCTAAAAAATAAGTGAAATAACCTAAATCTTCAAGTTCAAGTAAATTAGCAACAATAACCAGCATTCCCCACTGTGATGCTGCTACAAATAAATCACCGATTAAATACTGCATTTTTTTTATCATTATATGCCACTCTCGCTAACATTTCTTATGCTTTCTTTAATAGTTTTTTATAATCTCTACTGCCTTTCCACCCCATACATAACGCTCTCCAAAAATTTAATTGAGTTAGTTTTTCCCGTTTTTTCAGAGCAAAGTATAAAATTAGAAAATGACAAAACTTATTTGAAATAGCTCGGTATAAAGCTCCCTTATCGTAAAAATATTTCTCATTATAACCCGAAAACCAAGAAGATTTTCTGTAGTGAATATACGCAATTATTTCTGGAGTCGAATAGATAGTCAAACCTTTTTTTAAGCAATCAGTTAAAAACAATGTATCTTCTCCTGATCCATATTTCGCCCCACCTCCAAAAAGCAAAGAAAAAAATATATGATTATTAATTACTTTTTCTCTCCTAAATGCAATGTTAACTGTTCCAAACTTCATGTAATTAGTATAGTTAATTTTTTTATGTTTTTTTATTTTATAATTCATCTCTCCAAATTCGTTTTCGATTCCAACATTAAATAAAATCACGTCTGCTTTTGGATGATCATGAAATGCTTTTAAAACAATTTGTTCGTAATTTTGAACATACTTCATATCATCGTCTGCCATAAGACAAATGTCCGCATTTGACTTTAATAGAGCGCTATTCCGACTTCTTCCGACTCCGAATTCATTGTAAGAGAACATCTCAATTTTTTTCTCTTCGATAGTTGTACTTTCATAAGAAAAAACACCAGTTTGATTAATAATAATAGTATCTGTTTTCAGACCTTTTTCTTTATAAAAATTAATTGAATTTTGATTCATTGTTGACATTAATACTTGTACTTTCATTATTTACCTCAACCTTTTACATAAATTAGTATTAATATAGTTTTTATCTAGCACCATTACCGCTTAAAACAACAAACACAGTTCTTATTATGATTTTTAAATCAAAAATAATAGATTGATTATTTATGTAGTAAATATCTTTTTCTAGTTTTTCAAATGGATCAATATCATATCCACCGTTTACTTGTGCCCATCCTGTTAAACCTGGTCTAACTTTAGTTCTGTAACCATATAGCTGGTTTGTTTTCATAAACTCATCAACAAAAAATTCGCGTTCAGGTCTTGGACCTACAATCGACATATCTCTTTTTAATACATTATATAATTGTGGAAGCTCATCAATTCTAGTTTTCCTCATAAATTTACCTATTTTTGTAACTCTATAGTCATTTACATTTGCCCATACAGGTCCTTCACTTTCAGCATTCACTTTCATTGATCTAAATTTATAAATAGTGATTTGTTTATTATTTTTCCCAAGTCTTACTTGTGAATAAAAAACTGGACCATTTGACTCGATTTTAATTAATATTGCAAAAAGAATCATGATTGGAAATGTTGTTAACAAGAGTACTACTGAAAATAAAATATCAAATGTAAAATTAAACATTATATATAATTTTGACTTTTTATTTAAAGTCGTCTCTGGTTTAGTGTTACTTGTTAAATCGAAACTGTTTATTGAAACATATTCATCGCTTGATGTACTGTACTTAATATCTTCCAAAGCTAAATCCTCCAATGTTAATTAGTTTTACTCTCTATTAAAAGAAGCTCTTTTAGCATTTTCAACAAGTCTTCTTTTAAGTCTTCTCTCTTAAGCGCAAACTCAAGCGTCGTTTGAATAAATCCAAGTTTTTCACCAACGTCATAGCGTTTACCGTTAAATTCATAAGCGAAAACCCTTTCCATCTCATTCAACCGAGTTATGGCATCCGTCAATTGAATCTCGCCACCAGCACCCGCTTCTTGCGTTTCTAAGTACTTAAAGATTTGAGGCGTGAATAAATAACGTCCGAGAATCGCCAAATTCGATGGTTCGGTTCCAGGTGCTGGTTTCTCGACAAACGAAGCTACTTTATGTAAACCGTCTTCTAACGATTCTTGTGGGTCTACGATGCCATAACGATGTGTCACATCATTCGATACGGGTTGAACGCCAATGATTGAACTCTTGGTTTTTTCGTATTGTTGAATCAGCTGACGTGTGCAAGGCACTTCAGCTTGAACGATATCGTCTCCGAGCATGACGACGAATGGTTCGTCTCCAACAAATGCCTTCGCTTGAAGCACAGCGTGACCAAGTCCCATCGGTTTTGACTGACGAATAAAATGGATGTTAATATTCGTCGTTTCTTCGACGAGCGCCAAATATTCTGATTTCCCTTTTTCAATGAGTGTTTGTTCGAGTTCTGGTACTGAATCAAAGTGATCCTCGATCGCACGCTTCCCTTTTCCCGTGACAATCAAAATATCTTCAATTCCTGAAGCGACTGCTTCTTCGATAATGTATTGGATGGTCGGCTTATCAACGATCGGTAACATCTCTTTTGGCATTGCCTTTGTTGCCGGCAAGAAACGTGTACCCAGACCTGCTGCCGGGATAACTGCCTTTTTCACTTGTTTATGTACCATGATGCCCCTCCCATGAATGGATCTGTATGATTTAGATAATTATAGAAAAAAGGATGCTTTTAACATCCTTACTAAAATATATTCTAAGGTTAACACTTTTGACCTAATGAAAAAACCAAGGTAAGGGAATTAAAACCTATTTTCGTTCGACAAGTGTCGACAAAAATCATAAGAGTCATTATTTGTCAACAAAATATGTAAAAATAGGGGATTTACTTCTTCCATTTCCCTCGCCAATTCTTCGTGGGAAGGATTGGCGGATCCACGAAGACAAACTCGTCTTTCACAATAGATGCCGCGTTTTCTTTTAACGTTTCCCAGCGTTCCATACCCAGTTCTTCCGTAACCGCTTGTCTTGCGGCTTCCCAGTAAAACGTACGACGTCCTGTACTATGCGCATCCGAGGCAACGAGCTGACTCAATCCATTCCGTAAGAAAACGAATGCAATCTCTTTCACGTTTTGACCGAACTCCCCTGTCAAACTACTCGTCGTCACTTGTGACAACGCGCCTGATGAGACAAAGTCCATTAATCGTTTGGGATTGGTCGCCAGTTCCTTATTCCGTTCTGGGTGAGCAATGACCGGTGTATAGCCTTCCGTCTGCAATCGGAAGAACAATTGCTCAGCGTAAGCTGGGACCGTGTCACTCGGGAACTCAACGAGGACGTAACGTGACCCCGCTAGCGATAGCGCTTCCCCGTCTTCCAACGCCTGAACAAGATCACCGAACACACGAATCTCTTGGCCCGGGTAAATATCGAGCTTGATTCCTTCTTGATGTAAGACGTTTTGAAGTGTTGCTGCGGCTTCCTGGACGTTCAAGTTTTCCGTCTCAAATTGAGGGTGAAACGCGTGGGGGGTGACCACGATCGCGGTCACCCCTTCGTCTACAGCGCGTCTCGCCATCTCGATTGTTTGTTCGACCGTTCCCGGACCATCATCGACGGCCGGGAGAAGATGACAATGGATATCAATCATGGCGTGATTCTCCTTTTATTCGTATGCGTAGTAATAGTAGTAATCATCGCTGCCTTGTGGCTCGCGCTTGTTGAGGACGACGCCAAGGATGTGCGCATCCGCTAAGACCAACTGTTCTTTTGCTTTGACGACCATCTGACGGTCTGACTTGTCACAACCGACGACGAGGACGACGCCGTCTACTTTACGTGCCAAGAGACGTGTGTCTGCGACTTGCATCATCGGTGGTGCGTCCAAGATGATGACGTCATAATGTTCTTTCAACTCTTCAAGCGTGCGGTCCATCATTTTCGACGAGAGTAACTCAGACGGGTTCGGTGGGATTGGTCCCGCTGCCATCAATTCCAAGTTCTCGACTTGTGTCGAGTGAATCGCTTTATCGAGTGTTGTCTTCTTAGCTAACACTGTCGAGAGTCCGATCCCGTTTGAGAGACGGAATGTGAAGTGTGCCGTCGGACGGCGCATATCGCAGTCCACCAACAAGACACGCTTACCTTGCTGGGCATAAACGACCGCCAAGTTCGACGCTGTCGTCGACTTTCCTTCGCCAGAAGTTGATGATGTGATGACAATTGTCTGCAACTCGTCGTCGACTGCGGTGAACTCGAGATTCGTCCGGATCGTTCGATATTGCTCCGAAATCGGTGACTTCGGTTTATGGACCGTGATTAAGTCGCGACCTGTCTTATCATACTGAACATGTTTTGATGTCTTCTTTCCAAACTTAAACACGGACTTCTTCCCCTTTCACATTCGCTTGGCGTTGTTGCTTCATCTCGACACGATCGATGACAGGGATCGATCCTAGCACCGGAAGTTCAAGAATCATCTCGACATCTTGCTCTGTCTTGATACGACGATCAAGCACGACTTTGAGGAAGGCGATGGCGACTCCGATCATCATCCCAAGTACGGCCGCGATTGCCGTGTTAAGTAAAATATTCGGTTTGACCGGAAACATCGGGACGTTCGCATCCGATAATACTTTGACATTATCGACGCTCATGAGTTCAGGCACTTCTTTCGAGAAGACGCGGCTAATCTCGTTGGCGATATCCGTTGCGATGACCGGGCTCGTATGTTGGACGGCAATGTTGATGACTTGTGAGTTTTGTTCGCTGTTCACGGTGATCAAGTTACTGATGTTGTCAGGTGCCCCGACGACATTTTCTTGGACTTGTTCAAGGATGGCTGGACTTTGAATGATGACACGATACGTATTGACGAGTGTGACTGACGATTGAATTTGACTGCTGTCGATCATGTTGTTTTGTGATTCTTTTGGTGCGACGAGTACTTGTGTCGACGCCTCATATGTAGGGCTAATTACAAATGAGCTCACTAGAAAGGCAATGAGTGCTGCGAGGATGGTTAAACTTGCGATGAGCCACTTGCTCCGCTTCAAGATGGAGAACAATTCTCCAAGGGAAATCGTTTCTTCGTTCATGTTTTGTCCTTCTCTCCTTTGTTTCAGTAAATTCACTGCTGGAAAATTCCCGCAGATAATATTTAAAATGACAATACCAGAACAGTATAGCAAAATTTTCATGGGTTGATGACCCGTTTTTTAAAAAATGGGTTTTTTGACATGCAAATCTGCTAAACTTTGAAAGGAAGAACTTAACAAAGGAGGAGACACCTAGTGCATGTAAGTGAGCGCCTACTCCAGCTGTACGCCACACTCGACCGACAAACACGAGACATCGTGCAGCAACGTATTGAGACAAATTTAGCAGACGGCAAATCGCTTGCCGCCTCTTATCATGAACTGACCGGAGAGACGAACGACTCCCTCTCCGATGAAGAAAAGTCAGCTACAGATTTTTCGAACTGGTTGAAAGACGGAAAGACGGAGCTAGACCTTTTGACCTATTATGTCGCTTTGTTAGAAAAGAGCGAGAAGCTTCAATCTGAGGAAGCCTTGCCACAAACGGTGGAGCCAACACCACAGCCTATTGCTGAACCAGTCGTTTCGAAACCGGTAATGGAACCATCTCCCGAAGAAACGATGGAACTAGAAGCCGAGACACCCGTTGACCCGACGCCACCGAAACCACGTTACGTCCCAGAGTCGACGATTCCATCACGGACAGAACGTATGAAATTACATCGTGAGATCAAACCGGCACATCCACGCCGCAATAAAGGTCGTGGCTGGTTGATCGGTCTAGTTGCCATCATTCTTTTATCCGTCGGTGGTTATGCCGCTTATCCGACGGTCAAGGACCTCATCCAACCTTCATCGACACCGACTGCTACGGAAGAACCGGTCACACCAGAACCTGATCCGGTCGTTGAAACGAAGGCACTTGAGGAAGTATGGATTGGTGTCAAAAATGCACCACTCGTAAGTGAACCAGCCAGTGAAGACGTCGTCTATGTCGCTGATATCGGTGATCGTTATGACGTCATCGAAGAGCGCGACGATGCGCTCTTACTCGACCTTGGATTGAATGAGTTGACGGGCTGGGTGTCACGCGATGAAGTCGTGACGGAATGGACAGCTGCCTCCATCAATGACGCTGATGTGTTGGAGTGGTTGTCGACTTCTGTCAACCAAACGTTATTTGACGAATCGCCGGAAACTTACTTCGGAATGGACGAGAATGAATTGGTCGGAAATGTCGGCGCCGCAAGTGGCTTCGACTCAGATGCTCTACACGAGTATCTCGTCTACCCTGGTCTCTTCTTCACAATGAAGAGTGGACAAGTCGAGGCAATAGACTGGTCAAATACGGATCAGACGAAAGAAGCGTTCCTCGAGCTCGGTGAACCGACGTACGAGACCGAAGACAGTGTCGTCTATGAAGGTGAGACGTACTCACTACGTCTCTTCGTGGGCGAAGACGACTCAACACGCATTCGTCTGACGAAACTCAATCAATAAAGGAGTATTTCATATGACTCAAACGATTCTCGTGACGGGTGGTGCCGGCTATATCGGTACCCATACCGTCCTCCAATTACTTGAAGCCGGACACGAGGTGATTGTGCTCGACAACTTATCGAACAGTAGCCGAGAGGCACTGAACCGGGTCGAGGCGATGACTGGAAAAGAAGTCGCCTTCTATCTTGGTGACATCCTCGACCGAGCATTACTCGAACAGATTTTCTTGACGCATACGATTGATGCGGTCATTCATTTCGCAGGGCTGAAAGCTGTCGGTGAATCGGTGAAAGAGCCGCTCCGCTACTATGAAAACAACGTCGTCGGCACGACCGTCCTGTTAGAGGTCATGCAGGCGTTTGACGTGAAACGAATCGTCTTCAGTTCATCAGCGACCGTATATGGAATGCCCGAACGGACACCGATTGACGAATCGTTCCCACTCAGCGCGACGAACCCGTATGGTCGTTCGAAGCTGATGATTGAGGACATCTTGCGTGACATTGCCGTCGCTGACTCCGACTGGAGCATCGCTCTCCTTCGTTACTTCAATCCGATCGGGGCACATCCGTCCGGTCAGATCGGCGAAGACCCGTTCGATGTGCCGAACAACCTCATGCCGTACATCACGCAAGTCGCTGTCGGCAGGCTGGACGAACTGAGCGTTTTCGGTGACGACTACGACACACCGGACGGGACGGGCGTCCGTGACTATATTCACGTCGTCGATCTCGCATCAGGTCATTTGCAGGCACTTGACTACGTGATGGACCAAACGGGTGTCGAGGCGTTCAACCTCGGTACGGGCACGGGATATAGTGTCCTCGACCTCGTCCGTGCGTTCGAACAAGAGAGTGGGAAATCGGTCCCTTACCGAGTGACGGATCGTCGTCCTGGTGACATCGCCACGTGTTTCGCCGATCCGACGAAGTCGAAACAGATGCTCGGCTTTGAAGCGAAGCATGACATTCGTGACATGTGCCGAGACGCCTGGAACTGGCAGTCGAACAACCCGGATGGATATAACTAAAAAATACGTACTTTGATGTACAAGAAAAAGATGACTTCGATTGTTTCGAAGTCATCTTTTTCTGTCGACAGAGTGCCAGATTATTCATTATTAGTTGTTTTTGTTTCAACATGAGTATATGTTTTTGATTCAACACGAGTATTTTTCATTTCAATGTGAAAATATTGATCGGATAGCTCGACTATATTGTTATTTTGTTCTGAAAAGGCACGCCACACACCAATCCCTCTATTTTCAGAGACTAAGTATAACTTCCCATATTTTTCGCAAGCTGCTTTTTCTGTGTCCTTAACAATTTTTTCGCAGGAAGTAGTCAAAAGAGTTGGTTTAGAGTAATCATTCAGAGCAAACAAAAGAATCATAGTAATTGGTAGTAAGAAAATCAAACCATATAAATTAACAAGCAACTTAAATATTTTTTCCTGTCTATAAAATTGTTTATACGAGGAACGATCAACCTTAATTGCAACGTAAAACATTAATGAAACTGTGAATATCATACTCAATAAATAAACAGGTAGTAGAATTTCTACATACTTCGGGGCGCATATGATAAAAATTACAAGAACACATAAAAAAAGTAATGTTATACCTATGTGTCTCCTATAAAAATTACATGAATCATAATCATATCGATCATAATCATCATCTGATAAATGGTCTTTTTTTGTAAAGTATTTTCGCTTAAAAACTAAAGAAAGCAAACATGAAAAGATGATGATTGCAGGAATCATATAAGTAATGACGTCATTCAACTTATCTAATTCCTTAATGTACGGGACACTGATGTATTCTAAGGGGTGACTCCATATCTTTGCCTCAATTCTTAAATATGTAGTGTAGTAGTAATAGCCCAGTAAAGAAATCAGAAACAGGGCGCCCCCGTTCACAAGAAATTGATTTGCACCGCTATTTGCATTTGAAGTTGTCAGTGTAACTGTCTCGACACTGTTCGCGTCTTGCTGAGAATCTTTATTGTCTTTTTCTCTTGTCAAATACCTCATCCTCCTACCAAATCGTAACAAATTTCATTTTACAATAATCCACTAAAAAAGCCAGCTGACATTAGAAGAAGTACTCTTCAGTCAGCTGGCTTTTTGATTCATCTTTCTAATTCATAAACTCGGGTAGAGATTGAGGTCTCCAGTCATTTAAGATTTCTAAGGGCTATTATTTTCATATACTCACCCACACATATCCAAACGGCTGAAGTCGCGCGCTGTCGACCGGCTCTCCCGTAAATAAGCTCGTCCCTCGAATCTCCAAATTGACTTCCTTATCGCTCACGTTCGTATACAAGCGGACCGTCCGTCCGTCTACTTGACGCTCGACGGCAAAGACGTGCTTGTCGACGTCCAAGATGTGCTGCGTAGCGTATGGGGACAAGGCTGGTTCTGCCCGCTTCACGTTCAATTGCCCCATGATGCCGGAGAAGCGATTCAGTCGCGTCTCTTCTTTCTTCAAGGCATGGACGAGTTCGTCACGGTCGGTCGGTCCACTAACCCCGAAGAGCGTCCGATAGTCGACCGACGGGATTCCTTGAAGCGAGAACAGGATGCTGTGGGCCGCGAGAAGCATCGGTTCGTGAGACTCCAACAAATTCTTCTCAAACGGGTCACGCTCCGCACTCGACAAGAAGTGGAAGTACGTCTTCCCTTCAGGTGGTGTACCGATTTTCCGTGCCCATTCGGTCAATCGCGTCGCCTCTCCTTGCGCGAGGCCGAGCGTCACATGGCTTGCCAAATCGAAATGACAGACGGCATCGACCACTTCGATATAGCTCTCGGCCTCGTCGAGCGAATCCTCTGCGAGAATGAGCTGCCCGTTCGGCTTATAGTGATGTAAGACCGTATGCCAAAGATGGAGCACGTCCCTTACTTGCTCTTTCGTCATCCCTTTGAACGACTGGGCATGCACCCGAACTTTCGTCGCCCCGTAAGCGAGGCGCTCGATGAGTGCGTCCGTCTCGGCAAGCACGTCGAATTGCTCCGCATTGTAGGCGACCGGGTCGAGTTCATACATCAGTTGAAAGTCGTCGCTCAATTCGCCGAGGTCCTCATATAATCGGATACGCGGGTCGACCGCTGTGTCCGTTTGCCGTCCGATATACGGGAAGAGGGACACGAGGTGCAAGTCGCTGATCGTACCTGCGACATGCTTGGCGAGGACGTCATGAAGTGCCCCCATGTCCGGTTTCCCTTCCGTCGTGACGAGACTCGCATCGACGAGCAGGACATTCGTCTTTTCGCTCGGTGCCTCGTGGTCATGCCATGTGTGACTCTCCCATTTATCGAACAAACGCTGCCATTCCTCTTGTGAATGCGTCGTCCATTTCATGATGATCGGTTCAATCCGTTGCCAGTTCATACGATTCCCTCCTTCTGTTCTCTCTACCTTTTTTCACTTCTTGCCCATTTCAAAACAAAAAAGCCGTCCCTATTGGACGACTCATTCCATCAAGCGCTTCAATTCGGTCTGAATCCCGTCGAGTGACTCGGCGTCCGGGTTCCAATAATAGATGCCGTCCGACTCGAGTCCACCCCCACCTTCGATACGGAGCGTGCTCGCGTTGCGGAACGCACCCATGTAGTCGGTCGAGAGCGTCACGAGCTCGTTGAACTCGATGTTCGTCTTCGCCCGGTTGCCGACGACGTCGAGCAAGTTCGTCACCTTGTCGAGCGAGAAGTCCGAGCGCCCCTTCTCGATGATGGCGGCGACGACATCACGCTGTCGTTCTTGGCGACCGAAATCCCCGTTCGGGTCATCATAGCGCATCCGTGTATACGAGAGCGCCTTTTGTCCGTCGAGCGTCACTTCGCCGACTGGGAACGTATACTCGTCCGAAGTGAAGGCGAATTTGTTCATGACCGTAATGCCACCGAGCGCATCGACGACTTCCGTGAACGCCTCCATATCCGCCTCGACGACGTAATCGATCGGGATGTCTAAAAAGTTCTCGACCGTGTCCATTGCCATCTCGGCCCCACCGAACGCATAAGCGTGGTTGATCTTATCGCGATATCCGCGCCCGACGATCTCCGTCTTCGTATCACGCGGGATGCTGAGCATCGCCCCTTCGTTCAGTTCCGGGTTCAAGGTCAAAACGATGATCGAATCGCTTCGACCTTGTTCAGTCCCTCGCCGGTCAATCCCGAGTAAGAGCACGGACACCGAGCGCTTCTCTTCGATCGTCTCGACTTGTTTTCGTTCCGGACTGATCTGTAAGTTATCGTTCACTTTCGTCACCGTGTCATTGACCTCGTCGACCATCGACCAGACGAATAGACCACCTGCGACAAGCATGAGTGTCAGTACGCCCGCTGTGATGCCAAGGATGAGTTTCCACCGTGATTTCTTCTGATGTTTCGCCATATCGGGCCACCTTCTTCCGTAAATTCAGTTTGTATATCTTTTCCCAGACTGCACATTGGATTATAGCATGTCTCCAAAAAATGCTAATCATTTCTTTCCAGTTATCACGGAAAATGTGTTTTTGTCGGTGTGCGGTGCATATGATGCGGCCAGGCGGCATTGATTTCCGCCCCAATGAGCATCGTCGCTGCCGTCAAATAGAGCCAGACTTGAAGTAGGATGACGATCCCGATCGTGCCGTACGTATCACCGAGAATCGAGAATTGCTCGACATAGACGCTATAGCCCGTCGAAATAAGTTGCCATGAGATGACGGCAAAAATGGCGCCCGGTAACGTCTCGATAAATCGGACTCGTTGTTGCGGAGCAATCATGTAAAAGAATGAGAACGCAAAGATTAAGATGATCGTCGAGACGGTATAGCGCGTGAGCGTCGAGAGACGATCGAACTCCTCTACCTGAGGATAGAGCGCATACAACAAGTCGATGAATTCCTGTCCAAACACATGAAAGACGACGAGGATGACGGCCCCGATGCTACTGGCAAGGATTGTTAAGAGTCCAATCAGACGACGCCATACATAGCCGCGCGCCTCCGTCTCCCCGTAAGCGAAGACGGTCAGTTTGACGAGACGGGCCGTCCCGTTCGAGGCGGACCAGAAGGCGATGATGGCACTGACCGAGACGAGTCCGCTATTCAAGTTGCCACTGACGTCGTAGACAATCGACAACAGCTCTCGCACGCTCGATCCCGGAACGAGCGTCTCGATCTGCTCGATCAACAGCGCCTGGTCGATTTTGAACCACGCCATGACCGCGAACAGGACGAAGAACATTGGGAAGATGGCGAGAAACCAGAAGAAAGCGAGCGTGGCGCTATAGTCGTTAATATGATGGTCCTTGAAGCGATGTCTCACATCGATGGCAAGTCGGGTCAGTCGATCGAGCACGGCCGTCACTCCTTTTTCTTTTCATTATGCCACAAACGAAAGCACCCGATTCATCCGAATCGAGTGCCGCTGTCATTGTTCCATCAATTGTCCGAGATACGACTTCACTTCATCAAGTGATGCCTCGTCCGGGTTCCAGTAGTAGATGCCGTCGCCCTCTTTGCCGCCGCTTCCTTCCAAACGAAGAACGCTTTGGTTTTTGAAAGCCGTCATGTAGTCGCTCGAGAGCGTTCGAATGTCTTTGAACGTCACGTTTGTCTTGGCGTTATTGCCGAGGACGTCGAGCATATTGTTAAAGCGAGAAATCGAAAAGCTGTCCGTTCCTTTGTCGACGAGCGCCGTGATGACGTCACGTTGACGCTCCTGACGACCGAAGTCCCCGTTCGGGTCATCGTAGCGCATCCGTGTATAGGCGAGCGCTTCCGCCCCGTCCAGATTGACCGTTCCCGGTTCGAACGTGTACTCACCCGAAGTGAAAGCGAACTTGTTTGTCACTTCGACACCACCGAATAAGTTTACGGCATCCTGGAAACCTTTCATGTCGACTTCCGCGACATAATCGATTGGGATGTCGAGGAAGTTTTCGACCGTATCCATCGCCATCTCTGCGCCACCGAATGCGTAGGCATGATTAATCTTGTCCATCGTGCCTTTACCGACGATTTCCGTCTTCGTATCACGCGGGATGCTGAGCATTGCGCTCTCATCCGAGTTCGGGTTGAGCGTCATGACGATGATCGAGTCGCTGCGCCCTTGTTCGTCCGCACGACGGTCTACCCCAAGTAACAGTACTGAGACCGGCTTCTTATCTGAGATCGTTTGTTGATTCATCCGATCCGGGCTGAGCCCGGCCGATTCATTCAAACGGTCGACCGTTGTATCGACTTGATTATATAAATAGTAGGCCATCCCAGCTCCGATGAGCAGGAACACTCCGATGACAGCACCTGCGATGATGGCGATGCGCTTCGCGGGTGACACTTTACGACGACGTTTCTTGACTCTCTTTTTAGGCTTTTGCTCTTCCATGACATAGCACCTTTCTATCCCCAATTGACCGTAATTGACACAGGTTTTATTTTATCACGCTGAATCGACAGTTTTTTCCGTATTTTTATAAAAGAGGTGAATACTTGTCACCATTTGTCGATTGCTCACATCGCTAGTATCGACAAGGTTTTTTGAAAGTTTAGCAAGTTGTTGTCTATCATAACATACGCTTTTTCGAAAGTTTGTTTCGTTTCATACGACGGCACTAAGCCATTGGTCGCGATTCCAATAGATATCTACCTTTTTTGTGCTAATATTGAAAGAATTTTGACGATTCAACACTTTTCGTAGGACCATTTCCTTATTTCCAGAAAACATAATGGTACATTCGTTTTATTTTTTGTAAAATACGTATTGATAATTAACATAAATGTAATAGTCATCCATTTCATACATAAGGGGATTGATCGATGCGCTTCATCGTGACGTGTTTTTTAGACAAAGAACAAACTTGTGAGTTTATCGTGTACGGCAGTTCCGAGTACGATGCTTACCGAACATTTGAACAGACTCTTCAATCTTTAAATTCATTAAGCGGACAAATCGTACTATCAGACGGCGAAGCCATCCCGGTATCACGTATACTCGCTTATCGCGTCGATTCAATCAAGCCGCTCTTTTGAATCTCCATTGTTTCGGGTAACCCTATTAGGAGAACAAATCTGATAAGTGGGGTGGAACGAATGGAAATCGGAATGATTGGGCTCGGGAAGATGGGGCTGAACTTGGCATTGAATTTGACGGATAATGGACATCGCGTCTTTGGCTATGACCCGGGGAACGTCTCGACGAGTCAGTTCGAGACGAAACAGTCATTGGAAGAAGTCGTCGATACACTGAAGGCGCCACGCGTCATCTGGGTGATGGTACCGGCAGGAGACGTGACCGAGCATGTGTTGAACGATTTATATGAAGCTCTCTCACCTGGGGACATCGTCATCGACGGGGGCAACTCGAACTATAAAGAGTCGATGCGTCGCGCCGACCACTTCAAAGAGAAGCTCATCTATTTCTTTGACGTCGGGACGAGTGGCGGCATGGACGGGGCACGAAACGGAGCCTGTACGATGATCGGTGGGGATTTGGAGGCGTTCGGGAAAATCGAGCAGCTGTTCCAAGACGTCTCGACCGACAACGGTTATCTGTACGCCGGACCAAGTGGGAGTGGCCACTTCCTGAAAATGGTCCATAACGGGATTGAGTACGGCATGATGCAGGCGATTGCCGAAGGGTTCGAAGTGCTCGAGAAGAGTCCGTTCGACTATGAATATGAGGACGTCGCCCGTGTCTGGAATCATGGATCCGTCATCCGTTCATGGCTTATGGAATTGACCGAGAGTGCCTTCTCCAAAGATGCGAAGCTCGATGACATCCGCGGGGTCATGCATGCGTCAGGAGAAGGCAAGTGGACGGTCGAGACGGCGCTCGAATACGACGTGCCGACACCGGTCATCGCCCTCTCGCTCATGATGCGCCAACGCTCGCTTCAAGACGACACATTCTCTGGTAAGGTCGTCGCCGCGCTCCGAAATGAGTTCGGAGGACATGCGGTGGAGAAGAAAGAGTAATCCAAATGGCTTCGGCAATTGCCGAAGCCATTTTTTATTCCATCGTATTTCCTTCTGCTGGGATCGGATGCGCCTTCAACATGCGCGCAAAATGGACGAGGTTGTACGCCATCGTCTTCCCGTGTGACTTCGTGAACGCGTTGTCGCGCCCGGCATCGATGTACGAGTCGCCTGGTCCCGCTTCCCCGACCCAATACGTATCGACGTTCGGTGGCACGGTGAATCCGATATGGGATAAGGCATAGAGAATGCCGGCACATGCGTGTTTCGCCCCGTCTTCATTCCCGGTGACGACGACCCCGCCGACTTTATTGTAGTAGATCGCCTGACCTGACTTGTTCGTTAAGCCACTGCCGCCATATAACCGTTCGACCACTTGCGTCGCGACACTACTCTTCTCGCCAAGCCAGAGTGGCGTCCCGATGACGACGATGTCTGCCCCTTTTACTTTCTCGAAAATCTGTGGCCATTCATCTCCGTTCCCTTCATCTTCTGTCACCCCGAATGCGACGTTATAGTCGACGATCCGAACGATTTCCGACTCGACCCCAAGCGCATCAAAATGCGGCAAGATGTCGCGAATCAATCCTTCTGTATGCGACGTCGTGTCGCCACCCTTTAACGTGCAGTTCAAAAATAGTGCTTTCATGGAATCCCTCCTCGAATAATCTCCAACAGTTACGTGTTCCCCTTCCCAATGCTTCTTAATGCCTTTCGAAGGATTTTGTTCATGTGAAGCAGAACTGCTAGGTTGAGGAGTTGATGTACATGATAAAATCTTTAGATATCGCCAACTAGTGCTCAGTAGAATACCAACTTTGTAGTAATTAAAAATCAAGTTTAAATCTGTAGTAGGCCAAAAGAGTTTAACACTAATGATGAAGCTATTTCCGCTACTATTTCTGTAACAACAAAGGAGATTATTATGAATTTTCGAATGGAATCTGTGAAGTCTTTATTAATTAAAATGTATTACAATGAGTCGTATCTTTCATCAGCGACCGCTTTTATTGCGACATCACCATCAGGACCTGTACTTTTAACAAACAGACATAATGTTACCGGCAAGAACAATATAACTGGTGACTGTCTTTCAAAACGCGGCGCAGTCCCAAATAAAATTAAAATTTATCATAACAAAGTAGATGAATTAGGCTCTAACATCGCAAAAGTTGAAAATCTATATAGAGATATAGATAGCTTGGATGAGCCCTTATGGATAGAACACCCTGAATGGAATTCTTCGGTAGACTTTGTTGCCTTAAAACTGACCAGTCTAGAAGATGTTGAACTCTATCCATACAATCTAGACGAAGGTAATCATATGATTATCGGTGTCGCAGAGACTGTTAGTGTAGTAGGATTTCCTTTTGGGATAGAAGTTGGAAGTAATACAGCGATTTGGGCAACGGGATTTATTGCATCAGAGCCAGAATTAGATTATCGTAATTTGCCGCTGTTTCTTATAGATTGTAGGAGTAGACAAGGTCAATCCGGGTCAGCGGTTGTAGCATATCGTCCTAGCGGAAACTTTAATATGCCCGGTGGATATGCAATTACTGGTGGTCCTATGACAAAATTTTTAGGTATATATAGTGGAAGAATTAATAGTGAATCCGATATTGGATTAGTTTGGAAAGCATCAGCGATAAAAGAATTAGTAAATAGTATATAAATAGCCGCCCTCTCTCGTGAGAAGGCGGCTTATCTTATGATGCCGCGCGTTCGTTAAGCCATTCCCCGACGCGACGGAACGTGTCCGTCCGAGGAGGTGCCTCACTTCGACTGAACGTATGGTAATCAATCTCCGAGACGTATCGAATCAATCGGATGAGCGAAAAGGCGAAGGCAATCGTACAGCCAATCGCAAAACTGAGCCCATAACTGTCCGGTCCGAGTGGAAGCAACAAGAACGTCAGTCCCGCGTTCATCGTGATGAAGAGGGCCGATGTATACGCCGCTCCCTTATGGTCTTCAAAATACAGCAACACGAGCGTGAGGACGAGGACCATCGCGTTCGAGAAGGCCCCAATCGTCGTCATTTGGAAGACGTCGCGAATCTCAGGCGAGAGCCCGAGCAGCGGGAACAAGACGGCTGCGAAGATGACGAAGAGAAGCGAGACGAGCCCTTGGTTTCGGAACAAGCGTTGCAACTCCTGTCGTAAGACGAGTAGCATCGCCGCCTTCGACCGTTGAATCTGTTGATACGTTCCGCCTTCATTCACGTATCCGTAAAATACGCGATAGCGCTCATAAAAGCGCGTCTCGACCGACACGACGAAAATCGTCATCGTCGGGATGATCGTCAAATACGACAAGAAGATGGCCGTGTCATAAATCGGATGGTAGCGGAACGTATCGAGGTGGACGGCCCCACCTTCGGCGAACCAGATGATCCATGTCCCGACCCAAATCCCGATGTTGTAGAGAAAGCTCGTCCAAAACAGCGCCGGATAGCGGTCGAAATAGCGATAGAACGAGAACTGACCGACCGTGCTCCGATTCGGGAACGTGAGGAGCATCGACGTGAACAGTCCGAACAACGTGACGACAAGTCCGAGCGTCATGCTCGCCGTCAGGGCGAAACTCTTCATGTAAGACTCCGTCAAATACGACATCAAGAACTGATCGGTGATGATGATTGCCACGACGGCGACAACCCCACCGGCGACAAAACTATAGGCGACTGCCTGATAAAATTTCGCCGCGCTCAGGAACAAGAAGTGGACCCAGATCAAGTTGACCGTCATGAACAAGATGAATGCCAACGCGTTCAACAACGCCGGCAGCTCGGAGAACGAGAGGAAGACGGCGAACAACACCGAGGCAATGGCGACGGTCGTCTTCATCATGCCGATGAACGCCGGAAAGATGTCCTCGTACCGCTTCTCATAGAAACAGTCTGCCAAATAGCGCGTGACGACGAGCTGTTGCACACCGAGCACGACCTGGGAGAAGATGAAGCTATACGAGACAATCAAGTTGAACGTCGTCCGTTCCTCAAGCGTCGCAATCGACAGGTAACTCGTCAGCCACTGCATGAGCGCAATCGTGACGATGACGATGAGCCATGGGCCGGACGTGACGAGACCGGCAAAGGCGTACGCTTTAATGCGCGAGGAAAAATAATCTTCTTGGAATAGCTGTTGTAACTTAAACCCGATGCCCGCCATATGCCGTTCTCCTTTCTTCATATAGATTTAAGTACGCATCGATGAACTGGTCGGTGCGGTAATATGTCTCGACGCGCTGTTGCCCGTTTCGTCCGAGTCGGCGCGCGTCTTCGCGGTTCTGATAGAACCAGACGCAACGTTCCGCAATTCGGCGCGGATTGACCGGTGGGACGACGAATCCGGCCGGACCGAACGGCTCGTCCGGTCGCCCGTTCACGAGTTCTGCACAGGCCCCGACGTCCGTCACGATCCACGGGACGCCTGCGGCCATCCCTTCAAGTACGGCGAGGGGCTGCCCTTCCGAGATACTCGTCAACAGACAGACGTCGAATTCCGGAAGGTGTTTGCGGATATCGACTTTCCCGACTAAGAAGACGGCTTGTTCGAGCTCGAGTTGTCGGATGAGCGCCTCACACTCGGCCGCATACTCTTTGTCCTCGTCGAGCGGTCCCATGATGGTCAACTCGAACGGGATGAGCATGTCTTGTAAGAGCTTTGCCGCATAAATCATCGTCTTAATATCTTTGATGGGGACGACGCGGACGATAGCGCCGATACGGAGTTTCTCTCCCCCCGTCACGTGACCGAGTGCCGACAAGCCCGTCACATCGATCCCGTTCGGAATGATGCTCAACTTCTCGACCGGTGCCCCGAGCTGACGTTGCAACTCTCCGTTTCGTTCAAACAGCGTGATGACGTCGTCCGCTTTCCGGTACGCTTCCCGGGAAATATGGTGGAAGAACTGGATCCAGTGCGAACGGAACTCCGGTGGAATCCACGCTGCCTGTAACAGTTCCTCTTCCCGCTCACGTGAGTAGATGCCGTGCTCCGTCAATAAGAACGGAATGTTTTGACGCTCTTTTATCGCACTCGCAATTAATCCTGCGTAGCCTGTCGACGCGGAATGGATGAGGTCGACTTGTGGCAAGTCTGCCTGGAGGAGGTCGAGGACGGGCGCATACATGCTGCGCCACATCCAAAAGTAATCGATGAACGAACCGGCCTGCCCTTCTTCTTGATAGCTCTCTGTCACGAGTTGATAGAAGAGACGGCTCGAGAAGAACTGTTCCGGTGTCCCGATTTGTGATGCTAACATCGGATAAATCGATGACTCAACGTGACCGAACGTCATCCATGTCTTGATTCGGTCACGTTCTTCTTGCGTCAACGCTTCCGGACGACGTTTCCGTGTCGCGCGCTGGTTGAGGGCGAGCGTGGTCACACCTGTGACGTTCTCCGGTAACGTATATTTATAATCCGCCTCAGACTTCGAGTTTGGCATGATCGAGATGATTTCAAACTCATGCATTGGCATTTGTTGCATCAGCATGTGCACCCAGCTCGACACGCCTCCGCTCACATACGGATAACTCCCTTCGACGACAATTCCAATCTTCATGGGCGCGCTCCTTCCAATATCGGGAGACGAACAGACGTCTCTTTCAATTCGACTTGATATAACGTATCGCTCTCATCGAACGGTTTGACTTCGCCAAACGCGAAACTTCCTGTATCCAACCGTTTCCCAGGCTCGACCCGAACGAGTAGCGTCGACGGGACAGGCAATTGCTGGGCGTTGATGTCAATCGCGTCGCTCGTGTAGGCGACGTCGATTTGTGCCTCTTGATACAACTTATATTTCCGATATGCGTCATATTGGCTCAATCCTTCAAGGTGCGGATATTTGGCGTAGAGTGTCTGGAACAGTCCTTCAAACGACTCTTTCATGATGCCCCATCCTTTTCCTTTCGAACGATATTCATCCAACACGTCATCCGGGTGAATGAAGTGCGAGACGAGCCCGAAGTTGGCGACAGCATCGATGACGACGAACATATCATCTGGCGTCTCGTTGTACCCGCTCGACACGCGCGGGAAATCATACAAATTCGGATAGACCGGGTCCGGTCCGAACTCTTGGATATAACTTCCTTTACTCGCATCCCCGCTATAGAGCCCGGCGACAATCAATCCTTCCGAGAACTTATCATTCAACACACTGAGCCCTGAGTCGCCGATGATATTGGACGGTGGGACGTAGCTACGGATTCGTTCATTCGGCAAGTAATAATCGAACGCCTCGACGACACGGTCGACGGCCGAACGCATGGCGTCCTGACTTTCCCATTTCGTATAACCGAGCGCTGGATCCATTACCTCGTCACCCATGACGAGTGGTTGGTGGTTGAAGCCGTGTAATCCGACTTCTCCGTTCGTCTGCAGCAAACCACGCCCGTATTCGAGCATCGGTGCACGAATCTTCTCAATGAGTTGTTCGGTCGTTTCTTCATTCGTCGCTTTATAACTGCCGATCAAGAAGCCGGAATACGTGACGTCATAATCTTCCCCGATTTGTTTCATATCTTTCCACCATACTTCGGAGAAGAACTCTTTGATGGAGAGATCGTATTCTTCAGTGATGACCGGGTTCGAATAACTCGGTACCGGAGCTGGGAAGTCGTCGAGGTGGACGACCTTGATACCCGCTTGCGGCATGACAAACGCCGGGAACAGCATCGACAGCGTCTGCACCATCAGACCTCGTGAGTTCTTATCGGTCAAGGACGTCGTATTCCAAAACATGACCTCTCCTTTCCCGTAAGAGGACTGCCATAAAATCGGTTCGTCTTTCGCCGAGATGAGGACATCCGCCTCCTCTTTTAATTCGACGTCGGCGATACTATGGACGAACAAGCCAGAGTCTTGCGGTAAGTCGACATAACCGGGGAAGATTTCTTTCTCAAAAATCAATCCGTTAATGCCATCCTTAAAGTCCCCGAAATCAGCGACACCGATGAGATCGGCCCACTCTTGATCGATGAAACGACCAGCGACATAGAGGCGTCCCCCGTTCTCGACGAACGACCGAATCGTCTCATATGGCCATGATTTCGTATTTTCTCCACTGACGACAAGGACGTGTTGCGGAGAAGGCTCAATCGAGGCAATCTCATCTGCCTCGATGGACGTGTATGGCAACTTCGCGTAGTCGAGCGCGTATTTCAAGTTGTTCAAGACGGACGTCGACAAGTCGTCCTCGTTTTGATGGATATAGATTTGAGCTGGCTTCCCTTCCACTGCTCTCACCTCGCCTGCGAGTGTCGTAAACGTCGTCGGCTCATGTGCTTCATTCGGAATGAGCCGGTGACCGTAGTCGAGCCGTAAAAACTGGACGACGACAATCATCGCGATGATTAAAGAGAACAAGGACGCGAGATACGTCGTAATCGATTTATTCATGATTTTGCACCTTCTAACTGTTGAATGACAAAGCGATAATCTTCTGGAACGTCTCGTAGGTCGAGATGTTGATGGAGTCGGTCGAGGATTGGACGTAATGACGCCCAGTCCCCATTCGTCATATGATGTTCAATCAATAAGATATAACCATCCGGCACTTCCGGATGATACAACGTGAGTGCCTCCGCCAACCGTTCCCCCGTCTCGACGTCACCTGCTTGAAACGATAGACGGGCTTTCGTACGCAAATAGGTCTCGTCTGTCGCATCGTGTTCCCCTAGTTGTTCAAGATGGAACATCGTCCGTTGCTGGATGCGGGCTTTCATATCCTCGTCCAAGAGACCGCTCTCTAAAAACGAGACGCCCGTCTCGATGACGGGATAAATCGTCTCCGGTCGATCCGGGTTCACTTGCGCGATGCGCTGCTTGAGCATCAAATCATAACGGTCGAACAACGTGTTCCGGACGGTCGCCGCATAGTGGACGGTTTCCGTATCTTCATGCTCGAGACCTAAATGTAAGTATTCTTCTGTGTTCATAAGCGGTGTCGACATGAGTTGGGTGATCGACTGTTTCCGCTTTTTCCCGTCCATCTGCAAGGCTTCCGCCAATGGGACGAGGTCTAAATCTTCTTTTGCCTGTTGCTGCAAGCGCTCCAAGTTGACCGTGTCGAAGTTAATATATTCGTCATAATCGAGAAGCGTCTTCGACGAGGCGAAGCGACGGGCAACCCCGTACGCGATCAACCCGAACAGTTCGCCGATGATCGGGACGACGGCACTGACGAGAAAAATCGAGAGCCAGACGCCCTTCTCGGTCGCATCTACTCTCGGGCGGACGACGAGACGGTAGATGACGAATAAGATCACGGCATGAAGGAGAAAGAATAAGAGAATCATCCATCCGGTCATAGGCGTTTCCCACCTTTCACATAGAACACATGCTCGATCCGCTCTTTGAATCGTTCCGCCGACTCAACCGGTGTGCCCGGGAGAAGGAAGTGAAGGACACGCTCATCTTCGTCATATCCGATGACGTCGATTTCCCGCATCGATTGACGGAGGATGAGCTCCATCTCGATGAGTGACAAGTCGACGCCTTCGACCGGAATCGTGACCGTGCTGTACGGTTGGTCATACTGTTCATGGCGCAACACTTGCTGCGCGACTTTCTGCTCGAACGCGTCCATACGGAACATACGCGTCCCCTCGACAAGCTGGTCGCTGACGAGCATCCATTCGAGCGCATCCGCCTTCTCAATGCGCGTGCCCGCCCAATCGAGGACGAGCTTCATCATGTTCATCTCGTGACTGCGCAACCGAAGAATATCGATTTCATGAACGATCAACACTTCTTTCACCGTTCCCTCGTAACAGATCGGGGCGACGAGGAGTGGACCTTCGAGCTCATCGGCCAAGCGAAGCGTCGGCTTTTGTGACTGGAACATCCGTGCGAAGATGCCCTGCTCCGAATCGATGAAGAGCGTCTGTGGCAACCGCTCGACTTCTCCCGAACGGACATGAAGGCGAAGCGTACGGCGTGACGTGTCGACGTGGTAAAGCGCGAGTTGTCGTGCCCGGAACACGCGTGTAAACGTGCCAATCAAGTGGTCGCGCACCAAGTCGGTCGCGTCCTGGTCGAGCTTGAGACCGACCTCATAGATTTTCGAGAGCGTATACGTCGAGTCGAGCACACGCTTCCGCATCTCGCCTTGTGACTCCTGCAGTTGTTGGACGGTCTGTTTCAACTGTTCGTTCTCATCGACCACTTCTTCCTGACGGATGTGGAGCGACTGGTAACGTTCACGGTAAGACGTGCTGAAGACCCCGGCGCTCAAGGCGACGAAGAAATGAAGCAAGATCCACGCAAGTTCATTCGTATCATAAAGGAATAAGAGTAAATCAGACCCTTCCATCAAGAGGAACGAGAAATGATAGAGACTCGTCAATGCGAAACTGACGAACGCTCCAAGTAGACCGTAGCGAAGTGAGAAGAGGAGAATATAAAAAATTAATGGGTCAATCGCCCAATCAGCCAAAGAAAGACTAAACGTATAGTCCAAAATGCCGATAAGTAAAATAGTCACAATCATTTCAATCCATTTGATTGATGTGCGATGTTGGGTATAAATCATAGTGTCACTCATTCCTTTGCGTGGTATTTTAGTAGTAGGACATTCAATGGATTGTTCAAAAAATTTCATATCGAGACGGGCAAACTTACTGAAAAGTAAGGGCGCAAAGACATGGGTCGTCGATCTTGTTAGATACCGATCGCCAGTCTGCAATAGCCGCGGCCGCTCTCTGATGATTATCAGGAGGGTTTTTTATGGGTATTTTCTCAGTCAAACGCATCGTGTCCATCTGTTGTGCATTCGTCGTCGGATTCGCGTTATGGACGCCGCAACAAGCGGTCGCCAAGGCGAGCAACCCGCTCGCGAACGTCGAATCATACAAGATTTATTACGACATGCCGAGCAAGAGTAAAATCAAAAAGATGCAACAATATGACCTGGTCATCATCGAGCCTGTCTATTATACTGCAGCTCAAATTAAAGAGTTACAAAAATACGGCACGAAAGTGTACGGCTACATCAATACGATGGAAGCTGACAATTGGAACGTCGATTTCATCAAGCAGATGAACGAGTCGGACTTCTTCCATCGCAACGGACAACGTGTCCATTATGCGGAGTGGGATTCGTATTTGGTCGACATGACGTCGACGCACTATCGTGAGCTATTGACGCGTGAAGTGGAGAAACAAATCGTCGCCAAAGGATTAGACGGGGCGTTCTTAGATACTGTCGGCAATATCGACAACGAGCATTCGGAACAACCGACCATCTTGAAAGCACAGCGTGACGGGATGAGTCAGTTCATGAAGACGATCAAGGCTAACCACCCTACCCTTTCTCTCATTCAAAACTGGGGATTTGCGACACTCAAGACGTATACGTACCCGTACGTGGATGGCGTCATGTGGGAGAGCTTCAACTATACGACTATTTCGAAAGACCAATGGTCAAAAGACCGCATCCAAGAACTACGTGACCTCGATGCACGATACGGCATCAAGGCGTTGACCGTGTCTTCGAAGCAACGTCCGAAGAGTGCGGCATACGCCGAAAAAAATGGGTTCATCCATTTCCATTCAAATGCTACTTTAAATTATAATAAATTCTGACTTTCATTTACATGATTGTACAAGTATCTGGTAGTTTCTACAATGAAAAGACTTAAAAAACATCCTACGGGTTTGCCTTCTTTATCGGCAACTTCGTAGGATGTTTTGATGAAATCGTTCAGTTCGAATGTGGTCAATCACGCATCAAACGGACCTGACCGTCCGGCTCATGATACATCACATGTTCCTCTGACAGTTCAGTCGGAGAACGGACCCCAGCCGCGGCCGTCATATTATACAGTCCTTCCCGGAGCGAGATGATATAGTTCGTCACCCGAAAGCTCTTCTCGTCGACAACGAGGGCCCGCTGCAGTTTTGGGTCGGTCGTCGCCACACCGACCGGACAACGGTTCGTGTGACACACCTGCGCCTGGATACAGCCGACGTTGAACATGAGCCCGCGGGCGATATTGACGAGGTCGGCACCGAGCGCGAGGGCAATCGCAATCTTGTCCGCCGTGATGAGTTTCCCCGAGGCGAACAGTTTGATGCGGTCACGAAGACCGTGCTCAATCAAGAGGCGATGGACGTATGGAAGCGCCGCTTTCAGTGGCAACCCGACTGTATCCGCGAGTTCTTGATACGTAGCACCCGTTCCCCCTTCGCTTCCATCGATCGTGATGAAGTCCGGTACGACCTGAGACGTCGCCATCTCACGGATGAGTGATTCGATGTCCTTCATATTGCCGACGACGAGCTTGATGCCGACAGGCTTCCCACCGATTTCACGCAACTTCTCGACAAAGGTCAACAATTCCGTATGTGTCTGAAACTCGGAGAATCGGTTCGGACTGTCAATCGTCTCCCCGACCCGCACATGTCGGATACGAGCGATCTCCTCGGTCACTTTCGACCCGTCGATATGTCCCCCACGCGTCTTCGCCCCTTGTGCGAGTTTCAATTCGAACGCCTTCACTTGCGGGAGCGCGCTCTTCTGTTTGAACGCCTCTTCCGAAAACGACCCGTCCTCATCCCGGACGCCGAAGAGCGCCGGACCGATCTGGCAGATGATGTCGACATTTCCTTTCAAGTGATAGTCCGACAATCCCCCTTCCCCCGTGTTCATCCATGTGCCACCCGCACGACCGAGCCCAATCGAGAGGGCCGTGATCGCTCTGTCGCCGAGCGACCCGAAGCTCATCGCCGACTGCCCGACGAGCCCCCGGACATGGAACGGTTCCCGACACGTCTCTTTCCCGATGATGATCGTGTCTTCCTCTGCTAACAAGTATGGAGAGATGTCACGTTCGACGAGATGCTCTTTTCGGGTGAAGAGGTTATCTTCATCGAGTTCATACACCCACGTCGATACCTTGGTTGAATTGTCGGTGCGGAGTTCGTTCCGATTCGTCGGGTAGAGCGCGTTTTGAAGGTAAAATCCGCCGGCTTCAAAGTCTCGCTCCGAGCCGAATCCGATGATGCGCGATTTATATTTCCCAGCAATGACGGCTGCTTCGTATTCGTTCCGAGAGAACGGCTTCGCCTCATTGTCGTTCAAAAATAAGTATTGCCGGAGCTCGGGACCCATCTTCTCGAACATATAACGCAGTTTTCCGAGAATCGGGAAGTTCCGAAGGACAGAATGCTCACGCTGGTTTCGATCACGCCACCAAAAATAATAGATCAATAGCGGAGGCCCGGCCATGATCAGCAATAAGAGCACAAGCAAGATGGTCAACATCGATGTATTCAGTGACACACGCTCTCCTCCTTTTGGGTAGACGAAAAACACCCTGTCATTCTACATAACAGGGTGTCGTCAGTCGCTCGGGATCGTGACCCCGTCAAATTGTTCATTTCGGCAAAGCGTAATCGCCTGCATCGCTAATTTATAGTCCGCTTCCGGCAAGGCGATCAATTCGGTCGGAAGGACCCATTCTTTGGAGTTGTACAAATGAATGACGAGTTTGGCGAGCACAAATTCTCGTTTATCGAACGAGTTATCATCGATGATCGTGGAAGTTCGAATCTTCCCTGCCTCGAGGTCTATATAAGGAAGCAAACATTCTCGGATGTGTGGGTTGCCCGCAATGACGTACAGCGCGGCATAATATTCGCGACTGGTACTGCCAGGATCCGTGAGCCGTTGTGCTAACCGTTTGAACTCGTTGTAATGGTCGGAGGATAAAAAATCAATATGGTTCATCGGTCCACCTTCTCTCTCTAAGCCTCGCGTTGTCCTCAGGGTTTATAATTTCCACCTTTTTGTAGAAGTTAACCCTGTTTTCTTTAGATTCGGCGCATTGAAATCGCCTCACGCATCTGTTGGAGAGACATCCGTGCCGCTTCCCCACGCCGCATCATGACAGCTGTAAACAAGGCATCAATCAAGCTGAGCTCAGCGATTCGGGAAGCGAGCGCCTCTGAACGAAACGCCGTCTCTTGGGACACGGTATAGAGGGAAACGTCCGCAATTTTCGAGAGGGGCGACTTCGCATAGTTCGTGATGGCAACCATCGGGACACCTTTCTCTTTTAGGAGTTTTGCGATATCGAGCGTCTCTTTCGAGGCACCCGAGTGCGAGATGACGACGGCGACGTCCTCTGTCGTCAACTGCGAGGCCGACATGAGCTGCATGTGCGACTCGAGAATCGCGCTCACCTGAAGCCCGCTCCGAACAAACTTATGATACGCATCGAGTGCGACGACAGCCGAGCCCCCACTTCCGAAAAATTCGATACGACGTGCCCCGAGGAACAATTCGATCGCCTTCTCAAGAGAAGCCCCTTCTAAAATCTGACGGGTCGACTCAATCGTCTTCCCGTTCGTCGAAAAAATTTTCTCCGCAATCTCGAGCGCCGTGTCCGTCTCCGTGATGTCTTCATGGATGTCTTGAAGCGGTGCGACGACATCCGAGGCGAGTGCAATCTTTAACGCCTGATATCCTTTGAATCCGACGCGCTGACAAAAGCGGAACACCGTCGATTCGGCGACATCGAGGTCGTCTGCCACTTGATTGATCGTATGATGAATGATTTGTTCTGGTTGTTTTAAAATGTAGTCGGCAATGCGTTGCTCTTTCTTACTCAGTGTCGAATAGGCCCCACGGATGCGGGCCGTCCCGTTCATCGTTTCCATCAAGAATCACCCTTTCTCTTCTTCACTTAACGATACCGTTTCGAAAAAAATTCCGCAATGTGTGATTCGCTCAAAAGATTGACCCACCTTACAAAAGGAGACAAGAAGTGGGATTGTTTGATGTGCTACTCTAATGAAGCACTTTTTGACTAGTTCACTCTTTGTACCATTTGAAATCGAAAGGACTGTTTCGAATCGAACATCACCTCAGTAGCTCTTACAACTTACCACTCGTCATTCTTTCCATCGCTGTCGCCATTTTTGCTGCCGGTGTCGCCCTCGATATTAGCAGTCGTTTAAAATATGCGAGATATGCCTCACGATTCAGTTGGATCGTAGCCGGCGCTTTCAGCCTCGGGCTCGGGATTTGGGCGATGCACTTTATCGGCATGTTGGCGTTCCATCTAAACGACGACGTGACGTATCACCTCGGCATCGTCTTATTGTCGATCGTGCCGGCAGTCGTCGCTTCTGGTCTCGCCTTTTGGATTATCAGTCATCCTGAGACACGACCGACTCAACTTGTTTTTTGTGCCTTTTTGATCAGTGTCGGGGTCGTCTCGATGCATTATATCGGCATGGAAGCGATGCAGATGAACGCCATTCTCACGTATGACCCGGTCATGTGGGTCGCTTCTGCCCTCGTTGCTTATGTCGCATCGCTCGTTGGATTGTATATCCTCTTCTATATCCCGAACGTCTCACGGTTTCATTGGCGTCGTCTCGCCAGTTCGGTCTTGATCGGTGTCGCCGTCTCCGGCATGCACTACGTCGGGATGGGCGCTGCCCGTTTCACGCCGACAGAAGGAGTCGTCAAACCGATGAGTGGCTACGCGGTCGATAGCACCCTTCTCGCCTACGTCATCGCAGCGAGCGTCATGACCTTGTTCGTAATTATGTACATCTCACTCCGAACGGCATCACAGCTCGAGGCACAATCCGAAGAGCTCGAGATGAAGTTCGAATCCATCATCGAGTCTGCATCGGATGCGATCATCGTCGCCGACCATACCCGCGTCATCCTTCAATGGAATCAAGGGGCGACCGATTTGTTCGGATATACACACGAGGAGATGATTGGTCAGTCGATTGTCACGATTATCCCGGAACGGTTCCGGGACGCCCATGAACGTGGGATGCAACGTTATGAAACGACGGGTGAGAAACGCGTCATCGGTCAGACGGTGGAACTCATCGGCTTACGGAAAGACGGTGTCGAAGTCCCGATTGAAATGTCGCTCGGGACGTGGAAGACGGACAAGGGGATCTTCTTCAGTAGCATCATCCGTGACATTAGTGAACGGAAACGAATCGAGGCGCAAATCAACGATCTCGTCTATTTGGACCCACTTACAGGTCTACCGAACCGTCGTCTGTTCAGCGACCGACTCGATGCCCTACTCGGTCAGTCCCAGCAAGACCCGTTCGCGTTGTACTATATCGACTTAGACAACTTCAAAGTGATCAACGACCGCTTCGGTCACTCGATTGGCGATCAGTTCTTAAAACAGGTGACGACCCGGATCCAATCGAAGATTCAAAAGTCGGACACGCTCGCCCGTCTCGGTGGAGATGAATTCATCATCTTGTCGCCCCTTACGAAAAGTAACTTGGCAGCCCATCGCGCACAAGAACTGATCAATGTCCTCCATCCCCCGTTCGAACTCGAGAACGAGGAAGTGTTCACCGGCGCCTCGATCGGCATCAGTCTCTATCCATCCGATGGGGATACGGCCGAGGAGTTGATCAAGAACGCCGACATCGCCATGTATCGGGCGAAGGCTGACGGAAAGAACGGCTATCAGTTCTTCACGAACGAATTGAACGAGTCCGTGTCTCGTCGCTCAAACTTGTCGATGGCACTCCGTAAAGGTATCGGACGTGGCGAATTCACGGTCCACTATCAACCACAGATTCAACTAGAGTCGGAAATGGTGATTGGCATGGAGGCGCTCGTACGCTGGCAGCACCCGGAACTCGGGATGGTTTCGCCTGGTGAATTCATTCCAATCGCCGAAGAGACGGGAAGCATCCACCGCCTCGGCGAGTTCGTCCTGAATGAAGCATGTCGTCAAAACAAAGCGTGGCAAGATGCAGGCATTCCCCCGTTCCGGGTCGCCGTCAACATCTCGGCCATCCAGTTCGCCCAAAAAGATTTACCGGAAGTCGTCAGTCGTGCGCTCGATGCGTCTGGTCTCGAGGCACAGTACTTAGAACTCGAGTTGACCGAGAGCGTCATCCAGAGTGCGGACCGCGCCATCGAGACGATGCATGAGCTTGTCGCCCTCGGTGTCCACTTGTCTATCGACGACTTCGGGACCGGATATTCGTCGCTCAGCTACTTGAAGCTGTTCCCGATCGACACGCTGAAGATCGACCAGCACTTCACGAAAAATATTGAGAGCGACGAAAAAGACGCGGCCCTCGTCAAAACAATCATCCGCATGGCGCACGAGCTCGATTTAAACGTCATCGCGGAAGGTGTCGAAACGGAGAATCAAGTCGCTTTCTTAAAAGCCGAATCGTGCAACCAGGCGCAAGGGTATTATTACAATCGCCCATTGCCGGCGGAAGAGATCGAAGTCTTCTTCCAGCAATTCAAAAAGGCATCTTCAAGCTGATGCGTTCGACCTCCACCTCGGGGGTCGAATTTTTTATGTATAAAAAAGAAAAAAATTCCGCGATTCGACTTGTAAATCGAATTTATTTTGATATGATGAATGCAGAGACGGAAAAAAATTCTTTTTCAGGGGTGACAATATGGAAATTGGTTTGATTGGATTAGGAAAGATGGGCTACAACTTGGCGCTCAACTTGAGTGACCACGGACACACAGTCGTCGGAACGGATGTCGGGCACGTCACATCGGACGCATTCACAATCGTGCCGACACTCGAAGATGTCGTGAACAAGTTATCGACGCCACGCGTCATCTGGGCGATGGTCCCTGCCGGTGACGTCACGGAAACGGTGCTCGCCGAATTGTATGAGCGACTCGAACCAGGTGACATCGTCATCGATGGCGGCAACTCGAACTACAAACTGTCGGTCGCACGCGCCGAGCAGTTCGCTGAGAAAGACATCAAGTTCTTCGACTGCGGCACGAGCGGCGGGACGGACGGGGCACGGAACGGTGCTTGTACGATGGTCGGGGGTGACGCAGACGCGTGGCCGACCATCGAGCCGATCTTCAAAGACTTGTCTGTCGAGAACGGTTACCTATATACGGGACCTGCCGGAAGCGGTCACTTCTTGAAGATGATTCATAACGGGATCGAGTACGGGATGATGCAGGCGATCGCGGAAGGATTCGACATCTTGGAGAAGAGCCCATTCGATTATGACTACGAACAAGTCGCACGCGTCTGGAACCACGGGTCGGTCGTCCGCTCTTGGCTCATGGAGCTCACGGAGAACGCCTTCAAGAAAGATGCGAAGCTTGATGAGATTCGAGGGGTCATGCACTCGTCAGGTGAAGGCAAGTGGACGATTGAGACAGCGCTCGACCTTCAGGCAGCTGCACCGGTCATCGCCTTGTCGCTCATGATGCGCTATCGCTCACTCGAAGACGACACGTTCTCAGGCAAGGTCGTCGCCGCGCTCCGCAACGAGTTCGGTGGTCACGCGGTCGTCAAGAAGTAAGAAATGCGGAAAAGGTCACGGGGAAATGGCCTTTTCCTTTGTTAAAAACTGTAAACGGTTACATATTCGGAATTTAGGGGGAAAACTCAATGTCTGGCTCAACACTTATTTTGATCGCCTTAGCCGGGATCTTCTTGCTCTTATTTTTAGTCATCCGGACGAAGCTTCACGCATTCGTTTCGTTGTTACTTGTCAGCTTAATCGTCGGGGTCGCAGCCGGCATGCCGCTCGGAGACGTCATCGCCTCCATCCAGAACGGGATGGGTGGAACGCTCGGCTTCGTCGCCGTCGTCGTCGGTCTCGGCGCGATGTTCGGGAAGATGCTTGAAGTGTCAGGTGGCGCGGAACGCCTCGCCCAGACGCTTGTCAGTAAGTTCGGAGAAGATAAGGCACAATGGGCGCTCGGCATCACCGGGTTCATCGTCGCTGTCCCGGTCTTCTTCGATGTCGGTTTCATCATTCTCGTCCCAATCGTATACGGTCTCGCCAAAAAGACGGGACGTTCGCTTCTCTACTATGGGATTCCGCTCCTTGCGGGTCTCGCGGTCACACACAGTTTCATCCCACCGACACCTGGTCCGATCGCCGTTGCGAACTTGATCGGTGCCGACCTCGGTTGGGTCATCTTGTTCGGTGTCCTCGCCGGGATTCCGTCGATGATTTTAGCCGGCCCTATTTTTGGGAAGTATATTGCTAAGAAGATCCATGTGACGATTCCGGACTACATGGAATTCAAAGAAATCGATACATCGAAAGAATTGCCGAGCTTCAAAATGATCTTATCGCTCATCTTGATCCCGCTCGTGTTGATCTTAGCGAACACGCTCTCGGCGGTTCTCTTAGATGAAGGCAACGCCGTCCGTGACTTCTTGACGTTCCTCGGACATCCATTCGTGGCCTTGACGATTGCGACGCTTCTCACGTTCGTCTTCCTCGGCACACGTCGTGGATATTCACGTGACGAAGTCCAAGAGATTGCAACGAAAGCTCTCGAGCCAGCCGGGATCATTATCCTCGTCACAGGGGCCGGTGGTGTGTTCAAACAAGTGCTCATCGACTCAGGTGTCGGTGACGTCCTCGGTGAAATGATGGCCGGTTCACCACTTCCGGCGATTGTCCTCGCCTTCTTGATTGCGACGGTCGTTCGTGTCGCCCAAGGGTCGGCAACCGTCTCGATGGTCACAGCAGCCGGACTCATCACACCACTACTTGAAATTCAAAATATCACGGGCGCGGCGCTCGGTTTGATCGTCATCGCCATCGCCTCAGGGGCGACAGTCCTCTCGCACGTCAACGACTCAGGCTTCTGGCTCGTCAACCGTTACTTCGGTCTCGACGTGAAAGATACGCTCAAGTCATGGACGATCATGGAAACGATTATCGGACTCACCGGCTTCGCCGTCGTGTTCTTGATTAGCCTATTCATTATCTAAGTTAGGAAGTGATTGTGTGTTTACGATTGGGGTCGATATCGGGACGACGAGTACGAAAGCCGTCCTGTTCAACGGTCATCAACAACTGGCGGTACATAACGTGTTGTATCCGCTTCTCACGCCCGATACGGAGACGGCCGAACAAGACCCGGTCGTCATCTATGGGGCCGTGCTTGAAGCTGTTTCGGCGGTCCGTGCCAAAGCGGACGGTCCGATTCGCTTCGCATCGTTCAGTTCGGCGATGCACAGCTTGATCGCGCTCGATGCGTCAGGACGTCCGCTCACGAACAGCATCACGTGGGCCGACAGTCGGGCGAACCCGTATACGCAAGAAATCAAACGCGACTTTGACGCGAGCGCCCTCCATATGCGCACCGGCACCCCGGTCCATCCGATGGCACCGCTGTCGAAGCTACGCTGGTTGAAATCGGAGCATCCTGACGTCTTTGAACAGACTGCCAAGTTTGTCTCTATCAAAGAGTATGTCTTCTATCGGTTGACGGGACGCTTCGTCGTCGACCATTCCATCGCCTCGGCGACGGGACTGTTCAATTTGAAACAACGGGATTGGGACGCGGAAGCACTTGAGGTTGCCGGTGTGACACCAGAGCGTTTATCTGAACTCGTTCCGACGACGGAAATCTTGCAGGTGACGCCTGACGTGACCGAGACGCTCGGCTGGGACTTCCCGCTCGTCATCGGGGCAAGCGACGGCGTGCTGTCGAACCTCGGGGTCGGTGCCTTCGAACAAGGGGTCGTCGCCGTGACGATTGGAACAAGTGGCGCCATCCGGACGGTCGTCTCAGAACCGGTCGAAGATCCGAAAGGTCGCATCTTCTGTTATGCGCTGACGGATAAGCATTGGGTGATCGGTGGACCGGTCAATAACGGCGGCATCATTCTCCGCTGGCTCCGCGACGAGTTCGCAGCAAGTGAGGTCGAAACGGCGAAACGCCTCGGCATCGACGCGTACGATGTGTTGACGCGAATCGCCGAGACGGTCAAGCCGGGTGCCGACGGGCTGTTGTTCCATCCGTATTTGATGGGTGAACGCGCTCCGCTCTGGGATTCGAACGCCCGCGGTTCGTTCTTCGGTCTCAGCATTCACCATAAACGGGAGCACTTCATCCGTGCCGTGTTGGAAGGTGTCATCTTTAACCTCTATACGGTCATGCTCGCGCTCGACGAGTTGACGGGTGCACCGAACCGCATCCATGCGACAGGTGGATTCGCCCAGTCGAGTCTCTGGCGCCAGATGATGGCGGATATCTTCGACACACCGGTCGTCGTGCCGGAAAGTCACGAGAGTTCATGCCTCGGAGCCGTCATGCTCGGAGAGTACGCATTTGGGGATATCGAGGAGTTCCAAGAAGTGCCGCAAGTGACCCACGAGCATACGCCAAATATGGAGGCGACGAACGTCTATCGGGAGCTCTTGCCGATCTACATTCGTCTGTCGCGTCACCTGTCGGAAGAATATGAAGCGATTTCTGCGTTTCAGCGGAAGCATGTATAAGAAGAGGCCGAGTTCATCGCGAACTCGGCCTTGTTTATTGATCCACACAATTAATCTTTTTTCTAGGTTAGATTCTTAGAGCGAAAGAGATGTTATACTTTTCATGATTAGAAATCCATTCTAGATGATGAAAGACGAGGTAAAATCGAATGAGTAACATCCTTGATTCTTTGATTGCGGCAATCCCCTTTTTCTTCTTTGGCGTATTGCTCATTAGGTCAAAAGATCAGACGAAGTCTAAAGAGACCGGATCACCGACAGACGGAACTGAAATCCTGTTCAGTTTTTTTCTATCTTTTTTCAGACCAAAAGTCTTAGGATACGCATTCATCTTGCTTGGTCTATCATTTGTCGTGATAACGTTTTTCGTAAATGTCATATAAGCTAGTGAACTACTCGCCACTTATTTGCTTCGCAAATTGAAGGGGGAGCTTCTTGAGAAGACCATACTTTTATGTTTACCAAGCTCGTCCAGCACTATAAAGCACCGTCGGTCACGAACTGACAACACGCCCTTCAATCTTAGGATTGAGGGGCTTTTCTATGACTATCCCCTGTTGATCATCCACGGTACACTAAGAGGATACAGGAGGGGTTCACGATGACATTCACGACGACCCGCTGCCTCATTCGACCGTTCGAACGACATGACATCGAACCGTTCATGGCGTATCGGAACGACTTAGACTGGATGAAGCATCAATCGTTCAAAGGTCTTAGCTATACCGAGTACGAGGACGCCCTACTCAGCGAACAATCACTTCAACACGGCATGCAACTCGCCATCATCGACCAATCGACGGATGAGTTGATTGGGGACGTGTATATCCACCAAGAAGGTACGACGTATTGGATTGGCTATACCATCACACCCGCACGCGCTCGCCAAGGTTATGCGTTCGAGGTGATGTCGGGATTAATTCGTTACTTGACCGACCAAGGTGCGGAAGTGTTCAAGGCCGGCGTCCTTGAGACGAACGAGGCGTCCATCGCGCTATTGAAGAAATTGAATTTCACCTATTTCACGACAGAACTCGACGAACAAATTTATCGTCTCGATGTCTCGGATATGTGATAAGGTATGTGTCATATGTCACTTGTTTTTTGACTCGAGGGAGCTATTGTTGGAATGAAGAAACGCGTTCTATTACTCATGTCTATTCTTTTGTTGATTGGTACTTTGTCACAGGCGGCAATCCCGGAACCGAAAGCGTATAACGACCCGAGCCTCATCTATTTAACACTTGATGATGGACCAAACTGGAAGACGGGAAAACTGCTTGATGTCTTGAAGAAACATCAAGTGAAGGTCACCTTTTTCATTCTCGGAAAGAATATCAAAGGGAATGAGCATCTTATTCGACGCATCGTCGCCGAAGGTCATCTCATCGCCTTACACGGGATGACACACGAACGCGAGGAGTTTTATGCTTCACCGATGACGGCCGTCCGTCAAATGAAGGACGTACAACGTCTCATTTATGACGTGACTGGCATTCATACGAATATGGCTCGGACGATTTACGGCAGTGATGCAGGTATGACGCCTGCGCATTGGCAAGCGATGGATGAAGCCGGTTTTGCGATTTGGGACTGGAATGTCGGTAGTCTCGATCATATCTATAAGAAGGACAACGCCAGCGTAGAGCAACGCGTGTTCAATCGTCTCGAGGCGAATCGCGTGGCGAATATTGCCTCCATCATCTTGGCGCACGATCATTCGATGACGCCAGAAGCACTCGATACAATCATCCGCTATGCGAAAGAGCGAGATTACGAATTTCGGACGCTCGAGGGCGTTCACCCGCCCCATAACTTTTTGGATGCGTGGGAACCGCATGCTGACGAACATACAACTCCATGACTGTAGGCCATCTTGTGGTCTACAGTTTTTCACATAAAGAAAGCGCATCGGGATGCCTGATGCGCTTTCTCATTGAACGTATTCTACATTTTCATGGATATACGTTCGATTTCTCCCACTGTTCTTCGCTTGGTATAAGCAGTCATCTGCCAAATGAACCATTTCACGAAGGTGCTCGCTCTTTCCGTTCGCAATTCCGATAGAAACGGAGATATGAATCTTTTGTTGATCGAGTAACTCGAACTCATGTTTGGATATGCTACTCCGAATTCGCTCCGCCACTTTGATTACTTCGACTTGAGAAAGCATCGGGATTAAAATGCCAAACTCTTCCCCGCCTATTCGAGCTTTAATATCATGGTCCCTCGTTTCACGATGCAACAATTCTGCGAACTGCTTCAAAATCTCATCCCCGTTCGCGTGACCATATTGGTCGTTGATTTGTTTGAAGTAGTCGATATCGATGATGAGCACGTTACACGTCGCATAATGCTCTTTGACCTTTTTCATCTGCATTTCCCACGCTCTACGGTTTGCAAGTCCCGTCAAATGGTCGGTTTCCGCTGATATTTTATACTCTTTCACGCGATGATGGATGAGGTACAGGTCAATGTTCAAAACGGTGATCAATAACCCGACTGGGAAACTGATGATGGCGACTAATGAAGCGGCAGTCGCAGCATATTCGTTCAACCCTCCACTGATATAGATTGCTCCCCATGCGATGAGACACGTCAACACGTTCAACGTGAGACCGAACTGGTAAAGTCGCTTCTCTAAACTGACTATGTTGTACGTCAAAATGATCCCAATGACAATTGTGAAAATGGCGATACATGCTACGATAGACGGAAAATCAATTCCGTAACTAAATCGATAGATTGAAATGATGGTCGCCGCGATAATCAGTGGGGATACTAACCGATAAAAGCCGAGTAGAATGAGGACAAGAAATCGAAAATCAATTTTTACAACATCATCAAACACGACACCTTGTGTGATGAGAAAAATTCCTAGGAGCCCTGATAGCACGCCAATTAAAATGTTTTGAACGTGTTCGTATTTCGTATCAAGGTTCAAGATTTTCGAAATGAAATAAATACCAGTAAACGATATACATGAATTTGCGATTAAGCTAATGAACATAATTGGATCCTCTCAGCATGCGTGATGTTCGTGCTACTCTCTTCATATATCCAATTCAAACCATTTACTAACATTTTAATCACCATATAGTTAAATTAAAAGAATATTTTTCTTATAGAAGTAAATGAGATATCAAGACATGAATGTGACCACAAAAAATCGAGCCCACATGTGGACTCGATCCTCACTTACCGTTCATATGTCACCATCACAAATTGGCCAGATGCGCGCTGACCTGTCAGCCGAAGTTTCGTCTCTTTCGTGCCTTCTGGGAAGAGCGGGACCCCTTCACCGAGGACGACCGGCGCAATCGCAATCTCGTAACGATCAACGAGATCTTGTTCCATCGCCGCTTTGATGACTTCCCCGCCACCGATGAGCCAGATGTCTTGATCGATTTCTTCTTTCAACCGATGAATCAATTTTTCAATCGGTTCGTCCGTAAAGGTGACATGCTCCGCCTCACGGTCCGGGTTCCGCGTCATAATATAGTTCGGCATGTTTGGATATGGGTACTCCTCTGACAATTGAAGGACTTCTTCATATGTTTTTCGTCCCATGATGACAGCACCAGTCGTTTTGAAAAATTCGGCATAGCCGTTGTCCCCCTCCCCATCTACTGCGAACAACCAATCGAGTTGGTCGTTCGATCGAGCAATCTTTCCGTCTAAACTCATCGCAATATATAACACTACATGTGGCATCGTGTCTTCCTCCTTGATTCGTGATAAATTCAGCTTATCTGATAAACATGACAAAAGATGACGGGAATGATGAAAATGAAAAAACGACATTTACAACTGATTCGACTGCTCAATCATGGACGACGTGTTACCGCTGAAGAACTGGCGCAAGAGACAGGTGCCTCCATTCGGACAATTCAACGGGATATGCTGTCACTCGAGGAGCTCGGTTATCCGATTTGGAGTGTGCCAGGGACTGGCGGTGGCTATGAGATGTTGCCGAATCGTTTATTGCCCCCGCTCCATCTCCGCGAACAAGAAGCGGTCGCCCTCTATCTCACGCTGAAATGGATGGAACACATCCCAGACGTGCCCTTCGGGGATATACGAGGTACGCTATCCGACTGGTACGTGAACGAGTTGCCTCATGACTTGGAGGCGAAGATTCGTCGATTGGAGCGAAACATTTTGTGGCTCGGGAACAAACAAATTCCAAAAGCCCCGTTCACAAAAGACATCTATCAGGCGGTCGAACGTCGAAACAAGGTAGAGATGACGTATCGGACGACGAAAGGACAACGCACGTTCACCGTCGCACCGGTCGGCATGGCACTCCTTGATTTGAAGTGGTACGTCTTCGGCCTCTCTGAACTTGGACTCCGTCAATATCGAATCGATCGCATCGAAACGGTCAAACTGCTTGAGGAGACATTTGAGTCCGAGGATTTGGTGAGCTTATTACAGGCAAATGATGAACGAAACGGTGTGACCGTTCGACTCGAACTCACCCCACTCGGTCGTCGTTTGCTTGAAGATGTATTACCCGATATCGAGGAGAAAAATGAGTGGGACGTACCCGAGGAAGAGCTTCCATTTTTGTCGAGACAGCTGTTGAAGGCTGGGGCTGAAGTAGAGGTGAAGGCGCCTAGGGTGTTGCGGGGGATGATGAAGGAGCACGCGGAGAATCTTGCTGTATTATACGAATGAAAAACTGAAAAGGCTCAACCATTGAGGTTGAGCCTGAGATCAATTCGCCTCATCCATTTCTTTATGGATTCGAAGTAATTCATTTTTGTATAGATCTGAACGACCTCCGAAAATTGCTTGAATGTTGTTCTTCACTTTTACGACCCCTGCTGCTCCTAGTGCTTTTAGTTCGTCTTCATCGATTTGTGAGACGTCACTCACTTCAACACGTAGTCTTGTGAAACAAGCATCGATATCGCGAATGTTCTCGCGTCCCCCAAGTGCCTTTTCAATCGCAAGTGCTGTCGTTTGAATCGCTGACTGACTTGATTTTTTATCATTGTAGTCTTTCCGTGTAAACAGTTTAGCTTCTTGTCCGCCACGCCCTGGTGTCGCCAAGTTCCACTTCTTGATTGCGAAGGTAAAGATGCTATAGTAAACGACGAAGAATCCAATACCGACAACGATATTCATCCACCAACGTGGCGTTCCCGGTAAGACGTTCACTAATACATAATCGATCAACCCTGAACCTCCAGCCCAACCGATATGTGTATCAAGTGCATACATGAGCGCGAAGGAAATCCCCGTCAACACGCTATGGATGACATAAAGGATAGGTGCTACAAATAAGAATGTAAATTCAATCGGTTCTGTGATCCCGGTTAAAAATGCTGTACCAGCTGCCGCAATCAACAATCCTCGTACAACAGGACGTTTGTCCGGATCAGCCTGACGATACATCGCAAGTGCCGCCCCGAGTAAACCAAACATAATGATTGGGAATTTACCAGACATGAAGCGACCTGCCGTCACTTCAACACCCTCAGCAATTTGTGCGAGGAAAATATACTGATCACCATTCACGACCGCATCACCCACCGTCGCTGTTCCACCAAGAGACGTCCATAGGAACGGGGCATACCAAATATGGTGTAATCCTGTCGGAATCAATAACCGCTCCAACATCCCATATAACCCAACGTATGCCGGATTGGTCGCATCACTTGCAATGACATTTGCCATTGAAGTCAATGCCGACTGGATTGGTGGCCAGATCAGCATCATGACAAATCCAAGCACGATTGAGAAGAAAACCATCACAATCCCGACAGAACGATCACCCGCAAAGAATCCTAACACTTCTGGCGGATTAAACGTATGGAACTTTTTATATACCCATACAGCAAGCAACCCGACAGCAATCCCTCCGAGTACACCTGTTTCAAGCGAAGGAATACCGAGTAACATACCGTATTCGCCACTCTCAGCTGCCATTTCTGCCGTAATGCCAAGTGAGATGGAGATTGTCGTATTCATAATGACATATCCAACGAGTGCAGCAAGTGCGGCAATCCCTGATCCCCCTGACAAACCAACAGCAACCCCGATGGCAAAAATGATTGGTAAGTTCGCAAAAATGCTTAGACCGATTTGTAACATGCCAGCACTGATTGCTTCCACCGTGCCGTTCTGTAAAAAGGTCCAACTATCTGCTAAAGGACCTGTGAGTGCTGCACCTAATCCCAGCAAAATTCCGGCAGCCGGTAATAAAGCGACGGGCACCATGAGTGCTTTCCCAAACTTTTGAAAAACTCCAAACCATTGACTCATTCGATTCACTCCTCATCTTGTAAGCGTTATCAATACAGACAATGAGAAAGGGGATTATCTCCCCTCTCAAGTTATCGCGTTGCTACTGCTTCGCCCGATTTCAATTCCGGCCAGTACGTTCTGTTTTCCTCAATCAAATCATCTAAGATTCGACGAGCCACCGGTGCATCGACGACTGTACGATTGAGCGTGAGCGCTTGAAGTGCCTTCTCATAACTGTTTTCGAAGTATGCGTCGACGACAAGTTGCTCATAAGCGAGCTGCCCTTCAATCATTCCCTTATAGAAACGTGGGATTTTCCCGACCGCAAATGGTTTCGGACCACGATTTGTAAGCATCGCAGGCACTTCAACCATCGCATCGTCTGGTAAGTTTGAAATGATTCCATCATTTTTCACCATGACGATGAAAATATCTCCGTTGTTATAGGCTAGCGATGCAGCGACCCGAATCATATAGCAGCCATGGATATCGACTTCTAGATGGACGTTCTCGAGCGAGTCATCCTGGATGATTTGATCACACATCGAGAAGACACGTTCTTGGCGACCATTGATCACCTGCCGCGCTCGTGTGTTCGTGACGTCTTCTTTTTCCGCCATATCAGACGGGTACAAGTAGTATTGAAGATACGTGTTAGGTAAATACTCTGGGAAATCCGTCAGCATCTTCTCTACTTGTTTGAACGTCTTGATCCATGATGGATCATTCGCAATCTCTGAATCTTCTGGAATGAAGCCATCTTCCAAAATGGCACGTTTGATATCTTCCGTTAATTCGTTTCCTTCTTTATCAAAGATACCTGTGAACCAACCAAAGTGGTTGAGTCCAAAATATTCAGGTACGAGATCCCAAATCTCTTTCCCGAGAATCTTCGCATAGCTCACCATGATTGCTGCAGGCATGTCGCAAATATTTAATATTTTTTGATCGTCCGGGTACGCACGTTTGAGCGCCTCGGCGACAATCGCAGCAGGGTTTGTATAGTTTAAGATCCAGCCATCCGGTGAGCCAGCGCGAATGTCGGAGACGAGTTCAATCATATCTCCAATTGAGCGCATCCCGTACGACATTCCGCCAGGTCCACACGTTTCTTGTCCCACCACGCCATGACGAAGCGGAATCTGTTCATCTTTTTCGCGCATCTCCAAGCCGCCTGTCCGAATCTGAACGAAGAAGAAATCCTTATCTTTGAAGGCATATTCTTTGTCCGTCGTGTATTCGAACGACTCAAGTTCTGGATAATGCTCACGCAAGATGACTTCACTCGCTTTCGCGACACGTTCTTGACGTAATTCATCTGTATCGTAAAACGTGATGGAACGGAGTGGGAAGTGTGCCTTTTCCTCAATCAAACTCATGATCATGCCGATTGTGTACGTACTACCTCCACCGACGACGACGAGACGCTGTGGTTTTTTCATGTGTGCGTTCCCCTTTCAATACATATCTAATTGATTACAATACAAATTTAATACATATTATTTAAAGCGTCAACACCTTTTTGAAAACGTTTTATTTTTGTATACTATGAGTAATGAACGTATGAGATTAGGAGGTTATTTACATGAAAGCCAAATCTCCGCTATACCAGCGGATTGCACAGGAGATGCGCGTGTTTATCGAGTCAGGCGATTGGGCGCCCGGTGAAGCAATTCCAACAGAAGCACAACTCGTCGACGAATTTAAAGCCAGTCGAGTCACCGTTCGACAAGCCGTCAAACTACTTCAAGAAGAAGGTTTGCTCTGGAAACGACAAGGAAGCGGCACGTATGTGCAATCCGAAAAGATTGAACATAATATGTACGAATTAAAAAGCTTCACTGAAGACATGAAGCGGGAAGGAAAAGATGTCACGAGTAAAGTTCTTACTTTCACTGTCCAACCTCCGACTGAAAAGATCAGGGAAATACTTGAACTCGATGAAGATGCCCTCGTTTACTACATTCGTCGTCTACGTTTTGCGAACGGAGAACCACTTATTGTAGAAGACACATATCTTCCGCTCCAACTGTTTCCTGATTTGACGTATGAAGTAATGACACGTTCGAAGTACGATTACATTGAAAACGTCAAAAATTTGAAGATTGCCGACAGTGTTCAAGAATTTATCCCAGTCTTACCGACAAAAGAAATCGCTGACATGCTCGAAGTGAGCGATCGAACCCCGATACTCAAAGTCGAACTCTATTCATTTCTCATGGATGGTAGCCGCTTCGAGTTCACCGAAACCTATTTCAAAAGTGAAGAATATCGCTTTATCATCCGAGCCGGTCGAAGACACGAAACAACAAACACCCAGTGAATCCAACGATTCACTGGGTGTTTTGATGAATGACAAGTGATAGTTTGTAGTTCACGTATTTGCTGAGTCCATCTAAAAATGCATTCAGTTCTTGATTCGTCGGGAAGCGACACTCGAGTAGATAGCACCCATCCCCGCTCACCTTGTAGTTATTTCTCACGAATTGCCGATGCTCTTTAAGAAAGAGCAGGTACGGATCATGAAATGTACTCATCGTGTAAATTGTAATCATCGCATGAATGGGCAGACCGATTCGTTCTTCGTTGATTCGAATCGTATATCTTTCGATGATCCCCAGGTCTTCTAACTTTTTAACGCGTGTGGCTGTCGCTTGCCCCGTTAAGTGAATGAGTTCGCCTAATTCCTTCATCGTCATCCGACTATTTTGTTGCAAGGCTTCAATAATATGTCGATCTGTTGCGTCCATGCGACCACTCCTTTCATCATTCAAGTATTTGTACGAAAAGACTTGAATGAAGTAATGTATTCCAAAACAGGTACATTCTACACTACATATATACTACATGGAAAAAGGAGAATCACCTATGAACATCCAATTGATCCGAAACGCGACATTACGACTCGAATACGCTGGGAAGACGTTTCTCATCGACCCGTTTCTTGCGAAGAAAGGCACATATCCGCCTTTTCCAAACTCGGCACGTCAAGATGAACACAACCCACTTGTTGAATTGCCGATTTCAATTGAAGACCTTCTACACGGAATTGACGCCGTCATCTTGACCCATCTTCATCTCGACCACTATGACGAAGTCGCAAAAGAGGTACTTCCAAATGAGCTTCCGATCTTCGTTCAAAATGAGTCAGACCAGAACACGATTCAACAGGATGGATTCACGGACGTTCGCGTGTTGACGGAATCGACCGAATTCGAAGGTATTCATCTCGTCAAAACGGTCGGGGAACATGGTCGAGGCGACATCTTATCGTTGACTGGTGAAGTGTGTGGTGTCGTCTTGACACATGAAACGGAAAAAACGTTATACGTCGCAGGAGATACAGTCTGGTATGAGGGTGTCGCTGAAACGATTCAAACGCATCACCCCGAAGTGATCGTCGTCAATGCGGGAGACAATCAATTCCTAGAAGGTGGCTCGCTCGTCATGAATGAAGTGGACGTGCATCAAGTAGCAGAAGCTGCCCCGGACGCCAGCATCATCGCCGTCCATATGGAGGCAGTGAACCATTGGAACTTGTCACGGGCTGACTTACGTGCTTATGCAGAAGAGCATGAATTTGCCAATCGACTCTTAGTTCCTGAAGACGGTGAATCAATCAATCTATAACAAAAATCACCTGAAACGCGTATTTCAGGTGATTTTCCATACGCTTGCGTTATTTGATCATTCTCGAAATGTCAAAAAAGACTCTCATCTCCAAGTGATGTGAGTCTAATTCATGAATAGTGATAGCGACACTGTAAGATTTCGACGTGCTGATCTGTTGCTCGATAGACAAGTCGATGTTCCGAGTCGATTCTCCGACTATAGAAACCCTGTAGGTTCCCTTTTAAAGCTTCTGGTTTTCCAACTCCATTTAAATTGCCATTTCTTCTTACGTCTTCAATCAAAGAATTAATACGTTTCAATTTCTTTTTATCTTCTTTTTGCCAGTATAAATAATCTTCCCAGCCATTGTCTGTGAATAATAGAGACCTACTCATTCATCAATTTTCTTTCTTTTGTTTCGTTATTCTCAATTTGTTTAATAGAATCTAATAAACGTTCAGCATTTTTAGGACTACGCAACAAATAAATCGTTTCCATCAAGCTTTCATATTCTTGTTCGGACATAATCACTGCATTTTCACTATTTTTACGCGAGATAACAATTGCCTCACTATTTTCATGCACTTGGTCCAATACTTTCTTGAAGTTTTTTCTAGCGTCACTATACGTAATGGTGGACATCATTTTCACTCCTTTTATTTTATTGTACTTTTTATTGTACAACAAAGCAACTAATAAAGAAGCGCTGACTCCAGATAGAATCAGCGCTTTTTATCACATATCCAAATCAGTGAACGCGAGCGGGACAAGCTCCCCGAGCGTCACTTCTTTCACATCGGCGTTGCCGTTCGTGAGGAGTACTTTGAAGTCAGGATCGCCGAACTCGACCATGACTTGGCGGCAAATGCTGCACGGTGGCAAGAAGTCTTCCGTGTCCCCAGACACGGCAACCGCTTCGAAGTCACCTTTTTTATATCCTTGTGCGACCGCTGTGAAGATGGCTGTACGCTCCGCACAGTTTGTCGCTCCGAACGAGACGTTCTCGACGTTGACGCCATCGATGACCGTGCCGTCCTTCATGAGAAGTGCCGCTCCGACGCGGAACTTTGAATATGGTGAATACGCATTGTCTTTCAATTGGCGTGCGCGCTCGACTAATTGTTGTTGGTTCATCTTAAGTCATTCCTCTCGAATATCGAATGAACTGATGCCAGTCCCCATGCCTCTCATTTTTGGGCAGGATTTTTAGCATACACCCGCCTCAAAGAGAAGTCAACGACTTTTTAGAACGCTTTCATCAATGCAAAAAAAAGAAGGAACATTCGCTCCTTCTCGATTCTCGTTATACCAACTCGAGCTGCGCGACAGGCGCCTCTTCCGTTTCTGTCTGTACATGGTGGCGACCGATCGGAATGACCGACGGTGAACCCGACACCGGGTCACACATGACCGAACAGCGGAGATTGAAGACCCGATGGATCAAATCACATGTGATGACGTCCGATGGCTTCCCTTCGGCGATCAATTTCCCTTTGTCGAGTGCGAAGATGTAGTCGGCATAACGTGCCGACAAGTTGATGTCGTGTAGCACCATGACAATCGTCGTCCCGTACTTTCGGTTCAAGTCCGTCAACAAGTCGAGAATCTCGACTTGATACGTAATATCGAGATACGTCGTCGGCTCGTCTAAAAAGAGGACGTCCGTCTGTTGGGCAAGCGCCATCGCGATCCAGACGCGTTGACGCTGTCCGCCTGACAACTCGTCGATCGGACGGTCCGCGAACTCCGTGATGTTCATCATCTCCATCGCCTCGGCGACGGCCTCATAATCGGATTTCGTCCATCCCTTTAAAAACGATTGATGCGGGTAACGGCCGCGACCGACGAGATCGGCGACCGTGATCCCTTCCGGTACGACCGGGGACTGTGGCAACATCCCGAGGACACGCGCCAGTTTTTTCGGTGCCATCTTCGAGATCGGCTTATCGTAAAGCGTCACTTGACCGGCATTCGGCTTGATGAGGCGTGCCATCGTCTTCAGTAACGTCGACTTCCCGCAACCGTTCGCACCAATGATGATGCTAATCTGGTTGCTCGGAATTTCAAGGCTGATATCATTCAAAATTATCTTGTCCTCATACCCTGAGGTGAGATGTTCCACTTTCATAATGGATGCCATTTAGAAGTCCCCTTTCTGGTTCATCCGAATCAACAAGTATAAGAGATAAGGCGCGCCGATGATACCGGTGATGACACCGACCGGATAGCGTGCCGTGAAGGCGAATTGTCCGACGAGGTCGGCCGCGAGCACTAAGATGATGCCGACAAGCGCTGCCGGCAAGATTCCGGCGTGACTCGTCCCGACGAGACGTTTGGCAATCGGCCCCGCCAAAAAGGCGATGAAGGCAATCGGTCCCGTCGTCGCTGTCGCGAGGGCGAGCATGAACACCGCCGCAACGATGAGAAGCAATCGGGTTTGGTTCGTATTGATCCCTAACCCTGTCGCCGCCATTTCACCGAGCTCGAGCATCTCGAGCTGACGGGTGAGTAACAATACAATCGGTAAACAGATGAGTACCGTGATGATTAAAGGCGGCAACTCCTCTAGCTTCGCCCCATTTAAGCTTCCTGTCAACCACCGCATCGCCATGGCGACATCATTTTGTCGGCTGATGAGGAGTAAGTAATTGATGACCGCTGTGAGCATCGCCTGAATCCCAATCCCGACCAAGACGAGGCGACCGATCGAGAAGGAGGCCCCTTTAGAGAGAAAGTAGATGACGAGCACCGTCACGAGACCTCCGATAATCGATGCAATCGAGATGATGGCCTCGCTCGACTGCAGGACGACGATACAGAAGACGGCCGCCGCACTCGACCCGGTCGTGATTCCGATGACGTTCGGGTTGGCGAGCGGGTTGCGGAGCATCGTCTGAAAGATCGTCCCCGCCGCACCGAACGCTGCCCCCGCAAAAACACCGGCGAGCATACGTGGTAACCGAAGGACCTCAACGGCGAACGATGCACCCTTCACGTCTTCCCCGAGCAGGACGCGGATGACGTCCTGGACCGGATAAATCGTATTGCCTAACATGAGCATCAAGCCGCTCAGCGTGAGCGCAATGACGGTCAAGAGTAGTGTCATGCCGACGTAGCGACGGCGACGCTTCATGCGTCCTTGTCTGATTTGTTCAATCGCTGGTTGCATCATAGTCCTCTTACTTTCACTTTCATCGTCAATAGAATCAAAATCGGTGCCCCGATGAATGCCGTCACGATTCCGACCTCAAGTTCGCCCGGACTCCCGAGTAAACGCCCGATGACGTCCGAGAAGGTCAAGATGATCGCACCCGCGAGGGCAGACATCGGCATGAGATAGCGTTGGTCCGGACCGAGCACGAGCCGAATCAAATGAGGGGCGAGTAGCCCGATAAAGCCAATCGGTCCAGCAAGTGCCGTCGCTGCCCCGCATAGAATGACGCCCGCGAACGAAGCCGTCAGCTTCAATGTCCCGGTCCGAACACCGAGGCTCTTCGCCATCTCTTCTCCGAGCGCGAGTGCGTTCAAGGAAGGTGCGGTCACGACCGCAATCACGAGACCGATCAATAAGAACGGTAGAAACGTATAGATGGAATCGACATTCCCCGCGCCGACACTTCCGACTTGCCAGAAGCGAAACTGGTCCATGACGTTCGAGCGTGGAATCATGAGCGCCATGACGAGGGACGATAATGCCGCACTCGTCGCTGCACCCGCCAAGACGAGTTTGAGCGGGGTCGCACCACCCCGTCCGAGCGAGCCGATACCGAAGACGAAAATGGCCGTCAACAATGCCCCGACGAGCGCAAACCAGATGAACGCACTCGCCGTCGAGATGTTGAAAAATGCGATCCCGATGACAACGGCAAGCGCCGCGCCCGTGTTGACCCCGAGAATACTCGGGTCGGCGATCGGGTTACGCGTCACCGACTGCATGAGTGCCCCCGCCACACCGAGCGCTGCGCCACACATGAAACTGAAGATCGTCCGGACGACCCGCTCTCGGACGATGTCCGCTTCATACGACTGAACAGCCGGGCGGAATAAACCGTCCAGCAGTTCATTCCACCCGACTGTCCTTGAGCCGAAGGCAAGAGATGCCACGATACATAGAACCGTCAGTACGAGCGTCCCAACCAAAAGAAGTGGGAAATACTTCGGGGTATGCATCTGTTTCACCTGATGTTGCATCATTTTACTTTCGCGAGCGCATCCGATACGCGTGAGACGTACTCATCAATCGTATATTCAATCGAGAGTGGCGTCGGCGTTCCTGCCGCTGCGAGCGGTGTGTTGTCTTCGATCAAGACGACCGATCCACGTTCGATTGCTGGCACTTTACCGTAGAGCGGGTCTGCCTGGAGCGCCTTCAACGTGTCTTCGTTCCCGTATGTGACGAAGATGTCGACGTCGTTCAAGATGTCGGCGTTTTCCTTACTGAGCTCAAGGTAGAAGCTGTCTGCTTTTTCTGCTTCATCCAAAATGTTTTGTGGGTACTCCATCCCGAGTTCTTCGATGAAGGCACCGCGTGGGTCACCTGTCGTGTAAATATAGAATTTTGAAAGGTCTTCCGCGCTCATCGAAACGAAAGCGGCTTTCTTTCCGGCAATCTCAGGGACGGCTGTCGCTTTGTCCGTGATTAATTTCTCTGTATCTTTGATCAACTGTTCGCCTTCTTCACCAAGTCCCATTGCGAGTGAGTCATAGCGAACCATATCTTGCCATGACGTGACCCAAGGAGTTTCTTGGTATGCCACGACCGGTGCGATTTGGCTGAGCGTGTCGTAGTCTTCTTGCGTGATGCCTGAGTAGGCCGCCAAGATGACGTCCGGGTTAGAATCTGCGATTGCTTCAAAGTCTAATCCGTCTGTGTCTTGGTAGATGTTCGGGTTCTCTTCCCCGAGTGCTTCTAACTTCTCTGCTGTCCATGGGAGCATGCCGCTGTCGTCTTGGACCCCGTAGTTCGCAGCCGAGAATCCGACCGGTACGACGTCGAGGGCAAGTGCGACATCATGGTTCCCCCATGAGATCGTTGCGACACGTTCTGGCTTCTCTTCGATGACTGTTTCACCGAATGCGTGCTCGATTGTGATTGGGTAACCTTCTGCCGCTTCTTCTGTCCCCTCATTCGTGGAAGCGTTCTCAGCTTCTTCCGAACCACAACCGGCTAAGATGAGTGCAAATGCCGATGCAAAGATGAACATATGTAACCATTTCTTGAATGTGTTGTTCACGTGATTTTCTCCTTTTCGAACTTCTCTGTATTTTGCCGATACTGATAATCATTATCATTTATGAGTATAGACCTGCTCCTAAGTCATGTCAACCGCTATTCGGTTCAAAAAAATGAAAAAACCTGCCGTTTTAGGACAGGTTGATCAAGATTTCCGCTGCCGTCGCATGACATCTGCAATCGGTTCATCTTGTTTTTCAAGCTCTGATACGATGCGTTCATGGTCCACGTCGTTTCGGTTTTGGCTTAACTTGAACGTTGCCTGAATGTCGGTAATGACGATCCGAAACCCGACGACGCCGTGCATTTGTCGCTTCACCGGTTCGGATAAATCATCCCATCGCACCGCATGTTCACGTTCTCCTTCGTGCTCGTTCAGCAAACCTGCGAGTTCTTCAATCAACTCGGTCTCATTGAGAATCGTCGCACGTCCATATACGTGTACCGCTTGGTAATTCCATGTCGATACGTCCTCATGTCCGTACCATGACGCCGACACGTACGCGTCCGGACCTTGGAAGATGACGAGAACGTCCTGTTCTTCAATCGTTCGCCACTGCGGATTCGCTTTTGATACGTGGGTCGTCAGTTGACCGTTCGCCTCATCGAATCGTAACGGGACGTGCGTTGCAATCGGTTTATCCCCGTCATGCGTCACGACCGTACCAAACGGATGGGCATGTAAAAAAGCTATAATATCTGCCTGATCTTCTACGGAATAGCGGTTTTGGATATACATGATCGAGCCCCCTTTCCCCCATTATATTCTGAAAAGACGGGTATAACGACACAGAAGGAGGAATGTTCTTATGAAACCAACAATCAAAGCCATCGTATTTGACGTATATGGCACTTTGTTTGACGTCCATTCGGTGAAGGACGCCTGTGAACAAGAGTTCCCTGAAAAAGGAGCAGCCATCAGCCAAGTATGGCGGACAAAACAACTCGAGTATTTCTTTTGGCGACACATGATGGGTCGCTACGAAGATTTTGATACGGTGACCCGGGACGCACTCCGTTACGCACTCGCCGTCCATGACGCAAAAGCGACGGAGGACATCGAACAGCGCCTGATCGGATCATATGCGCACCTCACCCCTTACGAAGAAGTCGAGTCTGTCTTGAAACAGCTACATGACATGAAGACCGTCATCCTCTCAAACGGAACGGATGAGATGCTTGAGGCGCTGCTTCACAACGCCGGACTCTCCGACTATTTTGATGAAGTCGTCAGCGTCGACGGCATCAAACAACCGAAACCAACGCCAGCCGCCTATATGCACTGGTTCAAGACGTCCGGTCTTCGCCGTGACGAGGTGCTCTTCTTATCGTCGAACGGCTGGGACATCGCCGGGGCGAAAAACTTCGGCTTCCATGCGGCTTGGATCAACCGAAATGACCTACCGTTCGAGGAGTTCGATGTTGCGCCCGATACGATCTATGACGATTTGAATGGAATTTTGGAATGGGTATAACCTGCTTCGGTCGAAATATGAGAAAATAGAGAAAATATGACCGAAACGAGGGAGACAGATGGCACATCGTATTTACACGACAAGCTTCGCGAGCGTCTATCCGCTCTACGTCGCTAAAGCCGAACGAAAAGGACGGACGAAAGAAGAGGTCGACACGATCATAGAGTGGTTAACCGGGTATGACGAGACCGGACTCGCGCGTCAGATTGCTGACGAGGTTGATTTTGATACGTTCTTCGCTTCATCGCCTCATTTAAACGAAGACCGCGCCCTCATCAAAGGTGTCGTCTGTGGGGTGCGCGTCGAGAACGTTGAAGAACCACTCATGCGTGAAATCCGTTATCTCGATAAGCTCATTGATGAATTGGCGAAGGGGAAGAAAATGGAGAAAATCTTACGAGGAGGCGAATCATGATGGACGTGACGATGCTCGTGGACGAGGCACGGCTCGATTCCTTCATCCATCTGATTGAGGTCATCGATGACCATTTACCTGACGGGTTTGAAAAGACGACGGACGGACATGGTGTCCATTACGTCGTCCCGCTCGAACGATATCCGTCGGGTTATCACGTGACGCCGGGTACACCCCTTCCCTTCATCAGCGTGATCGCACAAAAGCGCCATGTCGGGCTTTATCATATGGGAATTTACGCTGATCCTGAACTACTCGCTTGGTTCGAACAAGAGTATGCAAAACGCGTCCCCACGAAACTCGACATGGGGAAAAGCTGTATTCGCTTCAACAACGTGAAGCGGATCCCGTTTGATTTGGTCGGGGAACTCGCCGAAAAAATATCTGTCGATGAATGGATTCAACGCTATGAAGGAAACCGAGGCTAACGCTTCGGTTTTTTCGCACATTCGTTTTCTGTCATGAACGATGAATGCGGTATGCTTAGAAAAAAGGAGGGGCGCCTCATGCCACGTTGGCTGAAAATCACTTTGTTTTTACTCGTATTTGGCACGTTGTTCTACATCACCCATTTCCATTATGAGTTGCGTCCGTCTGACATACGGGATATCGTCTTGTCGTTTGGCTTTTGGGGTCCGTTATTCTTTATTTTTCTTTATGCTATCGGTCCGGTCGCCTTTTTACCGACATCTGTGCTGTCACTTGGGGCCGGTCTCGCATTCGGCGTTTGGCCTGGAGTACTCTATATCATCATCGGTGCGACCGCTGCCGCGACGACCGGTTACGTCATGGGACGCTTCTTCGGACGCTCGGTCGTTAACGTCGACCGTTATCCTTGGTCGGAGAAGCTGTTCACCCAGATGGAGCGTCGCGGTTTCTTATATGTGTTCGTCTTACGGCTCATCCCGCTCGTCAGTTTCGACTTACTCAGTTACGCCGGAGGCATCTCCCGCGTCCGTTTCCGTGCCTTTGTCCCAGCGACTGTTCTTGGCATGATTCCCGGGACGTTCGCTTATAGTTTTCTCGGAGCAAGCCTCGCGTCAGGTAGCGTCACCACGATCTTCATCGCCGCACTCGTCTTCGTCGGATTGATTGTCGTGACGTATATTTTCCGTGAACCGGTAAAGAAGTGGTTAGGCTTGAATTAAAAATAGTAAAAGGGAGCCTCGTGCTCCTTTTGTTGTGCGTTGAATATGCAATCCGTATAAACTTCGATGAACTTCGTCCGATATGTATAGAGCTACAACAAATGAACACGAGAATGTGAGGAAAGAAACATGAGTTTTACGAAACGAAATCAGTTGATGTTGTTGACGACGTTATTGATTGTGATGACGTCGATTGTTGTCCACTTGCTTCACCGATTCACAGAATTTGCCTATACGTATACGATTTTACGGAACGGTGCAGATGATTATGTGTATTCAACTATGACGTGGGTGTTATTCGCTCTTCCACTCGTCTTTTTCGGGATGATGTTCGTCAGCTTGAAACGAGAACAGAAGACGTTCCCGCACTGGATGATGTTGACGCTCACCTTCGCGAGCATCTCGACGGTCGCCGGTGGACAAGGGCTCGTCGAATATCACTTTTCCATCTTTGTCGTCTTGGCGATCTTGTCGTTCATGCGTCGCATCGACTTGATCCTCTACAGCGCTGGCATCTTTGCGGTCCAGCATTTAGCGGGATATGCTTTATTCCCTGAGATGATTTGTGGAACGAGCGATTATCCGTTCAGCTTGTTGCTCATTCATGCTGTCTACTTGATCCTGCTCAGTGCGGTACTCGTCGCCCAGATTTACTACCGCAACAAAGAATCGGAACGAATCGAGACACAAGAACAGGAAACACGAGCGTTGCTTCAACAAGCAATACAGGATGTCAGTTCCCTCGTCCATTCCTTAAACGGACATGCGGAGGAACTCGAATCGGCTGCGAACCAATCGCTCGAATCTGGCGAGCAGATCGCCATCACCGTCGACCCAATCGTTGCGCACGCTTCATCGCAACAAACATCGATGATGCAAGGGGCGGATGAGATTCAATCGATCCGTTCACTCACTGCACTCATCCAAGAACGAATGGCTCAGACGGCCGCTGCCTCGTCACGTATCGCGAAAGATGCCCTTTCCGGGAATACGGATATGCGTCACATGGAAGAAAAAGTGCAAGAAATCATCATCGAGTCCGAACAACTCGAACGAATTGTCGCAACGATGTCGAATCGTTCATCTGAAATCCAAGGCATCTTGCAGCAAGTCGGCTCGATCAGTGAACAGACGAATATGCTCGCCTTGAACGCTTCGATTGAAGCGGCTCGTGCCGGAGAGGCCGGTCGTGGATTCGCGGTCGTCGCTTCAGAAGTCGGAAAACTCGCCGTGCAGTCCCGAGAATATGCGTCCGAGATGACACGTGTCCTTGGCGGATTAATGGAGGATACGGCGGTCGTATCGAAATCCGCCCACTTGTTTAAAGAAGCGACAGAGAACTGTCAAACCGTCACGAACGACGTGACGGCCGTCTTCGGCCGCCTTACAGAAGACGTGTCTGAAATCGATGCACAGATTGCGTCGATTCAAGAGACGCGGCAACACGTGACGGCCCAGATGGAAACGCTCGAAACACGCCTCGAATCGACAAAGTATGCGGCAAGCGAACTCCAGCAACAGATTCACCATGTCGCCGCCGCAACCGAAGAACAAGTCGCCATCCAAAAAGAGCTCAGCACCATGTCGGACCGACTCGCCGTCACAGCGAACGCACTTGAAGATGTGACGACACAACTCGAAAATCACGCATCTCGTGCCTAACACAAATTCCCCCGACCGTTTGGTCGGGGGAATGTTGTTTATCGGTCGATCAGTTGACGAATCCCTTCAGTGAGCGGTGTGACCGGACGTCCGAGAACCGGTTCAAAGTCACTCTCGTGAATCTCGAGCGTTCCTTGACGGATGCTACGCTGAATGCCAGCGAGAAGTGCGACCACGTCATCAGGTAGTCCTGCCCCGCGCATCGTTTCTTCATACGCTTCGAGGTTCAACTCTTGCATCGCAACGTCGCGACCAAGCACCTCACTCAATGCATCGACGAGATCTTGCTGCGTATGGAGCGGTCCCGACAATTCATATACCGCACTCTCCTGCTGTTCTTTCAACAGGACGTTCGCCGCCGCTTCTGCATAGTCTTGTTGAAGTGCCCAGCCGACCTTCCCATCCCGAGCCGCCGTGATCCACGGTGCCCCATCAAGCACTGCCTGAATACTCGACAACTCGTTCTCTAAGTACCAGTTGTTGCGTAAGAACGCATACGGAATCCCAGATTCCACAATCGCTTCCTCTGTGACGACATGTGGGGGTGCCATCAAGTTCTCACTATCTGTCGCATCGGCGAGACTCGTATAGGCGATAAATGAGACACCTGCCCGTTTCGCCGCCTCGACTGCGTTCGTATGTTGACGAATCCGTGTGTCATTGTCTCCATCTGCCGAGATGATCAACAGACGCTCGACACCTTTGAACGCTTCATCGAGTGTGTCCGGCTGATCGAAATCACCGTGGCGTACGTCGACCCCACGTTCTTTAAGCGATGCTGCTTTCTCTGGATTCCGTACGCTGACAGCAAGGTCGCTCGCATCGATTGACTTCAGTAACTCCTCTACAATTTTCGACCCTAATTTACCGGTTGCCCCAGTAATTAAATATTTCATTTTATTTTCCTCCTTCAACTTGTAATCGAATCAATTACATGTAACCATCATAATTACAGGTAACTCATTTGTCAATTACTCTTTCCCTGTTATACTAAACATGTAACAAAGTTGTTTACACGTATGAATAGAAAGGGAGAGATTTATGACAATCAGTAGTCGTTTTTCGGTGGCCATCCACATGCTGACTCTTGTCGCGCTTTCACCACCAGAAGTCATCTCATCAGATTTTTTAGCGCGGAGCGTAAATACAAACCCTGCCCTTATCCGAAAGATTATGGCTATGTTGAAAAAAGCTGAATTGATTCAGGTCAAACCCGGTGTGGCCGGCGCAACCCTAAAAAAATCACTAAACGCCATCTCACTTCTCGAAATCTATCAAGCTGTTTCTGTCGTTGAACCGAATGAATTGTTCGGGATTCATGACCAACCAAATCCCGCTTGTCCAGTCGGAAGAAATATCCAAACAACGATCGAACCCATCTTTATAACCGCCCAATCTGCAATGGAACGTGTACTTGAACAGATTACACTCGGAGATGTCGTGAAAGACATCGAACAACTTGCAGATTGAAAGATTCACTTCATGAACCACTCTTTAGAGAGTGGTTTTTTCATTGACCTCTTGACTTTGAGTTCAAATGAACTTAAATTAATGATATAGAAGTTCATACGAACTTAAAAGGAGGAATTGTTATTGACCCTACTCATCGGGTTTTTACTCATCGTCATCTTTATGCTCGCGCTTGACCTCGGGGTGTTCCACCGTAAGGCACACGAAGTCTCGCTCCGTGAGGCATGGACATGGACGTTTGTCTGGATCGGAATTGCAATCGTATTCGGAGGTTGGTTGTTCTACACGCAAGGTAGTACGGCGGCGACAGAATATGCGAGTGTATACTTCATCGAAAAAGCACTCGCAATTGATAACGTGTTCGTCTTCTCGCTCGTCTTTGCCTACTTCGCCATCCCGCTCAAGTATCAGCACAAAGTGTTATTCTGGGGAATTCTCGGAGCCATTTTCTTCCGCGCCGTCTTCATCGTCGCTGGGGTATCGCTTTTAGAAAACTTCGGTTGGGTCTATTACGTGTTCGGAGCGTTCCTCGTCTATACAGGGTGGATGATGTATAAAAATATCGGGAAAGACGAGTCGCTCGAGGAGAACAAGACGATTCGTTGGCTCGAGCGACGCCTTCCGATCACGCAAGACATTTCATCAGGGAAGTTCACGAAGCGAATCAATGGGAAGTTGTTCTTCACGCCGCTCTTCATCGCGCTCATCTTCATCGAATTGTCGGATATCGTCTTTGCCGTCGATTCGGTCGCCGCGAGCTTCGCGTATTCGCGTGACCCGTATATCATCTTCTATGCGAACATCATGGCGATTCTTGGACTCCGTAGTCTCTACTTCGTCCTCGCCAACTTGATCGACCGTTTCTACTATTTGAAACATGGTCTCAGCTTTATGCTCGTCTTTATCGGGGCGAAGATGATCTCGGGCGATGTGTACAAGATGCCGATTTGGATGTCGCTCGGGACAATCATTCTCGTCATCTTGATTAGCGTCCTCTATAGTTTCTACAAAACGAAACCTAGTTCGTCCAAACACGTATAATGAATCAATCGATCCATTTCGTCGGTGTTCTTTCTTTGAAAATCGGGTAATCAATGAGGTGCACAACTACAGAAAAGGGGATTCACTATGTTTGATCGGATTGGCCTCATGAGTATCGGTCTCGTTTTCGGGATCATCCTCATGTTACTCTTCAACAACCTATTCGGACTGGTGTTTGGTGTCGTCCTTGGTGTCAGCCTCGTCGTCGCCAACCAAATCGGACGGAACAAACGAACGACCATCCATTAACGTAAAAGCACGCGCTCCCAAATATGGGGCGCGTGCTTTTACGTTAAAACATCGTATACGGATTAATACTGTTTGCTGGCGATGAACTGCTATATACATAGCTGTTCCGATGTACTTCAAAATGGAGATGGTTTCCGAATGAGTTGCCGGTGTTGCCAACTGCTCCGATTGTTGCCCCTTTTGCGACCGTCTGTCCTTTGACGACATTGAGGCGGTCGAGGTGTGCGTATACCGTGATGTATGTTTGGCCATTTAACTGATGGGTCATCATGATGTGATTCCCATATGCCCCGTAGTTCCGGGCGACGATAACTTGTCCAGATGCAGCCGCAACGACTGGAGTCCCTCTCGGTGCCGCCAAGTCGATGCCGTTATGGAACGTGTAGCCGTATTGTCCGCTCGCTGGACCGTATTTTTGCGTTAACGTTCCTTTTGTCGGGATGATCATTTTTGCTGTCGACGTCGTCGAGAGTGTCGTCACACTATACTTCTTCACATATGTACTCGATACGTAACGGGCTGTCCCGTTAAAGTTGATTTTCGTCCATCCCCCGCTTACGCCGAGATACTTGAACGACTGGCCTAACTTCGCGCTTCCAACGATCGCATACGTCGTGCCTGGGCCCGAACGGACGTTTAAACTGTTGGTCGTGACTTTGACATAATACGTGGTCGCTGCTTCAGCAGGCGTACCGGCTGGAGTGAAGATTCCGATGGTGAGCAACGCAGCACAGAGGAGGGAAAGCATCTTTCGTTTCATAGTATGGTAAATCCTTTCAATTATGTATTTAAATTTTTATTTTTTATATTATCTTGATGAAAAAATTTTACCACCAAAACGAATCGACAAATATGTCATTTATATTTCAAATAAAGGAAAACAAATTCTAACTTACTTCCCTCATTTTTCCTAAAATCAAAAAAACATACACAGTCAATCATGACTGTGTATGCCTGTTACTCTTGATTCTCTTCTGCGTTCTCTTCTTCATCCTCTAAATCTTTGATCAGTTGCTTCATCTCTTCAATTTCACGGCGCTGCGCCTTGATGATCTCTTCAGACAGTTCTTTCACACGCGGGTCTTCGATTTCAGCACGCTCACTTGTCAAGATGGCGATGGAGTGGTGGGGAATCATTGCCTTCATCCAACTGACGTCATCGACCGTCGTCTGACTGCGTACGAGCCAGAGCGAGCCACTGAAGACGAGGGCACTGACCCCTAGGATGATAAAATTAAGTGTTTTGTTCTTGTACATCCCCCACATAAAGAGAAGCATGACGAATGCCATGACCGATCCCATGATGAGCGCCATATACAACCTCGTCTGACTGTAGAAGATATGATTGATTTGAAAGACGTTCAAATACATGAGCCAATACATAATAAACGTAGAGACCGCAATCATGATTCCAAATTTCCCGTACGATTTCATCTCGTTCACCCTTTCTAGTTATGCATGTAGAAGTACTTTTACCTACTTGTTCTGCACTCAAACCTGCATCTTTCTCAGTCATAGCGTGTTTTCCAAAGCTTTCACTTCTTTTTCACAAACGTAGGGTAGACTGATGAAATTGAGATTATGCAAGGAAGGGGAACATTGATGCAACAGGTGACACTGCGTGATGTACTGGCAACATTGGATTCTGTCTTATCGTGGTCCTATCTCGATCGTCCGGAAGAGATGGCGATTCGTGGAATCGGGACGACACCAGAAAAAATAAATAAAACTTTTTTATATGTATGTAATCGCCCCGTCAATGAACGCGGCGTCGACCTGGTGAAAGCAGCTATCCGAAACGGTGCAGTGGCTATCATTACGGATCGACCGATTGATGCGCGCGTACCAGTTATTTACTGTCGAGACGTGACACGTGCATATGAACAACTACAGACTCTTTTCGTTCCGGAAGGAAATCACGCGAAGCACGCGGAACGATAACAGGAAGGAGGGATGCGTGATGAAAATCCTCATTGTGGACGATGAAGAAAAAATGAGACATTTGATTCGTCTGTTTCTCGAGAGCGATGGCTATTCTTGTTTAGAAGCAAGCGATGCCCGTTCAGCACTCGAACAAATTGAAGAACGCCCGGACCTTGTCCTCTTAGATATCATGATGCCGGAAGTGGATGGTATCTCCCTTTGTCGTCAACTGAAGACGATCGATCCGACATTGCCTGTCGTCTTGTTGACGGCACGTTCAGACAATGAGACGACAATTCAAGGGCTAGATGCCGGTGCGGATGATTACGTCACCAAACCATTCGATGGGAACGTGCTCCTCGCCCGGATCCGTGCCGTCTTACGGCGAAGCAAGGTTGTGAATATCCATTATGGTCCGCTCCGTTACGACGAAGAGAGCGGACGCATCCTTTATGAAGAACAAGAGGTCGTCCTCACCCCAAAAGCGACGGCCATCCTGAAGTTGTTCCTCCAGCATCCGAATCGACTTTTCAATCGCTTGGATCTCTATGACCTCGTCTGGCCCTATTCTGCCGAATCCGACCCTCGTACGGTCGATGCACATATTCGTATGATTCGAGAAAAGTTAGGGGATGCTGGATTTCCAATCGACGACTATTTGAAGACGGTTTGGGGACGTGGCTATCGTTGGACCGAGGAGCGTTCTGGATGAAGCGAAGTCGTAACAGTTTACCGTTTCGGATTAGCCTCGTCTTTCTCCTATCCACCCTCTTGATTGAAGGGGTGTTATTCCTTCTCCTCTATCACACGTTACTCGGGGAACGCGTGGTAGAAGAAATCAATCGTCTCGAATCTCGGGCCGAGAGCCATGCAAGCGTATTGGCGATGAATTTTTCGGAAGAAACGATCAGTCATGTGGCCACCATGGAAAGTGAGACCGACACGAAAGTCGCTATTACCGATACTGCTCATGATACGCTACAAACTTCGCACTCTTTTCCTCAAGTCTTAGTCGACACCGTCGATTCGAAAAAACGCACTGGTCCCTTTGATGACACGACCGTTCTAGAGGATGATTGGGAAAACGAACCGTATTTGAGTGTCCGCACACCGATTACGGACGATGCCGGCACACGATATGGATACGTCTATATGTTTTTACCGACCGAGATCATTCATGGGATCAGTCACCGCCTTCAATGGCGATTTCTATATATCACGGCCATCGCACTCGTGACGACCGTGCTGACGTTCATTCTCCTGAGCCGTCTCATTTCAAAACCGATTGAGTCGTTGAGACGAGCGACAGAGAACGTGCTCACGAACCCGGACGAGTTACAATTGCCGACGAACCGAGTCGATGAAATCGGCGAATTGGCCCGCTCAATCGAATCGATGTCTGTCGAACTATCTCGACTGCGACGAGAACGGCATCAGTTCCTTTCCGATCTTTCGCATGAAATTAAGACCCCTCTCACCTACTTGAGAGGGTATGCCGAGATCGCTTCAAAAGAGAGTACGCCTGAATCACTTCGCAAACAATCGATTCAAACCATTTTAGAAGAAAGTCGTTCGCTCACCGAACTCGTCGAAAATGCGTTTCAATTGGCACAACTCGATGAAAACACGTTCTTGTTGCATCGAGAAGAAGTGACCGTCACCACGTTTTGTGCGGACTTACGCCGAATGCTCGATACAATGTTCCGGATGACGACGATTCGCTTCGATGCTTCACCGAGCGCAGGACAACCAGATATCGCGCTTACATTAGATCGTCACCGCATGCTTCAAGTCTTCCGCTCTATCGCCCATAATGCGATTGAACATAGCGAGGCCTCGCATGTCTCGCTTTACTCACACGTCACGGACACACACCTCGTCTTGACCATCAGCGATGACGGGAAAGGCATTCCGACAGAAGATTTGCCTCATATTTTTGACAGGCTGTATCGCGTGGAAAAATCACGCTCCAGACAGACCGGTGGTAGTGGCCTCGGACTCGCCATCGCCGATCAAATCGTCACTCGCCACGGCGGGACGTTGACGGTATCCTCCGATGCATCGGGTACTTCTTTCACCGTCACGCTTCCCCTCGACAAAAAGACGCCTATCCTGTAATGGAAAGGCGTCTTTTGATCAGTTGAGCTCACCTTTGTCGAGGCGCATCTCCCATTCCCCGTCTGTATACTCATATACGCTATTATCCGATGCGACAAGCAACATGCGCTCCTCTTTGATGCCCAATTCGATTGGCACAGCGTCCGTTTGAAGTTCTGGAAGATTGAACGTCTCTGTCGACTCGTCCTCTAAATTGAATCGAACACCTTCGAAAGAACCGTCTGTCTGCCGGACGTAAGCCAACTGCCCATCATCCGCTCCAACCGTGACTACTTGTTCTGCCTCAACAAGTGGCTCAAATGAATCCCCGGAATCATTCGAAACGAGGATGCCAGACGGACCGTACAAGAAGACGCGCTCCGCATCCGTCGCATCGGCGACAATCCCTGCTACTTGTCCTCCTTCGATCCCTTTCACCTGCATCGGTTCAAATGACTTCCCTCCATCTGTCGAGCGATGGAAACCTGTCTCGAGTTGGGACGTCGCCTCCTCTAAATAGACGTACAACGTTTCTGTCGCATATCCGGCGCTCATATAATGGAAATCCGCTTCTCCTTCGAGTGACCGTACTTCTAACATCGTACCGTGGTCTTTCCCGTAGATGACACCGAGCGGGTTTTTATAGTCCGTTCGGCGATCCGGGTGACCACTTGCATAAAACCCGTCCTCGACGAGTTCAAAGCCCATATAGTCATGGCGATTCGTCGGAAGTGTATACCAGCCATCTTCTCGATACTCCATCAATCCGGCATGCGTTGCAATGACCGGACGGTTGTCGTCTTGCCAAAATCCAGCCCCATGGATGTGGGACACCATCTCATCCGTTCCCACGCGTTGCCACTCGTCTTTTGTAGTTGTCGTCATACTCTCTGATTGATTAGTGTCTGACGATTCTTCCTTTGCACCACAAGCCGATAAAAGCAGTGGCGTCAGTAAAAGTGATAGCATCAACGTTCGTTTCATCTCGATCCCTCCATCTATAGCATCCCATCTAGCATACGTGCTAAAGATGAAAAACTTGTTAAATCTTCAAAAGTCGGGCGTTGATGGCGACGATGACCGTGCTCAAGCTCATCAAAACAGCACCGATGGCTGGTGACAGAATGATTCCGACCGGAGCCAGCACCCCTGCAGCGAGCGGGATGGCGACGATGTTATATCCTGCGGCCCACCATAGATTTTGAATCATTTTCCGATATGTGTTTTGTGATAGCTCTAGAATGGATAGCACATCTTTCGGGTTACTGCGGACGAGGACGATGTCTGCCGTCTCGACGGCAACGTCCGTCCCACTTCCGATGGCGATGCCGACATCGGCTTGCGCAAGTGCCGGAGCATCATTGATTCCATCTCCGACCATCGCCACTTTACTACCATCTTTTTGAACATCCCTTACTTGGTTCGCCTTGTCGTCCGGTAACACTTCGGCATACACGTCGTCGATTCCGAGCTGACCCGCGACCCAATGCGCAACTTTTTCATTGTCCCCCGTCAACATGATGGAACGAACACCTTTTTCACGAAGCGCCTCGACGGTCTCTTTCGCCTCTTCCCGTACTAAATCGGCCATCGCAATCATGCCGACCCATTCTCCGTCTTTCAAAACAAAGACGACGGTCTTCCCTTCCTCGGAGAGTCGACGGAACGTCTCCTCATCGATTTGAATATGCTGATCATGGATATGACGGGGACTGACGACTTGAATATGCGAACCATCGACCGTCCCCTCTAATCCGACACCTGTCATCGACCCGAAGTTGTCGACAGCCAACAATTTCAACTCTCGTTTTTCGGCTTCTCGCAAAATCCCTTGTGCGAGCGGGTGTTGCGACTCCCGTTCGACAGCCCCTGCTAACCGAAGTACATCTTCATCCGTGTAAGATGCGCTCGCTTGTACGTCCGTGACGCCGAAATTTCCTTCCGTCAACGTTCCGGTCTTATCAAAGATGACGGCATCGAGTCGACGTGCTTCCTCAAACTGAGTCCGATTACGGATGAGGAGACCTTGTTTCGCCGATAACGCTGTCGAGACGGCAACGACGAGCGGTGTCGCCAGTCCGAGTGCGTGTGGACACGAGATGACCATGACCGTCACCATCCGTTCGACCGCTGTCCCGACCGAGTATCCGAGCATAAACCAGATCGTGAACGTGATGACCCCCGCCGCAATTGCGATATAGAACAAATATTTCGCTGCACGGTTCGCCAAGTTTTGAGCCCGTGACTTCGATTTTTGGGCCTCGCTCACCAATTCGATCACTTTTGATAAGTACGTGCTTTCTCCCGTACCAATCGTTTCAATCGTCAAACTGCCCTCTTGGTTGATGGAACCGGCAATGACATCTTCGCCTTCTGTCTTTTCGACCGGGACCGATTCGCCGGTCAACATCGACTCATCGATGGTCGTCCGTCCTTTCACGATTTTCCCGTCCACGGGAACTTGCTCCCCCGGTTTGACGAGAATCCGGTCTCCTTCCTTTAGTTCAGAGATGGGGACGTCTTCTGTGTCTTCCCCATTGATGCGATGCGCCTCGTTCGGCAGGAGTTGCACGAGTTGTTCCAGCGCATTCGACGCACCCATGACAGAGCGCATCTCAATCCAGTGACCGAGTAACATGATCACAATGAGTGAAGCGAGTTCCCAAAAGAAGTCATGCCCACTTCCATATCCGAAAACGACAGCCGCACTATAAAAGTAAGCGACGCTGATCGCCAAGCCAATGAGCATCATCATGCCTGGACTACGATCCCGCAGCTCCTCCACACTCCCTTTCAAGAACGGCCATCCACCGTATACGTACACAATCGTTGACAACACAAACAAGATTGTTTTTTCAAACGGGAAATCAAGTTCAAACCGAAGCCATTCTTGAATCATGTCCGACAACAACAAAATCGGAATCATCAGACCGAGCGATACGAAAAAACGTCGTTTGAAATCGTCAATCATATGCTCATGTCCGTGTCCGCCATGATGAGAATCGTGACTTTCCTCATGGTGTTCATGGTGCTCATGTTCCATCATAATATCCTCTCCTTTACACGAGTTGTATACCCCTGTGCGGTATCAGGATAAACGGATTTTGACTTTCATGTTTCTTTCACATTTAGGTGGTAAAACAGAGTAAGGACTGATCACAAAAGGAGTGTTACATTATGAAATCAAAAGGAATGTGGTTCCTCTTGATCGGGATATTGATTGGAATCATTCTCGTTCTACTGTTCGTCTTATTCAATGGAAGATGGAACATGAACAATATGAATCATATGTGGGGCGACAATTCGGCGTTTGAACAGATGGATGATCACATGATGGGGAATGGTAATAGCGGGCCGATGGGACACGGAACTACCCAAGAACTCGAGGCATCTGACGAACCGGAACAACCACTTCCGATTCCAACGCCATTAAAGCCAGATCGCGTCACGAAGAGTGCCATCTATTATACGGTAGTAGCGGATGAAGGAACGTCACGCTTTTTTCAAGATGGAAAATCGACAGAAACGCTCGGATATAACGGCGACTTACTCGGACCGATGCTCGAGCTGCCGAAAGGAAAGACGGTCGTGATTGATACAATCAACCGATTGGACGAACCGACAACGTTCCACTGGCACGGTCTTGTCATCCCTGCTGAAATGGACGGGGGGCCACATCAAGCGGTGCCTGCGGGTGAACGTGCACAAGTTCGACTCGACATCGACCAAGAGCCTAGCACGCTTTGGTTTCACCCCCATCCGATGGGATCGACAGCCGAACAAGTTTACAAGGGACTCGCTGGTCTCCTCTATGTGACCGACGATGCACAAAGCGGCCTTCCAAACGAATACGGGGTCGACGATATCCCGCTCATCGTACAAGACCGATTGTTTACTAAAAACGGGGAATTGGATTACGATGCCCACATGAATGTCGACGGAACAACCGGGGATACGATTCTTGCGAACGGAGCCGTCAATACCACGTTCGATGTTCAGACTGAGACGCTCCGAGTGAGACTTGTCAACGGTTCGAACGCGCGTGATTTTGACTTTACCCTATCGAACGGAGAGATGATGACGCAAATCGCAACAGATGGCGGTCTATTGGAACGCCCAGTACCGATGAAGACCGTCTCGTTGACGCCAGGCGAACGGGCCGAGGTGCTGATTGATTTCTCACAAGTAAAAGATAACGTTGCTTTAGAAGCGAATGGGGTCCCGTTCACTACGTTTCGTATTGGTGAACTCGACAAGACGTCCATCGACATGCCGACGAGCGAAACAATCGAGCTCTCTACAGATGAGAAGACCGACCGCCGACTCACGCTGTTCGGGATGGGCAATATGGTATCCATCAACGGAAAGACATATGACCCGGACCGTACCGATATCGAAGCGAAACGCGGAGACACCGAAGTGTGGGAGATTGAAAACAAACCGGATATGATGGGTGGGATGACGCACCCCTTCCATATTCATGGTGTCCAATTCCGAATCATCAGTCGAGATGGTAACCCGCCAGCCGACCATGAGAAAGGTTGGAAAGACACGGTGGCCGTTTCTCCAGATGAGCGAGTGAAGATTGAACTTACCTTCACTGAAACCGGCACGTTCATGTACCATTGTCACATCCTCGAACATGAAGAGAACGGAATGATGGGACAACTGAAAGTCACGGACTAAAGCCGACCTCTCCGCTTGCTATGCGGAGAGGTTTTCGTATCGTCTCGTCGATCCATCCCAATTTTGGTACGTTTCTGTTAGGACTATTGCCTGTATAGGGATTCTTCCTCAAATGTCGTATACTTGTTGTGAATGAATGTACAAATGATTGCGAGGAGGTAAGTGGATGCGCCGATTTCGTAGGGTTAGGCAAAAGCGATCCGCTCGTCAAAAACAGGACCGTCAAACGTTCTCCATCGCTTCCATTGTGGAAGAAGTACAAGATGCGATGTGTTATATCGATTTCTCGAAACACCGTCTCTATACGAATCATCTCCTTCGTCACTGGTGTCCATCCATGACGACCCAATCCTTCCCCACGACGGAAGCATTGACGCGTTTTCTCTATACGACGTTTGAAGCGCATGGCGCAGATATATCCCAAGTCACTCACTTGATTCAAGAATTGCTGGAGTGCGAGACAGAGAAATGGCCAAGTATGACATCGCGTCGTCTTCAGTTCGACGACCGAACGCTCCACCTTATCTTCAACTTCACTCGGACACCTCGGGGCGTCTTCATCATGTGGCGGGACCAAACGGAAGCCGTTCGGTTTGAAGAACGAAAAGATGCTTTCCTTGCTGAGCTGTCCCACGACTTCCGTACTCCTTTGACCGCCATCCATGGCTATACCGAATTATTGATGGCGCGACATGAAGGTTCTGAGAAGTCGTATCATATGCTAGAGCAAGTGATACAAGAATCGGAGCGGCTCGAGCGACTCGTCGATAACTTTCTCGATTATCAAAAAGAGAGTTATACGGCCGAACAATTGACCGTGACGACATTCGCACTCCGTCCGCTATTAGAAGATGTCATGTCGGGTTATCAAACGACCTCGCCGCTTCATACGGTTACGTTTGAAACGAATGACGTCTGGATTCAAGCCGACGAAGAAAAGTTACGGCAATTGCTCCATAACTTGATTGGCAATGCCATCAAATATTCTCCAGATGGGGGCACGGTCCATACACAAGTCGAGGAATGTGGCGATACGGTCGTCTTGTCCGTATCAGACACCGGCATTGGAATTCCGGCTGATGCGCTCCCATATGTCTTTGATGAATATTATCGTGTCGACTCCGCCGCCCACCAATCGATCAAAGGTACGGGGCTCGGTCTAAGGATCTGTAAACGAATCGCAGAAGCCCATGGTTGGGGCATCCATGCGGATTCCGTTTACGGTGAGGGTACGACCTTCACAATCGAGCTTCATACCCGAACGAGTTGTCCTTTGCCACAAACCTCCTTTCCATTGACGTCTGACTGATTCGATCAGTCGGATGTTTTTCATTTCGTGATGTAAAGCGATTCAATTTTGGGAATAGAGAAGTGATGAAGAGAGGAGGAAATAAAGATGAAACAACGTGGATACTTATCTATCCCGGTCGCCGTCGTGTTCGCCGTCGTCTTTGGTCTGACCCTTGATAACTGGTGGCTCGGAATCGGTATCGGGATTGCGATGTTTTTTGCGTTTCGGGGAACGAAGAAAAAAGCGTGAAGACGAGAAGCATTTTTACACATCTCCGATTGACATTATTTTGAAGACTGCTACGGTTAATGTATAGTCTATCGAAAAGGTCGTGAAGGAATGACGCTCACCGTCTTGTTACTGAACGCCTGTGTTGCGTTCACCGGATTTTACATCATCTCAAAGATTTATCATTCTACGCTATTCCACTCACATTTTTTCCGTAGCTTAATCATCGGTCTGTTGGCCGGTGCGCTCGGTCTCTTTTTAATGTACAACGCCGTCGAGGCCAACGATACGGTGCGTGTGGATTTACGTCATCTACCGCTCGTCTTACTCGCGTTTTACGGCGCTCGGATGCCACTGTTTATTGCGACACTCGTCATTGCGAGTACGCGCTTCTTGTTCGGGATGACGGAACAAGCTTTTATCGCCTTCGTCGCGACATTCGTGGTCAGTATCGGGATGCTCTGGATTCATCGGTTGCTTCGGGAGCGACTGTTCTTACAAAGCATCTTTTTAAACGTCTGGGCGCTATTCGTCATCTCAATTGCCGTCTACATCAACATGGGATGGAATACGGCGTATGTGTCCCTCGTCTTGACCATTTGGATGGTCGGCATGCTCGTGGGTCTACTCTCGAGTATCCTCACCATCGATTTAGAACAGACGACCCGGCGTGCGATCGAATACAAACAGTCATCAGAGCGAGACCACTTGACCGGTCTCTATAATCGACGCGTATGGGATCGGTACACAGCTTCCATCGCACAAGAGAATCGGACGTACAATGTTCTTGCGCTCGATATCGATCACTTCAAACAGGTGAACGATACATATGGTCACGGGAACGGCGACCTCGTGTTACAACAGTTCGCTGACATTTTGAAAGTAGAGACGCGTGCACACGACACCGTTGCTCGTATCGGTGGAGAAGAGTTCGTCATTTTGATGTACGATTTGACGCCAGAAAAAGTGGATAAAGTGGCGAACCGGATTCGGGAACGGATTGCCGCTGAAACGTTCTACTTGGACGATTTCCCACCGATTCACATAACGACATCCGTAGGGGTCGCCCACGGTACATCCCTTCCAATCAAACGGATGGTCGACCTCGCCGATTCGGCGCTCTATCAAGCCAAAAGTGAGGGGCGTAACCAAGTCGTCATCTCAACCTATGAATCATCTGAACCGATCATGACATGAACGAACCCCGCTCCTTCAAGGAGCGGGGTTTTGTCTTGGTTATCTCGTAAATCGTTCGACTTCATCCGTCATGATGGCCGCCACCGGAATCGGAGGCAGCTCTGTCACATCGTTAATCGTGTAGATTCGTGTCTCGAGGGACGTCCGTTGAATCGCTTCCCACGCTTTCGAACCGATAAACTCGGCCTGTGCGTGAATTGCCTCGGCCTGTATTGTTTCAGCAAACGACACGGTGTCCGATTCTCCCGTCAGCGTCAAGACAGCAAGGCGTGCGGTCGGCGCCTCATCCCGCATCCGGACGAGCGTCTCGCGATTAAACGAAGAGAAGACGACCCGGTCAGTCAGTTGGAACTCGTCAACGGCGAGCCAGGCAAGTCGTTCGATGCCTGGATACGCGTATTGGTCCGTCTTCAATTCAATGTTAAGCGTAACGTCACTTCGTTCAATCAAGCCGAGCACTTCTTCTAACGTCGGAATCCGTTCATATCCGTCAATTTTTAATTGACGCAGTTCTTGAAGCGTCATGTCTTTCACCCATCCTGCCCCATCTGTCGTCCGATCGACGGTCTCGTCATGGATGACGACGAGCCGACCGTCTTTTGATAGTTGAACATCCAGCTCGATGCCATCCACATGAGGGAGGGCCGCTTCGAACGCGGACAACGTATTTTCCGGGTAATTGGCGCTATATCCACGATGTGCGTAAATCAACATATCACTGCCCCAAGGTGGAAGTCGTCTCGTCAGCCGCGCGCTTCAATGCGTCCTCGACCGACACGCCTTGATACAGGCTCTCCATCGCGTTGACGACACTCTGACGTGATTGTGGGAATGTCGAGATGAGCGCTCCTTGTGTCGCCGGTGAAGGTTTCGTCTCACTCAATTGGTCGACCGTCACTTTGAGCTGTGGATATGTCGCCCACATTTCTTCGACGATCGGTTCATTGTATGCTTCAGGGTTGATGGCAAAGTAGCCTGTGTCGACATGCCACTGTGCTTGCGCCTCTGTTGATGACACGTACTTCATGAACTCCCACGCGCCTTCTTTCGTTTCTTCGGCGATGCCGTCACCCATCCAGAGTGAGGCTCCCCCGATGACGACACCTTGACGATCTGCTTCGTTCGGTACAGGCAAGTAAGAGGCACCGATTTCAAAATCCGCGTTGTCCGCAACCGTACGAATACCGGCTGACGAGTCCAAGTACATTGCGACTTTTCCAGATTGGAACGCCGCACGCATGTCATCCCAGTTTTGACCGACGTTCAGGAACGTCTTCTCATCGTACATGTCTTTGATCAAGTTGAAGGCGTTCTGCCCTTCTTCTCCATCGAATACGGCTTTCGTCGGATTACCACTTCGTCCGTTGTCATTATCGACGTATAGCCCACCTTGCGCAGCGACGAGCTGTTCGAAGAACCAGCCATAGTTGAGCATCGTGAATCCAGTCTGGTCGTCCGTCGTCAATTTCTTCGCTGCCTCTTTCAACTCGTCATACGTGCGCGGCGCCTTCTCTGGGTCGAGTCCCGCCTCTTTGAACGCATCTTTGTTGTAGATGAGGACTGGTGTCGAGGAGTTGAACGGCATCGAGTATTGTTTGCCGTCCACTTGGTAATAGCTCAAGATATTCTCTTCCCATACGCTCGTGTCAAAGTCCTCTTTGTCGATGAACTCTTGGACCGGCGTGATTTTATTTGAGTCAATCATGTATTTCGTCCCGACCTCGAACGTCTGCATGATGGCAGGCGCGTCTTCCGAACCGGCGACCGCGTTAAATTTCGTCAGCGCTTCCTCATACGTTCCTTGGAAGATCGGCTTCACTTCATAATCGTCTTGCGACGCGTTGAACGCATCGACCTGCGTGTTGAGCGCCGTCTCCAAATCCCCGCTCATCGCGTGCCAAAAGACGACCTCTGTCTTTCCGTCTTCCGTTGTTGCCGCGACTGGTGCCGCTTCTTCACTGCCACATGCCCCGAGTAATAATACCGAACTTGCCAACCCTGCGAATAATCCAAACTTTTTCATTTGTCATGTCCCCCTATTATTTGATCGCGCCTTGCGTCAAGCCTTCTTGTAGATGTTTTTGCCCTGCGAATAACAATAAAAGTGTCGGAATGATAATCAAGACAACGGCTGCCATCACGACGCCCCAGTCCGAGGCGACCTCGTTCGACTGCATCTGTTTAATCCCGATTTGGACCGTCCGCGCCTGTTCCGTATTCGTGACGAGAAGCGGCCATAAGTACATATTCCAAGTCGTCAAAAAGCTATATACCGACAACGTGACGAGCGGTGTCTTCGAGACCGGCATCACAACATTCCAGAAGAAACGGAACCGGCTGATCCCGGCGATTTGCGACGCCTCATACATTTCATATGGAATCGTCTTGAACTGTTGTCGGAGTAGAAACGTCCCGAACGCGAGTGCGAAGAACGGCACCGATAGTCCCCAGACGGTGTTGAGCCAGCCGAGCGACTGGATCGTCAAAAAGTTCGGCACCATCGTCGCTTCCCACGGCACCATCATCGTCGCGAGGAAAAGCATAAAGATAAGCCCTTTTCCTTTGAAGTCGATGAAGACGAACGCGAATGCCGCAAGACTCGACAAGACGACCTGCCCGATCATGACGAGGAGTGCGACAATCAGACTGTTTACTAAGTAAGTCATCATCGGGATTCGTTCGAACGCGGCCACGTAATTCTCAAAGGATGGGTCGCGTGGGAGCAAATGCCCTTGGAGCACTTCCTTCCCGTCCATCAGACTGATCGAGAACGCATACGCGATTGGAAACAGCATGACGACGGCGCTCAAAATGAGAAGCACATACACACCGATATTCCGTAATCTCATTGGTAATGCACCTTCCTTTCGACCAGTTTGAACTGAAGCCATGTCAACAAAAGGACGGCGATGAATAAGAGCACCGCTTGTGCACTGGCACTTCCGACGTTGTAGTTGATGAACGCGTCTTTATAGATGGCATAGACGATGACGTTCGTCGCATTCGTCGGTCCGCCTTTCGTCAACAAGTCAATCTGCCCGAACGTCTGGAAGGCGTTGATGAGCGAGATGATGCCGACGAAGAAGAGCGTCGGGGACAACATCGGGATCGTGATGGCACGAAGTTGCGTCCAGTAACTCGTCCCCGCGATGTCCGCACTCTCGTATAGCGTCCGGTCGATATTTTGCAGACCGCCGAGGAGAATCAAAAACGTGAATCCGATATTCATCCAGACGGTCGCAATCGACACAGAAAGAAGCGCATATTGTGGGTCGAGGAGCCACTGTAAGCCGCTAGCACCAATCGCCTCGAGGAAGCGGTTGAAAATCCCGATCGACGGGTTGTACATGAACATCCAGATGACCGATGACGCGGCGACACTCATCCCCATCGTCGCCGAGAACGCCGTACGGAAGATGCCGATGCCTTTCAATTTTTCATTGGCGAGTAATGCGAGGCCGAGCGCGATGAGAATCGTGAGCGGAACGGTCAACAGGACGAATCCGACCGTCGCTTGGATGCTTTGCCAAAACGCCGCGCTCGTGAACAGGTTGCTATAGTGACCGATTCCGACAAATTCAAGTGGCGTTCCTTGTGTATCCGTCCGAAAGAAGCTTAAATACATCGTCCGGAGGAGCGGATAGACGAGAAAGACACCAAACAAGATGATCGACGGGGACAAGTACAGCAGTCCGCTCGCCGCGTCCGACAGTCTCGCGCGGACTTTCTCCCTCGGTAAGGCGACCGTCATTGGAACACCTCCAACGCCTCAAACAGTTTCGGGTGCTTCGACTCGATGCGTTGCCCATCCGCATCGAATAGCGACATCTGTTTCGGTTCCACGTAGCATGCCACTTTTTCGCCGACGTTGAGTGGCCATTGTCCCGGCCACTTGGCTAGCCATTCATTCCCACCGACATCGAATGCGAGAATCGTCTCGGTCCCGAGGACTTCGATGTTCTTCAATTCCGCATAAAACGTCACGTCCTCATTTGCCGGTTTGATTTGCTCCGGACGGACGCCAAGTGTTGCCGCTGAAACGTCTGTCATCGCGTTCGGATGAAACATGCGTCCGTCCGACGCCATCCATCCTTTTTCTTGTCGTGTGACTTCGGCTAAGTTCATCGGAGGCGACCCGATGAATGAGGCGACGAACGTGTTCGCCGGCTTGTTGTATAGGTCGAGCGGCTTCCCGACTTGTTGTACTTCCCCTTCATTGAGAAGCATGATGCGGTCCGCCATCGTCATCGCCTCGATCTGGTCATGTGTGACGTAAATCATCGTCAGCCCGAGTTTACGCTGCAACTGCCGAATCTCCGAGCGCATCTTCGCCCGTAGTTTCGCGTCTAAGTTCGAGAGCGGCTCATCCATGAGGCAAATCGGTGCCTCGGTCACGATAGCGCGTGCCAAGGCGACGCGTTGTCTTTGACCACCTGACAGCTCACGCGGCTTCCGTTTCAAATAATCGGTAAGTCCGAGCGTGTCGGCCGCCATGAGGCAACGCTCTCGCTGCTCCAATTTCGTCAGTCCTTTCGTATGTAATCCGAACGTGATATTTTTCTCGACCGTCATATGTGGATAGAGCGCATAGTTTTGGAAGACCATCGATAAGTGACGCTCGCTCGGTTTCATCCCGTTTGCCGCCACCCCGTCGATGCGAAGCGTTCCGCTCGTGATCGATTCGAGCCCAGCGATCATACGAAGCATCGTACTCTTGCCACACCCAGACGGTCCAACGAGCGCGAAGAATTCTCCCGCTTCAATCGTCACGTCGATGCTCCGAATGACTTCCGTCTCCCCGAATGATTTCGTCAGTTGTTGTAGTTGAATTGTTTTCATGCCATTTCCTCCTTCTGACTTTGGACTTTCCAAAGTCGTTCATCCCCGGTCGATACCGCGAATGCCCCATGATCGAGGGCGCGATGCACATCAATCGGTTGCCGAATCATGCCACCCGTCACGATTGGGAAAGAAACGTCCCGGGAAATCTTTTCGACGACACTCGGAATCAATCCGGGCATGAGTTCGATCGCGTCCGGTTGCTGGGTCTCTGCGAGTTTAAGGCCGCTCGTGACCGCGTCTGAGTCGACGAGGAACAGGCGTTGGACCGTCAAGAGCCCTGCCCGTTTCGCGTGCTGTAGTACCGATGCCTTCGTCGTGACAATTCCGTCGGCCCCTACTCGTTTGGCGAGATAATCGATGCCATCCCGGTCGAGACTGATCCCGTTGATTCGCTCGGCGTGGAGGAAGACCGTTCGGTTCTCTCGTTTCAAATGCGCCACATAGCGGTCGAGCGTGCTGAGCGTCCCCATCATGAGGAACGTCGTCGTCACATCTGTCTGCAAAAACGCTTCGATTTGTTTTGGACTCTTGATCGAGGCAATCATCCGTTCCTGCCCGATTCGTGCAATCGCTTCATTCACTTGAATCATCCTTTCTTGAAAAAAAGGACCAACAGAAACGACACGTCAGGGACGTACGGGCTTCTGTTGGTCTCTCAAAGGTTCTACCGGTAACTATTCACTTGGAGTGAGGGGTCTCACAGCTCCTATCGTAGCGGATGATTGTAAAGCTACGATAAAGGAATCGCTAAGTTTCATGAAGAGAACGTAAAAAAACCGATTCACGGGGAATCGGTCAACGTCTGTTCGGCTTTCACTAATATGTCTGCTTTCACGTCATCGTCCCGTCCTTGCCAATTGCGGACCATCATCTTCATCCGTTGATTTTTCGAGAAGCGTTCCTCGTGACGATCGATGAACCGCCAGTAGAGGGCGTTGAACGGACAAGCATCCTCTTCGGTCGTGTGTTTCGGGTTATATGGACAATCTCGACAATAGTCACTCATCCGGTCGATATATTTTCCGGAAGCAACGTATGGTTTCGTGGCGAGTTTCCCACCGTCCGCATGGAGCGCCATCCCAAGCACGTTCGGTAAGACGACCCAATCGTAAGCGTCGATATACATCTCGTTGAACCAGTCGCTCGTCTGTTTTGGATTGATTTCAAACAACGTCGCATAATTTCCAAGCACCATCAGTCGCTGGATGTGATGGTTGTGCCCATGCGCCACGACCGGTTTCAGACTTTGATGCAGGCAGTTCAAATCCGTCTTCGCGTCCCAGAAGAAGGATGGTAAGTCGCGCTCGTGCTTGAACGTGTTCACCTCTTCATACCCCGGCATGACGGCGAGGTAGACGGCGCGCATATATTCCCGCCATCCAAGAATTTGACGGACGAATCCTTCGATCGATGACAAGGGGGCATCCGCCTGACACGCCGCCTCGACCACTTCATGTGGCGTCAACAGACCGATATTGATGGCAGCCGACAACAGACTGTGTGACATCTCAGGTTCATCCGTCATCATCGCATCTTGATACGGACCAAACGTCTCGAGTCGTTCTTCCACGAATCGCTTGAGCGCACGTCTCGCCTCGGTGTGTGTGACTGGCCAGTGAAACGGAGTCACCTCCCCTGGGTGGTCTGAGAACGTCGACTCGACCTTTTCGATGACGTCTTTCGTGATGGCATCCGGTCGAAAATGAATGGCGGACGGGAACGATAATCCTTTTTTCGGTGGCTTTCGATTCTCCGCATCAAACGACCATTTCCCTCCGCGCGGCTTCCCGTCTTCGAGCAAGACATCGAACCGCTTCCGCATGTGGCGATAAAACCGGTCCATCCGCCACGGCTCGCTTCCAAGAGAGTCTACCGCTTCTTCTTTCGATAAGTAGAAAAGCGGAACGTCCGTATGTTCGACAAGCTTATGTTTTTTGCCGAACTGTTTCAGCCTTTTAGCCATCGGTTCATCCGTGACGGCGGTGACATGAATCTCGTCCGGTTGATACTGTTTAAAATGTTCATCCCAAGCGTCTTGAAACGAATCCGCCTCCTGATAATCGACGGTATACCCTTTGTCGCGCAACTCTTCGGCAAAGTGTCGCATCGCCGAGAAAACGAGGACGAGCTTTTGTTTATGATACGGACGCCACGTCGCGCGAGACGTCGCCTCAATCATGACGATGACGTCATCTTCTTTCATCTGCTTCAACATCTCGAGTTCGTGCGAGAGTTGATTGCCAAGTATCCAAAATGAACGCATGTTGTTGACTCCTTTGTCTCGTCAATGTGCTACAATCGAGCTACTTTCAAAGTGAGGTGACAGTATGCTCCCACAAGTGTTCAAAAACTGGGTGGACAGTCAGTATGAAAACCCACGCGGTCCCGTCGGAAAATATATCGGGGAAAAGATGGTGCGCCAACATCGCATCGAAGTCGAATGGACAATCAATCAATTACAAATGCATCCAAACGCGACCGTGCTTGAGCTTGGATGCGGAGCGGGTGATGCGCTAGCGACCATCCTTCAACAGCGTGAAGATGTGACTGTGATCGGTCTCGACCGTTCGAAGACCGTTCTTGCTTCTGCCGAGAAACGTAACGCCACGTCGATTCGAACTGGACGAGCTCACCTGATTCAAGGAGACGTGCATCAGCTCAAGATCGACGACACATCCATTGATCATGTGTTCAGCGTTCATACGCTGTATTTTTGGGAAGATGTGGCGACCGTCCTATCTGAAATCAAGCGCGTCTTGAAACCGAAAGGCACGTTTGTGATTACCTACTGCGATGGGAAAGGCGATATGCAGTGGAACGGGATTGCTGACTTGATCCATGAACAGTTCATCCCTGAGGCGACGAAGCTCGGCTTTCAGGAAGTGTCCGTGCGGCGCGGTCCTAACTCCCGTGACTATCGTACGGTCGCGGTGATCGGGGGCAAACCGAATGCTTAATCAGTACCCATTTTTTAGTCACAAAAGACGTCCCGCTCTTTATTCATCATAAAGAACAGGACGTCATTTGTGTGCGTTGAATCGGTCGTCGATTTGTAATGACCTTAGTCGACGATTCCTGCTGCTGTAAAATCATATCGAACTCTCGTACCCGCCGTACCCGATATCGCTCCTTTTAAAGAAGCGATATCGGTAATGACCGCTTCACGTTCAGAGTCGTCTTGAATAAATTGAAGAGCCGCTTCTACCTTCGGCAACATACTCCCTGCCATAAAATGATTCTCTTCAATCAACTGTTCAAGTCTTGAAGTGGTCACTTCTTCTAATTTTTCCTCGTTAGGTTGGTTGAAGTGAAGACATACGTTAGGCACACCCGTTACAATCATAAGATGTGTCGCTTGGATTGATTGGGCCAACTGAGCTGCCGCAAAATCTTTATCGATGACAGCGTTCACTCCATGTAGCGTGTATTGCTCTCGAACGACAGGAACTCCACCACCGCCAGCGGCAATGACAAGATGACCGGCACGTAGCAAATCTTGAATGACTGGGGCTTCTACGATTTGAATTGGTTTTGGACTTGCTACAACTTTTCGATATCCTCTCCCTGCATCTTCAACCATCATCTCACCTTGAGCTCGCATATGCGAGGCTTCCATTTCCGTATAGAAAGGACCAATTGGTTTGGTTGGTTCGGTAAATGCTCGATCTGAAGCATTGACCTCTGACTGGGTGATCATCGTGACGACTTGACGCTCCATTCCACGACGAGATAACTCATTTCTCAGTAACTGTTGGAACCAGTAACCAATCATCCCTTGAGTCATGGCTCCACATGTCCCTAAGTCCATCGCCGGTGTTTTTTCCGAGTCTGCGATTTGTTGTTGAATCAGTATTGCACCGATTTGTGGTCCATTCCCATGACTCAAAACAACTTCATGTCCTTCTTCGATTAAATCAGCAATGTGACGTACCGTTTCAGTAATCGCTTCGCGTTGAGCGGTCGCAGAGCCATCATCTGTTAAAATGGCATTTCCGCCAAGGGCAATCACAATTCGTTTTTTCATCTAACCATGTCCTCCATTTCATGTGTCAATGCTAAATAGATTCCCAATGCCGTATCTTGGCCTGATGAGCTACCAAACTCAATCAGTCGTTCCCAGTCGCTCTGCCAGTCAGAAGGTGATTGTGTTAAAAGTGCCGTGATCAGTCGGTTCAGTTCGTTCGTGTATTCCCCCCGTAATGCTGCTTCATAATAAGCGACTGAACTTCGGGTCGTTCGATATTTGGCGCTTGATACATAATCCACCTGCCATCCCATCGGTCGCCCTAACACTTCACATGCTGCCATATAGCCAACGATTACATCGTCACCACTCGGGGTTAACCCTTTTCCGTAACCGATCAATTGCTTCCCTTTTTCCTGACCAATGTTCGACAAATAATCATATAACGGCTGTTCTTTTTCTCGATAAGCTCGACTCCAATCGTGTCCAAGTTTCTTTAGAGATTGATTCATCTCTTCGATATTTCTTGTGAGTTGAACAGGATTAGGCTTAATTCGCTCTACTTTCATTCTCATCACTTGATTCGGATAAACTGTCACACCAGTCGAAATATGATGGATGGTCGCTCCCGTCCCAACTAGTAAACAATCGCCTACTCTCCATTTCAATTGATCCACCGTCTTCATATGAATACCAAATGGCGCGTAACCATTCTTTGTCGTTCCAATATAGAGCAGGTTTGCGCCTGCCCGAACATTGTAGCCAGTTTGAAAAACGGCTTCGACTTGAAGAGGATGGAATGCATCATGAAGGAGAGAGGCAGCATACGAGCTGTATACCGCCCCAATTTGAATCATGCGTGCTGAACCAATCCTAGTTTTTCAGCATATGCTTCAAGCGCCTTTTCGAAGCAAGCGAGCGGCGCTCGCACGGTACCTGCACCAACTTGTCCGATTCCTGGTTTTTTATGCGCAATGCCTGTATTGATGATTGGTGTGATTCCAGTTTCCACAACTTTTCGAATATCGATTCCTACGCAAGATCCTTGGAAGTCCCAAGATGGAATGCTTAAGTTTGAATTGTGCTGATCGCAAATTTCAATCATCTCTTCACTAATTGATTGAGCCTCACTTGCGCCTGCACGACCTAAGAAACGAGTGACACCTGGCGCGGCTACCATCGCCATTCCCCCGACACCATACGTTTCGGTAATCGCACTATCTCCGATATCTGGGTTGGCATCGTCTTGGCTATATCCTGTAAAGAAGAGACCTTCTGGTGTATTCACCGGAGCTGTAAACCACTCGTCCCCCATCCCACTGATGCGAATACCGAACTCTTTTCCATTTCGCGTCATCGCCGTCACAATCGTGCCTTCCTCATGCTGACGCGCCTCATCTAGCACGGCTTTACATGTCGCCATCATCACGTTCAAGAAAAATTGATCGGTGTCCGCGAGGAACTGTAAAACATCTCGCCGCTCCGTATCATCAATATCTGCAAGCATTAAATAAGGCGCTAACTCTTTCAATAAGAGAACAGAAGCTGCAATATTCCGTTGATGGAACTCATCACCCATCGTGATCGCTTTTGAGATGATGACGTTTAAATTAACACCTTCACCTGTTTCTTTTAACGTTTTTGAAAGAACTGGACCGAGTACGTCTTTCATCCAGTGTAAACGTGAAATGACCTCAGCATCGTTCGCACCAAAACGCATCACTTTACCGATTCCTTCATTCATCGTGCAATACGCTTTGGCGCTACCATTACGGTTTTCAACGACGAGCACCGGCATGTGTCCCGATGTAATCCCCCCCATCGGACCGACAGCATTGACATGATGGCAAGGGGTAAATGTCACTTCACCACGCTCGAGCATCTGTTCCGCTTCCTCATAATCGTCTGTCCATTGTTCGAATATGACTGCCCCGATCGCTGCACCTTTCATTGGTCCCGTCATCTCGTGATAGGCAATCGGTGGACCGGCGTGTAACAGTACTTTATCTTTTAAAATCGGAATGACCGTGTGGGCCGGAACGACATCCGTCAAAAATGGCTGTCCATTCAGAATGGTTTGTACGACTTTTTCATTTGCTTCTTGAATCATAGCTCCGATACTCATTTGTTTTCCTCCTCAAGACATGAGCGCGAGTAAGCGCTGAAGATGTGGTTTTCCGCCTGCAGTCGGTTGCCAGTTGTATTGCACACTTTGTCCTCCCTCATTCGTTACTGCGTCTGCGAATGAGCGAAGTCCTAAGTTAATCACTTTAGGTGCACATAATAATTGTTGAATGGCGTCCGACGACTCTACTTGGGGTGTGTTCCGTTCAACCGACGGCATTGTTTTCTCCTCGAATTTTGGTACAGGTTGTCCAATCATATGAAGGGCATATTCAACAGCTGCGACATTACTCTCGGCGACGAAGATACCCGCTGATTCAAAAAGTTGTTTTTGAGCACTATAACGTTGTGGATCTTGCTCGGTACCACATACGTTGACGATGACATGAACGTTTGGTCGTGACGTCTGTAGTGCTTGTAACGTCGGAAGCAATGCGCCAGCCATGTTTTCATGAGAACCGTATCCGAGAACATTATCTAATAGCAGTACAATCGAGTCGTCCGTATCACAGTAACGATTAATAAAATCAATACGTGTCGACGGATCAATCATCGGGTGCGGTTTACCCTGGGTATAGACGTCATCACCTAAATCGATGACGACATTTCCTTCATAATCGAATGAGAATCCGTCACGATGTTCTCTGTCTGCCTCTACACCAAACGAGAGCGCAAGCAAATCGGCAGTTTCCGCAGCTAACGTTCCGCCCGAGAACAATCCGACGATCCGTGTCGCTTCCCTCGAGACCTGTTCCATTCGTTTCTGTTCAGTTGTCGACTTACCGAGCGCCAATAATGCCGCTTCTTCTGATGTATCTGCGTAAATGACGTGATGTCTTGGTGCGAGACCATGTTCACCGACAAAGAAAGCCACGATCGGTTTTGTCACCTGTTGAAGGAGCTGTTCAATTTCTTCTCGTACTTCCTTAGCAGGTGGTTTTGAAATCACGACAATCGTATCTGTCGATGCATCCTGTTCAAGAGCTCGTATACCTGCTTTCATCGAAATTCCACCAATCTCCGTAGACAAGTCACGTCCTCCCGTTCCAATGGCATGCGATACACCACCACCGAGACGATCAATCAACGTCGCCACTTCTTGAATCCCTGTTCCGGAAGCACCTACAATACCAACACGTCCTGTTTGAACGACGTTCGTGAACGCCAGAGGAATTCCAGCGAGTGAGGCAGTCCCACAGTCTGGACCCATGACTAATAATCCATTCTGATCAGCATATTGTTTTAATTCGCGTTCGACTTCAACGGGAACATTGTCACTGAAAATATGAACATTCAGTCCTTGATTGAGCGCCTTTCTCGCCTCATATTCAACGTATTGTCCAGGAATCGACAATAAAGCCAAGTTCGCATCGGGTAACTCTTCCAAAGCTCCTTTCCAAGAACGAGCTTCTTGTTTATCTCCTGAATCTTGTTTCGTTTGATTGTTCAAGAAGTCGTGAATGGCGGTCAATAGTCGCTCTGTCTGATCTGTTTCTGAATCTACAACGATGCACATATCCTGCGGTGTTGCTGTTTCTAATTCGCTTGTGTAAAAACCTGTACTTTTAAAAATATCAAGGTTCGCTGGCGTTCCCATCATGATTGAGACTTTATTGATTCCTTCAAGACTCGAGACATGATTTGACAACACCATGAGTGTCACCGAATCTTGGTATGTGTTTTCTTGAATGATTGTGGTTAACATACGTTTCTCTCCTTACGCTTCCGTCGGTTTGACGGTTTCTTTTGTGAACAACATGGCTATCATCCCGATGACGAGAAGAACTGCTGCCAAATAAAAGCCTGTTTGCATCGATCCTGATTGATCGACCAAATAACCGGTGATGTACGGTGCAAGAATCGATGAAGTCATTCCGACAAAGTTATAGACACCAAACACCGTTCCATATACTTTTTTTGGTGCATTATTCGCTACGAATGAAAGGAGAACTGGATCAAGAGCTAACTTTCCAGTCAATCCGTATAAGATGAGCGCCGCAAATAAGAGCGGTGTACTTTCCACGAATACGACAGCGAAGATCGAAGCAATCGATAGAGGGACGAGTATGAAGACAAGTGGCTTTTTCTTGCCCATCTTGTCTGACAGGTATCCAATCAACAATGCGCCTGGGATAGAAGCCCATGGAACGAGAGAAGAGATAAATCCAACGTCACTTCCTTGGAACCCACGTTCGACTTGCAAGTACTGTGGTAACCACGTGAGGATCATAAAGAAGCCATAGAGTGAACAAAATACCATGATGAACGTCGCTAATAAATTTCGGTTTTTAAACAAACTCATGATGGAGAAATCTGATTTTTCAGCTGTTGCCTCCACACGTTCTGGGCGTTTTTCTTTGACGACAAACCAAATCAAAATCCCGGTTAAAATTGTCGGGATTGTCATGAAGTAAAACGGGGTACGCCAACTCATTCCAAGTTCGAGTGTCAAATAACTTGATGAAATGTAACCGAGCGAGATACCGAGCGCCATACCGCTGTTGATAATGGCTGTTCCAATCGTCAAAAATTGCTTTGGAATGGCTTCAGATGATAAGGCATATTGCGGACCGTAATACGTTCCTTCACCAAGTCCTGTGATTGCTCGGGCAATCATGAACAAGAGAAAGGTTGTAGCAAGTCCGGTAATTCCGGTAAATAATCCGAAAAGAATAAAGCCTGGCACTAAAATGCGTTTTCGTCCAAACTTATCGCCAAGTGATCCAGAAGGAATTTGGGCGATGGCGTACGTGAGGAAAAAGACACTGTTAATCAAACCGAGCTGAGCATTGTTCAACCCGAACTCTTGAGCCAAGTTCGGCATGACCGGATTGAGGATGGTCCGGTCCGCATACATAAACATCCAGCCTAGGAAAAAGACCGCGACGACTTTCCACCAATACGGGATTCGTTCTCGCTTAGGTTGCAAGACGGGTTGAGAAACTGGGGATGTACTCATGGGGTTACTTCCTTTCTATTTTTGGTATCGCTTACATGTATACTTTACGTCTCACCCCGTAAGAAACGCATAAAGAGACAGGGTGTCTTCGTAACAATTCCATAAAAAAAACGCCCGAAGGCGCTTAGGAAAGTAAGGCGTAGCCGATACCAGGATACGTCTTTAATTGATCCGCCGCCTCTGTGGCGCCGGCAGCTTTTAATTTTTTTCGGATTCGACCGATAGTCACTCGTAAGTATTCGACCTCTTCTCCGTATTCAGGTCCCCATACCGACTGCAAGAGCTCACGATGTTGAACGACTTGATCTAGATGCTTGACCAATTCGGATAATAAGGAGAATTCATTTTGAGTCAACTTGACTTCTTCCCCTTGATGAAACACTCTATTCCGTAAACGATCTACCTCGACACCTTTAATCTGAACAGTCGTTTCCAGTACTTCATCGGCAACTGATCTCCTGAGCACTGCTTTGACTCGTGCAAACAATTCTTCAAGTGCAAATGGTTTGGTCAAATAGTCATCTGCCCCTAAGTTCAATCCATCTACTTTATCTTTGGACTGACTTCGAGCTGTCAACAAAATAACAGGGATATCCGACACTGTCCGTAGACGACGTAGCACTTCGAACCCGTCCATTCGAGGCATCATAATATCGAGTAAAACCAAATCAAACTGATTCCGTTCAATTTCCTCTAAAAACTGACTACCGTCGATATATTGTTTCACTTCATATCCAAGCGAAATTAAATTTGCTGCCACAAAACGTGCGATTTTCTTTTCATCTTCAACTATGGCAATTGTCGTCATTGCTTATTCCTCCCCTTTTGGCATTGTTAGAAAGAATCGAGTCCCACGACCTAACTCACTCTCGACTCGAATGTCTCCACCATGGGCTTCGATGATTCCTTTACAGATTGCTAACCCGAGACCCGTCCCGCCTTTTCGTCTCGTTGATTTCATTTCTACTTGATAAAAGCGATCAAAAATCCGATTTACATGATCGTGACGAATACCAATCCCTTGATCTTCAATGACGAGTTGCCACGACTCGTTCGTCTCTTCTGTCCGAATCCGAATCTTGGGTGAGCCGTCACTGTATCGAACCGCATTCGTCAATAAATTGACGAGTACTTGCCGAAATCGATTAAAATCGACTTCGACTACGGTTGGTCCATTCCATTCGTACGTCGTATATTCTTCAATTTGGAGCTCTTTTATGACTGCTTTTACATAAGGGATGAACAAGACCGCTTCCAGTTCTACAGGAAAGTTTCCAGATTCGATTTTAGTAATGTCTAACCAGTCATCAATGAGTTGACGAATTCGCTGTGCATCTTCTTGAATCCCTTGTAACAATTCAGTTCGGAATGAGCTGTCCCATGAGACATCTTTCCTCATCAACGTTTCAACGCTTCCACGAATGTTTGTGAGCGGTGTTTTAAATTCATGAGATGCTAGTGAAATTAAATTATCCTTTAATTGATCGATTTCTACTTCACGGGTGACGTCACGCACGATGTACCCTTGTCCGACAGTGTCGGATGAACCAATCACAGAAAACGGTTGTACGTGGAAGATTTGATCGTCAATAAATAATCTATAGATATCTTTCTCATCTCCATAGAGTTTCATAACCGTATTCCAATCCTCCACTTGATCGGATTGAGATAACTCGAAATTCAGCTCCATGAAGCGATTCACATACTCAATTTCTCCACCTTCATTCATCACGATTACACCTTCAGACATACTACTCAACGTCGCATTCCATAAGGCATTCTGTTTTGTTGTCTCATCGACCAACACTTTATTATCGAGAAGGATGGAAAAGGCATCACTAAGTGTGTGTAAGAAAATCTCTTCTCGTTTGGCGATGGTTTGATTGGCTGTTAAACCGACTAACAACATTCCATCTGCACGTCCTCCAAAATATAAATGGTTCTTATAAAACCGATAACCTTTTTGCTGTGCATCTAAAAATTCACATAGGCTCTCTTGTGATAAGATTGCGTCTTTTGAAATGACTTGATTCGGCAAGGAGACAAACAAAGGATATGGCAAAATGGATGCCATCTCTTGTAACGTGCTTTGTACAAGCGAAATGATGTTCGGCGCATGACGAAACGATGTCATAAATTGATTAAGCGCCTTTAACTCTAAGTTGTTTCGTTCTAATTCTTTTGTTCGGCGGGATACCTTTTCTTCTAATGCCTCATTCAATTGACGTAAATTTTCTTGGCTTTCCCGAACATGTTCGGCCATATGTTCAAAACGTTTAGCCAATTCAATGATTTCTTTCGGTGCACGAATCGATTGCAAGTGGTTTACGACGTGAGATGGTTCATTGTGTTCAACGAGCAGTTCGGTTTGATTCACAAAATCCGCAAGCGAGCGATTTAGTTTACGGGAAAGTATAGAGCCTAGAATAAACATAATGGTCGCAATCATTAGAAATAACAATGTGTTGGGAATAATTGTTTTTATAACGGAAGCTAGTACACTTTCCACCGGACGAGCAATCCAAACTGTCCATCCATATTCGGGCACCACCTCATATGTGACAAATTGAGACTGCTGTTTTTCTTCATCAAAAACTCGCCAAACGTTTCCCCATACTTGCTCTCCACGCTCATCCGGATTCATCGTAACCGCTTTCACTTCATTGGATGGGTATGTGTTTGGATGGAACACAATCTGATTTCGATCATCTACGACTACCGGGAATTGTTCTTGATTAAAGTTGTTGGCAATCAAGGTCTCTCCAATCCCTTCTAAACTTAAGGCACCTAATATGTAACCCGACATATCATCGCCTTCGGAGAATATCGGTGTCGCAATGACAATCAAAGGTTTTTGGCTACCTCCGCGTCCTTGGAATACGTGAGAGACATAGGTGTCTCTCGTCATTTGGAGTTGTTTGAAGTAAAAACGATTACTAAAATCAAGTCCGAGATTCGACTGTCCGTCCTCATTCACTCTGGGTGAAAAAGCGATGGTACGTCCACTCTCATCAGCGATATATAAATTTTCAAAACGTGAGTTATGCGTTTTGATATGATCAATCATCTCTTGTTCAACAGTTACAAACGAACCTGTCGAACGAAGGGTTTCGATATTGTCTGCAGTCGTTTGTATCATCTGTTTACTTTGCTCAATATAATCGTATACAATCGACTGCATTTGTTTCGTAGCCACTTCTTGTTGAATGAATTCTTCCTTCACCCCTTGTACAGTATCGAATAAATAGATTAATAGAGAAAAGAAACCTGAGACAATAATGAGTAATATAAAATCAAATAACAGTCTTCCTCGAAATGTTTCACGCATACGACGGATATGTTTCATTGCTTTCACCACCCTATAAAAAAGATTAGCACGCTTTATATTTTTTTTAGCTACTCCTCTCTATTTTTTATGTTTTTGTTATGACGGTGTTGTGACGGATTATGCTATTCATGTTGTATCCTTTACTCAAATACAGTGTGAAAAAGCGATCTAGATATCTGAAATCTAGACCGCTCCATCATTTGTCATATGCTTTTCAAACTGTGTGCTGGCAATATACTCTTTTTTAAACTTTCAATTGAGGTGTAAATCAATCGAAAGTCTCTATAAATCGCTCCAAAGAGCTTACAACGAACTCTTCACATTAGCAGCAAGTGCGGCATCAAACCGTGCGGTAATTTGATGTGGACGTGTAATTGCACCACCAACGACGACAGCATGCGCTCCTAAGTCCATACAACGCTTCGCCATCTCAGGTGTCAAAATATTTCCTTCTGCAACAACTGGTCGAGACACATGATCTAACACATCTTTTAAAAATTTGAAATCATCGTGATAGAGGAGAGATCCTTTCGTTTCGTCTGTATACCCGTGCAAAGTTGTCGAGATATAGTCGAAACCAAGGCGATCTGCCTCAATGCAGTCCTCGAGGGTCGCGCAATCAGCCATCAACAATTGATTCGGATAAATCGAGCGGATGGCATGCACCAACTCTTGAAGTGTCATCCCATTCGGTCGGAGGCGTTTTGTCGCATCGAGGGCGATTACATCCACGCCGACTTCAGTCAACTCCTCGATTTCTTTCATCGTTGCAGTGATGAAGACGTCACTGTCTTCATAATCCCGTTTGACGATTCCGATAATCGGAACCGAAACCTGTTGTTTAATCTCTTGAATATCTTTCGCTGAATTGGCCCGAATTCCTTTGGCGCCCCCTTGAACGGCCGCAATGGCCATCCGTCCCATAATGAACTCACTATGGAGTGGTTCACCTTCTAAAGCCTGGCACGAAACAATCAATCCAGTCGGTAATGTTGTCATACTGATTACTCACTTCTTTCTTTTAAACGATCAAGCGCTTTAAGCGTTCGCATATAGTGCGCTTTTAATGCTTCATTCGTCTCCATCAATGTTTTCGTCACCGCATCTGCCGTAAACAGAAGCGGGAGTTGGGTATTAATTAAGAATGCCTCTCCTGACGCACCGGCGGTCAACAAACGATAGTCAACAAGCTCAGCGAGTGGTGAATGCTGGTATCCGACGAACGCCACTGTCGTACAGCCTGATTCTTTTGCAAGTTGAACGGCTTGGACGACTTCTCGACTTTCTCCACTGTTCGAGAACGCAATGACTACATCTTCTGATGTGACAATCGAAGCGTCCATGACCATGCTGTGACTATCAAACGCCGTAGTCGCCAGTAAGCCCATCCGTCTCAATCGATATTCCATCTCTTGTGCAACGAGACCGGCGTTGCCCAACCCATACAAATGGACGGAACGGCTCGAAACAATTTCCTTACAAATAGCAATCAATTCGTCCTGATCAATCAAATGAGCGGTCGTTTGAATCAATTCAATATACGACCTCTGCATCGGTTCCAGTGAAGTCGTTTGGGGCAAATTCGTTTCCGTTAACGTCTTTTGCATCATGAGCTTCAGTGAGCTATAGCTTCCTACGCCGATTTTCTTACAAAATCGCGTGATTGTTCCTGGAGAAGTCGCGATTGCGTTTGCCAGATCGGTAATGTTCATCTCGATGGCCTCTTTCATGTTTACCATGAGATAGTCCGCAATCTTTCTCTCACTGTCTGTCATTTCTGAATACACGTGTTTCATTTGCTCCCACACGATTCTTCCCTCCAACACATTCGTTATTCGCCCCGGCCTAACGCCTCTTGGACTTCATTCTTAATAATTGTAACAGAAGGACCGTAGATTACCTGAATTCCATTCCCTTTTTGAACTACCCCGTGAGCGCCCGTCTCTTTTAACAAATCTTCACGGACATGTTGATTGTCGTTGACGGTAACGCGAAGGCGTGTCGCACAACAGTCGACCGTTTCAATATTTGCATCGCCACCTAGTGCCGCAATGATGGCTGTTGAACGATCAGACGCCGCAATGTCTGCTGTTTTAGCTGTTTCATCTGAGCGTCCTGGTGTCATGAAGTTGAACTTCGTGATGAGGAAACGGAACGTTACGTAGTAGAGCAAGAACCAAAAGGCACCGATGACCGGTACGAGCATCCAGTTCGTCTTGTCATTCCCTTGTAAAACCCCGAATAAGATAAAGTCGATGAACCCTCCCGAGAACGTTTGACCAATCGTAATCTCGAAGATGTGAGCCATCATAAAGGCCAGACCATCAAAGATGGCATGGACCAAATAGAGAACAGGTGCTACGAACAAGAACGCGAATTCGAGCGGTTCTGTGATTCCTGTCAAGAACGACGTAAGTGCAGCAGAGAACAAAAGTCCAAATACGACTTTCTTTTGCTCTGGTTTAGCACAGTGATACATCGCGAGCGCTGCGCCAAGAAGACCGAACATCATCGTGATGAATCGACCAGACATAAAGCGCGCCGTCCCTTCATAAAATTGGCTCGTATTTGGATCAGCCAATTGCGCGAAGAAAATCTTTTGTGTCCCTTCAATCAATGTACCGTCGATAACCATCGAGCCCCCGAGCCCGGTCGTCCAAAACGGAATGTAGAAGATGTGGTGCAACCCGAATGGACCGAGCATCCGTAGGACAAACCCATAGATGAATGTTCCAATGTAACCAGTTTTCTCAACGAGACCACCTAGTGAGAAAATTCCATTCTGCACCGTCGGCCAAATAAAATAGAGTCCAATCCCGACACCTATCGCGACGAACGATGTGATAATCGGTACAAATCGTGATCCGCTGAAGAAGCCGAGAAATTGTGGTAAGACTTGCTTATTATAGCGGTTATGCAAGAGTGCCGTGACAATCCCAATCAATATCCCGCCGAACACACCGGTTTCAAGTGTTTGAATCCCGAGTGCCATCCCTTGACCCGCACTCGCTAAGTTCGTTTCCATCAACTCTCCGGTAATTTGCAGCATCGCGTTGATGGTCGCATTCATAATCAAATAACCAAGCATTGCTGCCAAACCGGCCGTGCCTTTATCAGACTTCGCAAGTCCGACAGCAACACCGATAGCAAACAATACTGCCAAGTTCGCAAATACAATCGAACCCGCGGCCGCCATAATCGTGAATAGATGTTGCAACCAGTCGATGTCGAGAAACGGATACGCTTGTACCGTATTTGGGTTAGACAAGGCGCCCCCAATCCCTAACAATAGTCCGGCTGCCGGTAAGACAGCGATTGGCAACATGAACGATTTCCCGAATTGTTGCGCTCGTTCAAAGAGACGTGACATGAATAAATCCTCCTTAAAATCATTTTCACCTGAATCATAATATGAAAAATATTTTAATGCAAGCGTTTACGGTAAAAAAGATTTTAAAAAAGAGTGACCTCGCTGGGCCACTCAAGATCATCCCCGACTCTTCCGCGTCAACGTCAATCCTCCAAATCCACTGATAACAGCGATATAAAATCCTAAGTCGTAAAACCAGCCGGTGTTGTTCACTTCGTACACCCGATACGTATCATTGAATAACCCTAAAATGAGTGAGATCGGCGCAATCCATCCGTGCCAGATGCCCCAGAAAAAGCCTGCCGGGTCCGTCGTATACGTCCCGTCGCCAGGCACACACCCACCGAGTAGTGTAACGAGTGTGAGCATAATGAGTATGATGCCAAATCGTTTCATCTTTCATCCCTCCTGTTATGTGTATTCCCGTTTCTACAAAAAAAGCACTGACAAACGTCAGCGCCAAAGTTGGACCGTATTCGCAAACTCGATATCGGTCGCGAGTTCACCGTCAAGTGCGTGCAAGTCAAAGTCTTCCCCATCAAGCCATTTTTGGAAATCAAAGATGACCGGATCACGGTCTCCACCGAGCGCAAACCACGTCTCGAGTGTTTCTGGGAAATAGGCAGCCGTATGAATCGTTCCCGCCCAGCTCTTGTACAGTTCCGAGAAGACTCCTTTGTCAGTATCGTTCATGAGACGAAACGCGCTCTCCGCGTCTTGAATCAAATGTTGCACCACTTTGATTTCCATCATGCGACGGGTGGAATCATCAAGATGGTAACGATTCTCGTGTTGCAACAGTTCGAAATGGTTTGTACATATATTCGATTCCCGCACTTGAATATCCCGCGGTGTCGCCTCGATCACGCGTGTCTTCGACGACTTGTCGTGGACGACGTACGTGAAGGAGCCACGATGCGGAATCTCTTTTAATAAATCGACTGCTTCTTCTACCGTCGCACACGTCTCAAGAATGATGCGTCCAATCATTTGACAGACGAACCCGTCCCCCGGTCGACGACGATTGATGAAGTTGTATCCCATCGCGAGACCTTTTTCATTCATCCCATCCATGCGGCCCGTGACACGAGACACCGGTCCGATGACGGCATATCCATCATCTGGTTGAAAGACGTTGTAGCGCCCGTCATAGGTCATCGGATGATAGTCATAGTTCCGGACGAGGAAATTATCCCCGGTCAGAATCGAGCAGCCGCTAATCGGATTATTGACGCGGAAATGTCCGAAATGGAGCAACGTATCATTGAGGGACAGTTTAAGCTCGTCTTGAAGCCCAATCAACTCTTCCCAAATCTTCGGAGCAACTGCGTCGAAGGCAGCCTTCGCCTCTGTCGCGTCAATCTCAAAACGGGGAACGCGTAGTTTCCACTGGTCCGTCCGATTCTCGAGCAGTTGACTTCGTTTTATATATTTTCCTTGAAATCGCCCGAAGTCATAATGACTTCCGCGAAATTGTGTCAGTTCACTAGAGAATTGTTGCATGAAAAAACCTCCCTTGCGCCCATTATAGCGGACACGAGAGAGGTCTGTCTGATGTGAGACTGCTTACAACTTGAACTGTCGGCTCATCTGTTGCATCGATTCGGCTGTCGTCGACAAGTCCTTGACGAGACGGTTCATCGTCTCACTCGTCGCTGACATCTGTTCTGTTGAAGCGGCCACTTCCTCGTTTCCAGCCGTGCTCTCTTCAGAGATAGAAGCAATCTCGGATAGACCGTGTTGGATATGGTCTTGGTTCGTCTTCACCCGATCGAGTTGCCCACGCATCGAATTCGTTAACTGTTGCATATGCCGGACACTCTGTTCGATTTCCGTGAAGGCACGCTTCGTCGATTCGAGCGTTTCTTTTCCTTCCTCGGCCGCCGTCATGCTTTCCGTGAACGTCTGACCGAGTGCAATCGAATTTTGTTTGACGCTTCCGACAATTTCCGAAATCTCACTGACGGATTCTGCGACACTGTCCGACAACTTCCGAATCTCCGAGGCGACGACCGCAAACCCTTTCCCATGCTCACCCGCACGTGCCGCTTCGATGGCTGCGTTCAACGCGAGTAAATTCGTCTGTTGTGAGATTTGACGAATCATCGTGACGAGCTCCGTCACTTCATCCGCTTGTTGTTCAAAATCACGAACTTGTCCTTGCGACGTCTTCACTTGTTCATGGATGTGTGTCATCTGACTGACCGCGCTCTCCATGTAGCGAAGGCCATCCATCGTCACCCGACTGACGACTTCTGCTTGTTCGCTCACTTGATCTCCGTCTGACGTCGTTTGCTCGACGAGTGTCGAGAATTCATTCATATGACCATACAGACGCATCGTCAACACACTTTGATTTTCGACACCGCTCGCAATCTCTTCCATCGTATAGGCGATTTGACGAGAGGCGTCATTCACTTCTTCCGAGATGCTCGAGACGTTCCCGCTCTCATCCCGGACCGTCTGCGCCGACGTTTGGATACCGGAGATGAGGTCTTTCAACATATGGGTCATCTTATCCATTGATACCGTCAGACGCTTAATCTCATCATTCGATTTCAATTGAATCTTCTCTACATCCTTCGATGCTGTCGCTAAGTCTCCTTCTGCAATCGATGTCGCGACGCGCTCTAGTGCTTGGAGCGGTCGTAACTTCCAGCCAAGGTACCGCCAAATAATGACGGCTGCAACGACGAGTAAGACGAGAAGTCCGATTAGGATTGGCGGCAAGCTTTCGGTTAACACATTTCCCGTGATTGCCTCGACTTCTGTTGCTGCTTTATCAATCCCGAGTACTCCGATGACCTCGCTACCTCGTTTGATTGGAACGAGTACCGTCACATACTTCCCGTATTCCGGGTCATCAATGACGTTTGTTGTGACGGTCTCACCTTCAAACGCATCCATTGCCCCTTCATATGTCATCGTCGTAGTCGGTGTGCCGATCTCGGCCGCATCCGCCTGACTCAAGCCATCGACGATAATTTGAACTTCTTCGCCCGCCGTAGCAATCGTGTACACATACATGGCCCCGATTTGTTGGCGATATGTATCGAGATATTCTCGCAACTGTTCATACTGCTCGTTTTTTGACGGATTAGCCATGAAAGACGCATATGTATCCGCATCTAACGTCTCGCTAATCCGTTCACCGTCTTCAATCATCGTCGCATGCAACGTGCTGAGTACGGAATGCTTCGTACTGAAGTACTGCACCGCCCCGAACGAAACGATGAGCAAGGTGACGAAGACTAGCATCGCTGCTAAAATGCGTGTCTGTAACGACTGTGATTTCTGTTTCATCTCGATTTCCTCCATTCTGTCCTTACTCTTTGTATCGGACAAAATGAATCAATCTCAACAAAAAAACAGACGATTTTCGACAAAATCGTCTGTTTTTATTCAAGGTTTGTCGAATCGACGACTTCGAGCGGAATCGTGACTTCCGTCTCGCCTTCCTCCACTAAATGAAAGAGCGGAAGTGTATCCGACACGAAAAGATCAGGGTTAACATCGGTCTGATATTCATACGTCCGAATATCTTCTTCCCGTTCTGCAATCAGTTCGCCGAATGGAATGGCGATCCGCTCACCGTCGACCTCATAACTCATGACTGTCGTCGGGTCGAGGCGCCGATTTTCAAGCATACGAATTGTGAAGAGCATCGTCGTATTGTTCGTCCGCTCGAGCGAAACGGCAATCGCATCAGATTGACCCGCACGCTTCTCAATCATCGCCTCATTCACGTCCTGTTCGTACACAATGTTCTCTTCGTTCGACTCTTCTGTTTGCAGTTGCTGACAGCCCACAATCGTCATTAAGCCTACTAGTAAAACAATTACTAAAGCACGCATCCCATTTCTCCTTACTTCAAGGCGAAAGTGAGTTCTGCTTCACAAGCAACTTCTCCATCGACCGTGGCCACGGCACGTCCTTTACCGATTGGCCCACGAATTTTCATGATTTCTACCTCAAGGCGAAGCTGATCACCCGGGACGACTTGTCGTTTGAAACGACAGTTGTCAATCCCTGCGAAAAAGGCGAGCTTGCCTCGATTCGATTCGTCTTTCAACATCGCGAAAGCACCGACTTGTGCGAGTGCCTCAACAATTAAGACGCCTGGCATGACGTTATAGTCTGGGAAATGCCCGTTAAAGAACTCTTCGTTCGCCGTGACATTTTTTAATCCGACAGCACGCTTCTTTTCCTCGACTTCGAGAATTCGATCAATTAACAGAAACGGGTATCTGTGTGGGATTACTTCTTTAATTTGCTCAATTGTATACATCCATCCACCGCCTTTAAGAGGTTAGCCAAAAATCGGTGATATGGCGCCACGTCTCGATGTCAAACACATCTTTCCAGTCGCCTCCGCCAATGACGCTATATCCAATGATCGCTCCGAGGGCGAGCATCGCGATCGCCAACACCAAAACGACAAGTACACGCAGTAAAATCGGGAATCGACGATGATTCGACAATCGTGATCGCTGTTTCTGCTTCGTCTCTTGTTCTGGTGAACCCTTTTGTTCTTCCGAACTCGTTTGTTCATCGTTCGCCACGTCCAACCATCCTTTCAGCTAAAATGATTATATCATATTAGTACCTGGTATTAAAATGCGTAAATTGCTACCTTTTTAGTGTACCCTATGCACAAATGTCGAACAAGCATCCTTCCCTGACAGAAGCTGAACGATTTTCTGTCTTTCGCCAAAATATGCTACGCTTATGCTATTCAACGTCAGGAGGTTCATTTATGTTAAAAGAATTTAAAAAGTTCGCGATGCGCGGGAACGTCATCGATCTCGCTATCGCCGTCGTACTCGGTGCGGCGTTCACAGCCATCGTGAACTCGCTCGTCAACGATATCTTTATGCCGCTTCTCGGAATCATTATCGGAGGAATCGATTTCTCTAACTTAAAAGCGAGTGTGCTTGGAGTGGACGTCTTATACGGGAACTTCATTCAACAGATTGTATCCTTCATCTTGATCGCTTTCGCACTCTTCCTTATTGTAAAGCTCATCAACCGTCTACAACGTGAGAAGGAAGTCGAAGAGGCCGTTGCCCCGACTCCTACGAAAGAAGAGCAGTTGTTGACTGAGATTCGTGACTTATTAAAAGAACGTCCGTAACAAGCAAAAAGCGCTTTGACGATCGTCAAAGCGCTTTTTCGATAACATGGCGAACCCGTTGGACCGCATTTGTCAGTAACGGGGCGGCTTCCCAAATCGCTTCTTCTAGTGTCATGATGCGTGACACGATCGGAAAGACGGCGACAATCCCAGACTCCACATGAGCGGTCAAGTCAGATTGTCCGGCGAACACGAGCGTCGGTACACCGTATGTGTGGGCAAGACGCGCCAATCCATAAGGTGCCTTCCCCTCTAAACTTTGTGCATCAAACTTCCCCTCTCCCGTGATGAGCCAATCTGCTCCCTTCACGTGCTCTTCGAACCTTGACCAACGGACGACTTCTTCGATGCCACTCACATAGGTCGCCCCAAGCTGCAAGAGTGCAAATCCGATGCCGCCTGCCGCTCCGGCTCCGTCAAATCCCCTCATATCCTGATCAAAACAGCTTGCGTAAGCATCAAGGAACTGATCATAGCGCTTCACGTCATCCATCGCCAACCCTTTTTGAGGACCGAACACTTGCGCGGCCCCCCGTTCTCCCGTCAACGGGTTATGGACATCAGAGGCCATCCTCCATTCAACGTCGCGCACTCTCGGATCGAGCCCAGACCAATCGATGGATACGACGTCCGCAAGCTGATGTGGGATTGACGGTAATACAGTACCGTTCACATCTAGGAAACGAACGCCTAGCGCTTCAAGCATCCCTTTCCCACCATCAATCGTCCCGCTCCCGCCAAGTCCGACGGTGATACAAGTCGCACCATAATCTAGTGCTTGGATGATCTGTTCTCCGACCCCAATCGAACTATAGCGCCACGGATCGACGTGCGTGAGGAGGGTCAATCCAGTCGTTTCTGCAACTTCAATGACTGCCTGTTTCGTCGACGACTCGAACCCAAACCGAGCGATTCGCTTTGTCCCATCCAGACACTGAACAGGTTCTTCTATCAACGACGAATCCACGTGCGTCGCAAGCCACGCATCGAGAAATCCTTCCCCTCCATCCGAAATCGGGATGACGATGACGTCATGCCCTTCTAACGCACGACGTACGGCTTGATTCGCTTCCATGCTAGATAGCGAGCCTTTGAATGAATCCATGGCAACGACGATTCGCATCTGTCTGTCCTCCTTTTTCTATAGCAAAAACCGCCTCTCCCACGGAGAAGCGGTAAAGCCTTAAGGTCGTAGTGCTGTGACAAGCCCCATCATTTGATCACTCATCGAAAGGGCACGAGAGTTCATTTGATACGCACGCTGCGTAATGGTCATATCCGTCATCTCTTTCGTCAAATCGACGTTTGAGGACTCGAGCGTCCCTTCCATCAATAAGTTACCGAGCGGACGATCGACTTCAGTCTCGAGATCGGCTGCGAAGACGTTATCACCGAGAGGACGTAGTTCAGACGTGTTTCGGACTTCCACGATATCGAGTCGTCCAAATTCCTGTTCGACACCGTTCACGCTCGCCACGACCACGCCGTCCTGACGAATGCGATGCTTCGTCGCCTCGTTTGGCATGGCGATTGCATTGCCATCATCCCCAAGAAGTGGGTTTCCGTTCACATCGACGAGTGTCGTCTCATTACCGACAGACAGTTGCATGTTCCCGCTACGTGTCACCCCGACACCGTTCGGCGTGTCCACGACGAAGAACTGACGGCTCGCCTTCAAGAAGACGTCAAGACCGCGATCTGTCATGCGTACTTGTCCGATATTGAATTGTTGCGTGATATCAGCGACGTGACCACCGACCCCAATGCGAATGCCGTTCGGTGTGTCCCGCCCGACTTCAAATTCAGGACGCGGCTGGTTATCATACGCTTGCGATAACAATGATGCGAAGTGTCCTTGCTGACGTTTGAAGCCGACCGTATCGACGTTCGCGATGTTATGACCTGTCACATCTAACTGACGTTGAAGTTGGGACAGGGAGTTGACCGAGTTATAAATGGACTGCATGGTGTTCCTCCTTAACGAACGCGAGCGATTTCGATAGCTCGCTCGGCACTTTTATCATACGCTTGGACGACTTTTTGGTTCGCTTCGAATTGACGATACGTCATCATAAGATCGGCCATCGTCTGATCGAGATTGACGTTCGCTTCTTCGATGAAACCTTGTAACACGTCTACTTGTGCCGGTGCAGGTGCGTCACCTGTCACGCGCCAATCGTTCCCCACTTGCTCGAGCGTCGTCAAATCATCGATTTGATAGGCACCGAGTGTCGCCACGTTTTGACCAAGCGACGTGATAACACCGTCTTTGCCTACCTGAAACTCGCTCGACGGGAGCTGGATGCGCTCTCCTTCATTTGAGAGGACATAGCCACCGTCTGCCGAACGAAGGAATAACGCCTCATCGATCGAGAAGCGTCCGTTCGTCGAATACAACGTCTCTCCTGCCTGTTCGACCGCGAACATCGGCGCACCCGTAAAATCAGCAGAAGCCTTCAAATAAAGATCTGTCGGACTTCCCGATTCTGTGATACTCCCCGCTGAAAAACGTGGCATCGTCTCTTGAAGATAGACGCCCATTGAAAGGGTACCTACTTCACCGTTTACGCGCGACTTCCCGTTATCGGGATTGCTGACCTGTGCGAGCAACATCTCCGGAAACGATCGGACGACGCCGTCAGACGCCTTGAAGCCCGGTGTTCTGACGTTACCGAGATTATTGCTTAAAATTTCTTGTTGGCGCTGAAGGGCATTCATTGCGCCTGCCGCTGTATATAATCCGCGTAGCATAGTCGTCTTCCTTTCATCCTGTAACATGATTCACTCTATATATCGTACCAAACGAGCGTTGCATTCACCGTTTTTTCAAAAAAAGTTCATCCTACGATTTAGGATGAACTTTCTTCGTTAACATGATCGACCATCGGTAACTCGACAACCATCGTCGTTCCTTCTCCGATTTGAGAGCGGACACCAATCGTACCGCCATGCAATTGGACGATTTCTTTACAAATGGATAATCCTAGTCCAGTTCCACCAATTTGTTTACTTTCTTCAGATGAAGAGCGATAAAACTTATCAAAAATACGCTCAGCATCTTCCTCAGAAAGTCCAAGTCCTTCATCCGTGATGGCGATTTGAATCGTGTCTTCTTCACACGTCACATCGACCGTCACATTTCCACCGTCCGGCGAATATTTGATGGCATTGTTCAAGATGTTCGAGAACACTTGTCGTAGCTGTGCCGGATCCCCTGCGACAAAGAGCGTTTCATCACAGTCAAAGTGGAAGAGATGCTGTTCCGTCGACCCTGCGTGAATCTCGAGTAAATCAGATAGTAAGTCGTATAAGCTCTCAACTTTAAATTCAGGCGTCCCCATGCCCGCCTCCATTTTTTGAACGTCTAACAGATCGCTTACGAGACGTTCGAGACGTTTCGTCTCACTCGCAATCATTTCCAAGTAACGCTCTCGTTTCGTCTCGTCTAGCTGACGACTCTTCAGAAGCTCTGAAAATCCGAGAATCGATGTGAGCGGTGTTCGCAACTCATGGGACACGGTTGCGACCAATTCGGTCTTCATTTGATTGATTTCTGTTTCCTGGGTAATATCTCGTGATACGAAGATGACACCGACTCGTTCATTTTTCAAATCGATCGGTTCAGCGTACATTCGAATCGTCTTCTGACCATCCTGCATCGTATACGTGAACGTCTCATCGAACATACTTTCCTCTTTCGCACGCTTCGTGAATTGGTTTAGTCCCTCTTTGTCATCGATCTGATTCATGAACATCGGGTAGTACATCGCAATCGGATAGAGGCTGCCGCGTTCCGTTGATGGAATCGGATGTTCGTACAAGTCAAAGAGTGCGCTATTGGCGAACCGTTCATTCGTCTTGAGTTCCGTATACACAATCGAGTCACGCATCGTGTGCAGGATTCGAGCCGTCTTCTCACGCTCTAAGTCGACTTGGTCTTGCTGACTCCGAAGCGAGGTTGCCATTTCATTGAACGCTTTCGATAACTGACCGACCTCATTTTGGAGCGGCTTGATCGGAATGAGGGTCGCACTTGGATTCGTCGCCAGTCGCTCGCTGTTGACCATGAGCGTCTGTAGTTGATTCGTCAGCCGCAAAATATACGGCTGTAAGCCGACGAATAACAAGAAGAGTGCGCCGAGTAAAATCAAGAGCCACATCCACTGTGCTTTCACTAACTGTTTCGAGAGTGCGTCGCGTAATTCACTTTCCTGAAAATCAAGATTCGCCCGATAATCGGTAAAGACCGACTCCATATCAACGATACTTGCACTCATATCCGCAGCACTGCTTGAGTTGAGCTTAAATCGCGTCTGAGTCGACGTTTCATTTTTCGGCATGAATTGCCCGACCGTACGCATTTGCAGGAACGATTCGTCCACTTCCCCGGCTTGTTTCGCAATCACATACTGCTCAAGCGCCGGCATGACGCGTGTCGTATAAATCGAGAAGAGGAGTCTTGCATCTTCCGCGAACTGTGCTTCTTCTTCATTGTTTGCCTGTTCTTCGAACCAGGTCGTTTGCTCATCAATGTTCGTTTGAGCCGTTCGTACTTCATCTAATAAGGCACGATCTCCTAAAAGAACATGACCTCGTAATTCATATTGCATCGATTGCCACGTTTCAAATAAATCTGTTGCCCGTGCGCGTTGCTCACTGATCCGTTCCAATTGAACGGTCGTCTGTTGAATCGATTGTTGTGTGTAAAAATAAGTCCCAACCGAAGTGAGCGTCACTAAGGCGATCAATATATAAAAAATTGTCATAACTTGTCGACTAATTCGTTGTTCAATCCAACGTTTCATGGAATGCCTTCTTCCTTTACTCCTGGAGTGTCTCATTCCGTACGGTGAATGACTTTTTCTGTTCAAACAAAAAAAGTTCGGGTACGATGATGAGACGGAGAGTCACTGCAAAAATCCATTCACCTAATAGGAAGAATAACGTAGTGTCCTCACAAGAAACTCACAAAGCATGAAGGGAATGTGCGCATGACTCGTAATCGAATGACGTTTATCTTCATCCTTGTGATGTTGATTGGCATCGGCCTCACTTTATTGATTCGACATCAGTCAATCAATCCAATCGTCACCGTGAAACAAGGTGAAGCTTCGCTTCTCTCTTCCTCTATCGACGAAGAAATTCTCCGCCTCGATGGATCGTGGCGTTACGAATCCGGGATTGTCTCGAACGTCGATCGCCGCTCTTATCGAACTATCCCATTTACAACACCTTACAAGGAATCCACATATGAAATTGATCTCTCACTTCCAGAAGGGACGTACGCGTTACTCATTCCTGCATCGCTGTCCTCCTCTACGATTTTGATTGATGGATCATCTGTTGACACGACACGAATCGGCAACAATCGTTTTGGTGAACAACCTTCACTTTTGTTACTAAACGATGAAACGAGAGAGTTCCGATTGACGATTCAACATACATCTGAGGCAGGGAATTCTCTGCCCATCGAAGAAAGTATATTGGTCGGACCGTTACATCAAATCATGACGGCTCAAAATGCTTACACGGGCTATGAATTTTTCATGTTGCTCATTTCACTTCTGATTGCCATGTTTTATGCCATCGTTTACTTATTCCATCGAAATGAACGGTTGTATGGTTACGGGACAGCCTTCTTCCTCTTAACGAGCTTCTCCATTATGTCTCGGGACGGGGTATGGATATCGGATAGTGACAAGTTGACGTTAGGTTTGGCCCTCTTGAGTATTATCATGTTGATTGAATTTGCGAGATGTTTAGAACGTGTCTCCTTCGATCGGTTCTTAGCGATCTTGAGATACCCACTTTATGGTCTGACCGCCTTAGCCATCATTCTGCCAAGTTCTGTTTACAGCGTGTTCGAATACTTTGTATGGATCGTTGTGTTGTTCATTACGTTTTTCTGGGTCGGCTTAAACATTGGATGGCTTCTTGAAAAACACAAAAGTATGAATACGCTTGAATTACTAACATTCACACTCGCCCAGATCATCGGGTATATTGGGATTATGATGTCGACGTTTATCGTGTCGTCCAATCAACAATTGTACGCCAATACGTTTACCATCATTTACTTCTTGTTGATGTTTCTACTGTTACCAATCCATTTGTCTACGGATAAAAGGAAAAAGCAACAAGTCGAAGCACTGGCCTCACAACACGAGATGTCGTTCTTTAACGCTCAAATCAAACCACACTTCCTCTACAATACGTTCGGGAACGTGATTGCACTCTGCTATACGTCACCACCTGATGCCGCTCGTCTGCTTAGTCATTTAAGTACGTACGTCCGTTTTATTTTCGAAAATGGTCGAACGGATCACGATATTTCCATTCGACAAGAAGTAGATATGATTGACTCCTACCTCGCCATCGAACAGACCAGGTTCCGCGATTCGTTCGAGGTCGTGAAGGAAATCGATGACACACTTTTAGAATGTACAATTCCACCGCTGTTGATTCAGCCGCTCGTTGAAAACGCAGTTCGACACGGTCTTTATCGACATCCCGGACAAAAGAAACTCACACTTTCCATTCAAGAGCGAAACGGGATGATTGACATCCATGTTCAGGATACAGGAAGTGGATTTGATCCGAGCCAGTCAGATGAATCATCAGGTATCGGAATCGGTAATATAAAACGCCGAATCGAACACCTTCATGGGGCGACGTTCGACTTAACCTCAACTTTAAAACGAGGGACTGCCGTTCACTTGCGATTACCCAAACAAGAAAGGACGAATCACATAAATGCGTACGATTTTAATTGAAGATGAACATCATATTTTAGGGATGATGGAGCGGATTGTGAAAGAGGAACCGTCTCTCGAATGGGTCGGTTCGTTCCAAAGTCCGACTCAAGCCCTCACATTTATTCAAGAACATCCGGTCGACCTCGTCTTCTTGGATATTGAAATGCCTGAAATGACGGGACTGGAGCTTGCGACCTATCTTCCGGAACGGACGCAGGTCGTCTTCACGACCGCTCATCAACAATATGCCGTCGAAGCGTTTAACCTACATGCGACCCATTACTTGTTGAAGCCCATCACGGAGCAGATGATTCATAGTGTCATTCCACGAATTGTGCAACGTTACGAATCCATCCAGCAAAAAAATCCGCACCAATCTTGTCGCATTCAATTTCTCGATCGTTTTTCAGTGCGAACACAGGATGGGAATCTGGTGAAGTGGCCAACACAAAAAACGGAGGAGTTATTCGCCTACTTGGTCTACCATCGCAAACAGGTTATCAATAAATGGGTACTCGCAGAAACACTGTACCCGGATATCGATGAGCCACAACGCGCCCTGCACAACGTATATAATTCGATTTATCGCTTGAAAAAGACGTTAGCGGAGCATGAACTCGATATCACCGTGAAGACAATCAATAACGGATACTCGATTGAACTCGGTGAATCCTGTGCTTGTGACTACTATGAGTGGCTTGATTCGGCACAACCTTCGACTTCTAAGACCGAACTGAAAAATCGATTACTTGTCGATAAAGACTATACATGGCACTAAGAAAAAGCATCTCGCGTAAAAAGCGAGATGCTTTTGTGTATTAGCGCCCTGTGAACCCACCATCCACGTGCAAATGCTGTCCGTTCACCCATGCCCCGTCTTTTCCCATCAAGAAAGCGACGAAGCGGGCCGTATCTTCAGGTGCTCCCACCCGATTGTATGGGAACAATGGAAGCAGATGCTGACGAAGCTCCTCGTTGATCCATCCCGTGTCTGTCGGTCCTGGGTCGAGTGCGTTCACCGCAATCCCATACTTCCCTACTCCGTTCGCGAGTGCAGGCGTGATGGCGATCAGTGCCCCTTTTGTCGCGATATACGCTAAGTTATTCGCATCGGCTCCACCCGATACTAAAAACAGGATGCGTCCGTCTTGATGTCCCGCTTGTTGATAACGTTCAATAAACGCAAAGGTGAGTCCGAGTACCCCTTCGTTGTTCACCATATAGTGTTTTCTCAAGATGTCAGTCGTAAAGTTCTCAGTGTTGACATGTCGCTCATAGGTGGCGTTATGAATCAGCCTACTCGGTACACCAAGTTTGGCTTCAATCCGATCAAGTAGCCCGACTTCGTCACCCGAGGCTAAATCATACGCCTCATGCTCGACACGAGCGCCTTTTATCGTCAATTCTTCAACCAACCGTTCAATGAATCCAGTCTCTTCCCGACGCCTTCGGTCGCGTCAAACGGACTCCAATGTGTCAAATATAAGTCATGCCCTTCAGAGGCCAATTTTCGTGCGATGGCAGCCCCTATACCTTGATCGCGACTGACTCCGGTAATCAGTGTAAGTGGTTTGTTCATGATGTCCTCCGATTCTAATGTTTTCTGTTTCGTTCGTTAGTTTATCGGTGCCATCATGATTCCCCTCTCCATTATCGTTGATTTCATTATATACCTATATATCCAATGATTGGCAGTGAACTTCTGTCCATACAAAAACAGGCGCCCGCGCACGGTCGCCTGTTTGTTTATTTCAATCGATCTAAGTTCTCGAGCATGATTCCTGTTCCGTGCGCGACACTGAGCGTCGGCTCTTCAGCCATCATGACTGGAAGCATGACACGCTCGGCGACGAGTTGGTCGAGGCCGTGAAGGAGTGATCCTCCACCTGTCATGATGATGCCACGGTCGATAATGTCAGCCGCAAGCTCCGGTGGTGTCTGTTCAAGGACACGTTTCGTCGCTTCCACGATTTCGTTCGCTGACTCGGCCATCGCTTCACGAAGTTCTTCTGACGTGATCGTCACTGTACGTGGCAATCCACGTACCATGTCACGTCCGCGAATGTCCATCGACTCGTTACGTCCACCTGGGAACACCGTCGCAATCTCTTTCTTGATTTGCTCGGCTGTCCGTTCCCCGATGATGAGCTTGTGCTTCTCTTTGATGGCACGGAGAATGTCCGTATCGAAACGATCTCCTGCAATCTTGATTGTTTCCCCGCAGACGATATCACCCATCGAGAGGATCGCGACATCTGTCGTCCCACCACCGATGTCGATGATCATGTGACCGACCGGCTTCCAGATGTCCATGCCCGAACCAACAGCTGCCGCCTTTGGTTCTACGGCGAGGAAGACTTCTTTCGCACCCGCTTTTTCAGCAGCCTCACGTATCGCTTTCGCTTCGACCGGTGTCACGTTCGCCGGTGTACAAATCAACATGCGAATGCCTCCGAAGAAGCCACGGACTTGAATTTTCTCGATGAAGTGACGGAGCATTTCTTCTGTGGTGGCGAAATCGGCGATGACTCCATCACGAAGAGGACGGATCGCCACGATATCACCAGGTGTACGACCAACCATCTCATACGCTTCTGAACCGACTGCTAGCACTTTCCCTGTAGAGCGTTTCATCGCAACGACTGAAGGCTCGTCTAAGACGATTCCTTTCCCTTTTACGTGAATGACAACGTTTGCTGTCCCTAAATCAATCCCGATATCTTTTGAAAACATGATGTATAGGTTCCTCCGTTCATTTCTTCATTGAAAAGAGCGAGAAGAGTCTCTCCTCGCTCTCTAATTCGTGCTCGTTTCTTAGTTCTGAACCATTTCACTCGTAACTTCGACAGTTCCTTGAATGCGCTCGATGTCGGCACCGAGTGCTTGAAGTTTTTTGTGGAAGTCTACGTATCCACGGTCGATATGATATAAATCACCAACGCGTGTCTCTTCTTCTGCGATGAGACCCGCTAGAATAAGTGCTGCTCCGGCACGAAGGTCAGTTGCGACGACCTCCGCTCCTTGAAGGCGAACGCCACCTTTGACGATTGCTGAACGGCCTTCAATCTTAATATCTGCGTTCATGCGGCGGAATTCTTCCACGTGCATGAAGCGATTCTCAAACACAGTTTCCGTGATGACCGATGTGCCGCCTGCTTTCAAGACGAGAGCCATCATTTGTGACTGCATGTCTGTCGGGAATCCTGGGTGTGGCATCGTCTTCACATCAACCGGCTTCAACTGATCCGGCGCTGAGACACGCATGCCTTCCGCTGTATCTTCGAAGTGTACGCCCATCTCTTCCATTTTCGAAATGAGTGGACGAAGGTGTTCACGCTCTGCACCGATAACTTCGATGTCACTTCCTGTGATCGCACCCGCGACGAGGAATGTTCCCGCTTCAATACGGTCAGGAATGATGGAATGTTCTGCACCACGGAGTGTTTCCACGCCTTCGATGCGAATCGTTTCTGTTCCTGCGCCACGTACGTGTGCGCCCATTCCGTTCAAGAAGTTTGCAAGGTCTACGATTTCTGGCTCTTTCGCGACGTTCTCGATGATTGTTGTGCCTTCAGCAAGCACAGCTGCCATCATGATGTTCTCCGTCGCACCAACTGATGGGAAGTCCAAATAGATTTTCGCGCCTTGGAGACGACCTTCTACAGAAGCTTCTACGAATCCGTTTCCGATGACCGTCTTCGCACCCATCGCTTCGAATCCTTTTAAGTGGAGGTCAATTGGACGTGAGCCAATTGAACATCCGCCCGGCATTGCGACACGCGCATGACCGAGGCGAGCCAAAAGAGGTCCCATGACGAGGATTGAAGCACGCATCTTACGAACGTACTCAAGCGGTGCTTCATCTTTGATGTCGCCCGACGCATCGACAGTTACTTCATTATTCTCTTCATTGAATGACACCTCTGCACCGAGGTGACGAAGTACTTTATTAATCGTGTACACGTCAGCAAGACGTGGTACGTTTTGTAAAATTGACTTTCCTTCGCTAGCTAACAGAGTGGCAACCAATGTTTTGAGTACAGCGTTCTTTGCTCCCTCAACGCGCACAGTACCTGACAGTTTACGTCCTCCACGGACTACAATCAAATCCTTCATATCTCTCTTTGTCCTCCAACTTCATTGTTTTTTTATATAGTGCGTCGATATCCGATCTCGGATGTGATGATGTCGATTATTAGAATGGTTTGCAAAACGTGATGGGTTTTTCATTCATCAATTAAAAAGGTAATAAATAAATGCGAACGGAATGAAAAAACATCATGTCAGACGAATTTATCCTACATGATAAACATATAGGAGTCGTTACAGCAGGATTACAGTTTATTAAATATTCTGTGGCTACTGTAAAGGTGCGAGCTCCTGTGCCAATCGGATATACTCCAAAAAGAACTGAGCAATCAACGAACCGAAGACGACTGCTACGAGAACGCGCAAGACAGCTGCTTGCGGGCTCCTCACCTGATTGAGCAACTTGTCCCATTTGACGGGTAAGAGTGCCCACCAAGCGACGTAAATCGCTATGACATAAATCGCTAGCGAAAGTACGGTATTCACCATCGACGATTCCCCTCTTTTCTAAAATTCGTACCATTTTCAATCATATCATGTCATGTTAGAGAAAAAAAGACACAGTGTCTCAAGCTTCGAGCGGTTTAGACCATTCGACCAACTCACTTTCTCCACAAACACACCAAAAGGGACGTCATCCGCAGTAAGGTCTTACTACAGTAATTGACGCCCTTCACATATTTCAAACATTATTCACTCGATTCGTCAAGGCTACGTGACCATCGAATCGCTTCGACATAGTATTGAGCCCAATCTGAATCTGTGTTATGAATAGGGATTGTCAACCGCTCATAGGCGATGACATCCTCGAGTAACATCCGCAATCCATTGGGTTCTCCGAGTAGCGCAGACTTCACAGGAGGCGCTACAGGAAGCTCTGCGATCAACGTTTGCATCGCCTCATCGAGAATGACGTCGAGCGATGAGAAAATGCCCGTGATGAAGGCATCGAACGGAGAGACATCACTGCTTGTATCCTCTGCAATCAATTCCATCATTTTTCCTCGAATGACACTCTGTTTGATCAATTCCTTCGATTCGGACGTCTGCATCTCGCGAAGTAACATCAGATAAGACCATCGTTTCAATTCATCGAGCCCGATTCGTGCGACAGCTTGCTCAATCGATTGAATCGTTCGACGTCCTTTCTGATACACCGTATTGACCGAACGAAGCATCTTATAGGACAAATCTACGCTACGTTCGATTTGGGCTGAGATGCGACGAAAACTCGGTTCTGGACGATCTAGTTCTTTTAACACCTCGATGAGCGTATGGCGCAACGGATGCACCTCTGCTCCGTGTACGACAATCGGTCGGCTGAAGAAGTACCCTTGGAACATCTTATACCCTAATCGTTTCGCAATTTCATACTCTGCAGGCGTCTCAATTTTTTCCGCTAAAAACTCGACGCGGTGACCGAGTGCATCGATCAGCTTCTGCTGTTGCTCCACTGGTGTGGCTTGATAATCAATTTTAATGATGTCAGCCAAGCCGATTAATGGACGATATTTTTCTTCAAACACGAAATCATCGAGCGCGATCGTGTACCCTTGGCGTCTGAGCGAACGAAGAGACTGCAACACTTTTTCGGTCGGTTCGACGTGCTCGAGCACTTCCACGACGAGTGATTGACGAGGCAATAACGATGGCACTTCCCCTTCAATCAACGTCTGTGGAAAATTGATGAATGCCCTTGTCCCTTCTGTTAATTCCCGAAAATTAAAGACGAGATAGGCGTTATGAATCACGTCAGCCGTTGCTAACGAATCATCGACATTCTCGAAAATGTTATTTTCGCTGCGGCGATACAACAGTTCGTAGCCGCAAACGCGTAATTGTTGGTCAAAAATCGGTTGTCGCGCAACGTAAACTTTCATTTCCTACTCCCCTTTACAATCATTCCCCTTATATTATCGGTCGTCATCTCTACATTTTTTACTAGTTCCATGATTTAGGAGTAAGACGAAAGACCTATCTTTTCATTCAAACACAAAAAAACTCCCACACTTTCGTGTGAGAGTCATTGTTACTCTTTCATATCGCGAATGCTCAAGCGGTTGATCGCTTTTTTGAGCGCAAGTTCCGCACGACGGAATTCGAGTTCTGAGAGCTTCGTGTCTTGGAGACGGCGCTCGGCCCGAACTTTCGCCGCAGAAGCGCGGTCATAGTCGATCTTATCCGCCATTTCGGCTGTTTCAGCTAAGATCGTCACCGTATCGGGACGAACTTCCATGAAACCGCCGCTGATTGCGATCAGCGTGCGTCCACCATCTTCGTGGCGCAGTTTGAGAACTGAGACGTCGAGTGGTGTCACCATCGGGATGTGCTTCGGTAAGATACCGAGCTCACCAGTAACCGATTTGGCGATGACCATTCGTGCGTCCCCTTCAAAGGCTGCACCATCCGGGGTGACGACGTTGACGTGAACAGTATTCATCGTCTAGTTTCCCCCTTCCGCGTAGGTCTTAGACCAACGTCTTCGCTTTTTCGATGACGTCTTCGATTGGACCAACGAGACGGAATGCATCTTCAGGAAGATCATCGTGTTTACCTTCGAGAATCTCTTTGAAGCCGCGTACTGTCTCTTTGACTGGCACGTACGAACCTTTTTGGCCCGTGAACTGCTCAGCCACGTGGAAGTTTTGTGATAAGAAGAACTGAATACGACGTGCACGGTGAACCGTGAGTTTGTCGTCTTCAGACAACTCGTCCATCCCGAGGATTGCGATGATGTCTTGAAGTTCTTTATAGCGCTGAAGCGTCTGTTGAACGTTACGCGCGATTTCGTAATGCTCTTTTCCTACGATTTCAGGAGAGAGGGCACGTGAAGTCGATGCGAGTGGGTCAACGGCTGGGTAAATACCCATCTCCGAGAGACGACGCTCAAGGTTTGTTGTTGCATCAAGGTGGGCGAACGTAGTTGCTGGAGCCGGGTCCGTATAGTCATCGGCTGGTACATAAACCGCTTGAATCGATGTTACCGATCCTTTTGCAGTCGATGTGATTCGCTCTTGAAGCATACCCATTTCCGTAGCAAGTGTCGGCTGGTAACCTACCGCCGATGGCATACGTCCGAGAAGAGCCGATACCTCAGAACCTGCTTGTGTGAAACGGAAGATGTTATCAACGAAGAGAAGAACGTCTTGTCCTTGCTCATCACGGAAGTATTCTGCCATTGTCAAACCAGTCAAGGCAACACGGAGACGTGCGCCAGGTGGTTCGTTCATCTGACCGAATACCATCGCTGTTTGTTTGATAACGCCTGAATCCGTCATCTCGTGGAACAAGTCATTTCCTTCACGCGTACGCTCACCGACTCCTGCGAATACAGAAATCCCGCTGTGCTCTTGCGCGATGTTGTTGATGAGTTCCTGGATGAGGACGGTTTTCCCTACACCGGCACCACCGAAGAGGCCGATTTTACCACCTTTGATGTATGGTGCGAGAAGGTCGACGACTTTAATCCCTGTTTCAAGGATTTCAACTTTCGTTGACAATTCGTCAAATGTTGGCGCTTGACGGTGAATCGGTGCACGAAGCACGTCAGCTGCCACTTCTTTATCATCGATTGGGTTACCGAGAACGTTGAAGACACGTCCAAGTGTCATTTCTCCAACTGGTACCGAAATCGGTGATCCTAAGTCAAGTACTTCCATACCGCGGCGAACGCCGTCAGTTGAGTCCATCGCAATCGTACGGACCGTGTCGTCACCAAGGTGAACAGCTACTTCGAGCGTCAAGTCGACACTAACATCGTCTGCTGTCGCTGCCACGTGAGTGACTTTGAGAGCGTTGTAGATGTTCGGTAAGTGGTTGTCGAACTTAACGTCGATAACTGGGCCCATGACTGCGACTACGCGGCCTTTCATGCCGTATTCGTTCATCGTGTTAGCCTCCTACAATCTAGAGAGCGTGCGCTTATTCAAGCGCCGACGCACCTCCGACAATCTCTGTGATTTCTTGTGTGATCGCTGCTTGACGCGCGCGGTTGAATTTGAGCTTGAGTCCGCGAATGAGTTCATCCGCATTGTCTGTCGCACTCGACATCGCCGTCATCCGTGCTGCGTGCTCCGATACTTTCGCATCGAGCAATGCGCCGTAGATGAGTCCTTCCGCATAACGTGGGAGGAGCGCCGCTAAGATCGTTTCTTCTTCTGGTTCGTATTCATACATCACATTGGATGCGGACTGTTCGATATCCCCAAGCGGGAGCAATTGTTGAATCTTCACTTCTTGGCTGATGACCGAGATGAACGAGTTGTAGCAAAGCTTCAATTCATCAATCTCGCTCTCGCTGAAGGCACCAACCGTCTGTTTGACGATTTCTGCGACTTCAACAAAAGTTGGTTGGTCGTTTAGCCCTGTCATCGCGCTATACACCGGGATGTTGCGTGACTTGAAGAACTGGACACCGACTTTTCCGATTACGTAAAGACGATACTCATCTGTTGATGTGTGCTTGTCTTTCAGTTCACGGTACACGTCACGCAAGACGCTGGCGTTATATCCACCTGCGAGTCCGCGGTCTGACGTGATGACGATGTAACCAGTCCGTTTGACGGGACGTACTTGAAGCATCGGGTGTGTCGCGCCTGATGTACCACCGGCGATCGACGAGATGACTTCTTGCAACTTGTCCATGTACGGCTTGAAGTTGGCGTTGTTCCCTTGGGCCCGGTTCAACTTCGATGCCGACACCATGTTCATCGCTTTCGTGATTTGCTTCGTGCTTTGGGTCGAGGTGATCCGCATCTGGATCTCACGTAATGATGCCATTTCGATTCACCACCTTAATAGACGCTCGTCACCGGATTAAACCGATGGCGAGAACGTCTTTTTGAATTCCGTAATTGCGTCGACCATTGCCTCGTCTGAAGGAAGGTTTCCTGTCTGACGGATTTCACGGCAGAGGTCTTTACGGTTTTGGTCGAGCCATGCGTTCATTTCTGCTTCGAAACGACGGATGTCTGTGACTGGGATGTCATCGAGATGACCTTTCGTGAGTGCGTAGATGATGATAACTTGCTTGTCTACAGAAAGCGGTGCGTTCAAGTCTTGTTTCAAGACTTCAACTGTACGCTGACCACGGTTCAACTTCGATTGTGTCGCTTTGTCGAGATCTGACCCGAACTGAGCGAACGCTTCGAGCTCACGGTATGACGCGAGGTCAAGACGAAGTGTACCAGCAACTTTCTTCATCGCTTTCACCTGTGCCGAACCACCAACACGCGATACCGAGAGACCGGCGTTGATCGCTGGGCGTACCCCAGAGAAGAAGAGGTCCGACTGAAGGAAGATCTGACCGTCTGTGATCGAGATAACGTTTGTCGGGATATATGCTGAGATATCCGATGCTTGTGTCTCGATGAACGGAAGTGCTGTCAATGAACCACCGCCGAGTTCGTCGTTCAACTTCGCTGCACGCTCAAGAAGGCGTGAGTGGAGGTAGAAGACATCCCCTGGGTAGGCTTCGCGGCCTGGAGGACGGCGGAGAAGGAGCGAGAGCTCACGATAAGCTGCCGCTTGTTTCGAAAGGTCATCATAAACGACGAGGACGTGTTGTCCGCGGTCCATGAAGTACTCACCCATCGATACCCCTGCGAATGGTGCGAGGTAAAGAAGTGGTGCCGGCTGTGATGCCGATGCCGAAACGACGATTGTATAGTCGAGTGCGCCGTTTTGACGAAGCGTCTCTACTACGCCACGTACAGTCGATTCTTTCTGACCGATTGCAACGTAGATACAAATCATGTTCTCTTCTTTTTGGTTGATGATCGCATCGATGGCAACAGATGTTTTACCTGTTTGACGGTCACCGATGATGAGCTCACGCTGACCACGACCGATTGGAACGAGGGCGTCAATCGCCTTAATTCCTGTTTGAAGTGGTTCGTGAACCGATTTACGTGCCATAACGCCGTAAGCTTTACGCTCGATCGGGTTATACGTGTCAGTCACGATTGGTCCAAGACCATCGATTGGTTGTCCGAGCGGGTTCACGACACGTCCGAGGAGTGCCTCACCGACTGGAACTTCCATGATGCGGCCTGTACGTTTGACAGAGTCGCCTTCTTTAATGCCTTTGTAATCGCCAAGGATGATAATCCCGACGTTACCTTCTTCTAAGTTTTGCGCCAAGCCCATTACGCCGTTAGAGAACTCTACGAGTTCCCCCGCCATAACGTTATCGAGTCCGTGTGCACGAGCGATACCGTCACCTACTTGAATGACTGTACCTGTCTCGCTGACTTCGATTTCAGAACCGTACGAAGCGATTCGTTCTTTTAGCAGGGCGCTAATTTCTTCAGCTTTGATTGTCATTGAATTCACCCCTATTTCTTACGCATTCAACAATTCACGCTCGAGGCGTGTCAATTTCGTTTCGATCGTATCATCGTACGTCGTGTATCCGACTTGGACACGGAGTCCACCGATGACTTCTTCATCGACGACGTTCTTCAATTGGAGCGTCTTCCCGAGCTTCTGTCCGAAGACAAGTTCGACGTCTTTCAAGTCTGTTGCCGACAACGGGTAGGCGCTAGTGACAATACCCTCTGCAATCCCACGGTAGTCGTTGATGAAATCGCGGACGTAACGTGGCAATGCGCGAACCTCTGCCGCACGGTCGTTTTCGACCATGACGAGAAGTGTGTTCACGACAATCGCCGTCATATCACCAAAGCTGTCTTTTAAAAGCTGTGCAAGCTCGCTGTCACTGACTGCCGGATTCGTTAAGAGATCCATGAGTTCAGGAGTCGCGTGGAGCACTTCATCGAGCAGACGCACTTCCGCTTCGACTTGGTCGAGCGTGCCTTGTTCCCGCGCTAAGTCGAAGAGTGCTTTGGCATAGCGTTTTGCTAATGATGCGTTCATCAGTTCGCACCTTTCGCTTTAGACAGGAAGTCTGTGACGAGGGCACGTTGTTTCGCTTCATCGCCTTTAAGGTCTGATTGAAGGACGTGGCGTGCTGCCGAGAGCGCCTGTGTGACGACTTCGGTTTGAAGTGATTGTTTCGCAAGCTCGCGCTCACGCTCAATCGCCTTCTCTGCCTCGTTTTTAATTTGTTCAGCTTCCAAACGCGCCTGCTCCACCAAGCGTGCTTGTTCTGCTTCTGCTTGTCGACGGCTTGCGTCGAGCATTTCTTTCGACTCTGTACGTGCCGCACTGAGTGCATCACGTTGTTCGACGACATAGTTTTCCGCATCTTTGCGGCTCTTTTCAGCGAGTTCAATCTCATTCGCTACATACTCTTCACGCTGTCTCATCATTCCAAGGAGTGGTCCCCAAGCAAATTTCTTCAACAGGGCCAAGAGTACGAGGAATGTGAAAATTGTAAAGATCATATCTAGGATGCGGAGGCCTTCGCCGCCGCCACCAGCTGCAATCATCATCGTATCCATGCATACCCTCCTCTTGACTAAATAAGTGAGGGAGACGTGCTCCCTCTCATGCTATTCTCGTTAACTCGGAATCAAGAGTTGAGGAGAAGGAAACCGACAGCCACACCGATGATCGGGAGGGCCTCAACCAAACCGATACCGATGAACATTGTTTGACGAAGTTCGTTTTTGAGTTCTGGTTGACGTGCTTGTCCTTGTACTGTTCCGTATACGATCAAACCGTTACCGATACCAGCTGCGAGTGCTCCAAGACCGATAACAAGTGCTGTTGCGAGAAGATTAAGTTGTTCCATTGTGTATATTCCTCCTAAAAGTTAAGTAAATAATTTGTTTGTAACGCTTTGGCGAGATGTCCGAATCAATGTTCGGCCGAAGCTTTGTGCCCGATGTACACCATTGCAAGCGTCAGGAAAATGTAGGATTGGATAACCCCGATAAAGATTGAGAAACCTTGCCATAGAATCATTGGGAAGACCGCAAAGATTGCGCCGAGCGGGTTAAGTGCTCCTTCGGCTGTAATCGCGAGTCCCAAGATGATGGTAATCATGATTTCACCGGCAAAAATGTTACCGTATAGACGCAAACCGAGCGTCAATGTGTTTGCAAACTCCTCGATCAATTTGATCGGAAGTAAGAACCAGACTGGTTTCACGAATTCCGCCGAATAGTGCTTGAATCCGTGTAGCTTCACCCCGTAGTAATGCGACATTGCAACGACGAGTGTCGACAACGCCAAGGTTACGTAAGGATCGGCCGTCGGTGAGTTGAACCACAGATAGTGTCCGGAAATGACGTTAAACGGTAGACCCATCAAGTTTGAGAAGAGAATGAACAAAATCAACGTCATCCCAAATCCGATAAAGCGTCCTCCTGTCTTCCAGTCCATCGCACTTGCGATGATTCCACGCACGAACTCCGCGAAGAATTCCATGAAGTTTTGTTTGCCAGTCGGCTTCATAGCCAAACGTCTTGTCCCCCAGAGTGCGAACACGAAGACGAGTAACGCTGCTATTAGCACTGTAATGACGTTCGTCCAGCTCCCGTATAACGTATAGTCCCCAAAGTTCAGAGAATATGTGGGAAACTCATGACCCATTAATATTCACCTCTTTTCCTGCTGAGCTGGGCAAGTGTGAACTCGCCAAATTGTATGATGTGGCCGGCGATTAGACCAGTTACCACCGCGATGACGGACACTCGATCCTCATAGAGAAGACCGACTATCACTGCTAAAGCACCGACCGCCATTCTTGAAACGGTCCCGTGCGACTTTGGTCGTCGTCCATGCTCGATGACGTCATACATGCGAATGACGCTTCGATTCTGCATATGTAGAATGATGAGACTTCCGACCCCGCCGATGAACAACCCGAAAAATACGGCTTTATACATCGGGATGATGAATGCGCCGACTAGCAAAATCGCAAACCAGACGGTAAACCATTTCGTATAACGCTTCATCAGTTCTTTCTGTGCTTTTCTGTCTGCTTGAATCGTATTCATTCGTCCTCTCCTGTCAATAAACTCCGAAGGGTGAGAACTAGCGCCGTAATCCCGAGCACGAGCCCGAGGATGATCGACACATTCCAACCGAACGTGCCCCAAAATTCACGTCTTTCGCCGTATTGTCCGACGAGATAACCGATGACGATCGGTCCAGCAAGTGCTGTCGAAATTTGTGAAGCGAGCGAGGCGTAGGATAGGTAACGATTGTCTTTTTTCGCCATCCTGGTCCCCCTTTCACACATGGTGCGCTTCTCAGTTCTTCACAGATTCACACTCGCGTGACCATCAAAAGTCACACAAGTTCAGAGTAATAGAAATGGCATAAGAAGTCAATGAATTTCACAATTATAAAAGCGCTTTAAATCAAGTCGTATCAATAGTTTTACGCACTTCATAAAGTAAACGATTGATGCACTTTTTAAAGAAAGTGTGAAGAAACGTTGAAATAAAAATGTTGACTTTATAACATTTCACAAACGGAATCAGATGAAGAATAGTTCAGTTATACCCCCACGTTTTGGAAATTTCAATCCGTAAACGTTTACGTTCACAAAGAGTTACGAAACGGTCGTTGACTTCATTTTGAAATCGTTTTCAACGTCCTGTTTCAGTATACCGAGGATGTTTTTGCCATGTCGAGCGATTTTGCCCATTTTTTTGTGAGGAATCTCATCGTTCTTTTTGGACGCATTTTCACGCCACGTCTAAACGGAAAATTGCGCGATTACATTTAAATAAGAAAGAACAGCATTTATTCGTCTCACATATCGATTCTCTGCCGTTCACTTTTGTGTCTATTTTGTGACATCTTCAAATGACAAATATTATTCGAGAAACATCATGAAAAAAAGCGAAAATCGCATAGACGATTCTCGCTTCAATCTTACTTCGTACCAAACAAACGGTCACCCGCATCCCCAAGTCCAGGAACGATATAACCGTGATCATTTAATTTTTCATCGAGTGCTGCAAGATAAATTTCTACATCCGGATGTTCTGCTTGTACACGTTCTACGCCTTCTGGTGCTGCACAAAGACAAGCCAACTTAATTGACTTCGCTCCGTGTTTTTTAAGAGCAGCGATGGCATCAGCGGCTGAACCACCCGTTGCGAGCATCGGATCGACGACGATGAAGTCGCGTTCCGTCACGTCTGTCGGGAGTTTCAAGTAGTATTCGTGTGGCTCAAGTGTTTCCGGATCACGATAGAGACCGATATGGCCAACTTTTACGTTCGGCATCATTTTGAGGAACCCATCCACCATACCAAGTCCTGCACGTAAAATAGGGACGATTCCCAATTTCTTGCCGGCAATCATCTTTTGAGTGGAAACAGAGACCGGTGTCTCAATTTCTACGTCTGTTAGGGGTAGGCTGCGCGTGATTTCGTATGCCATAAGTGAAGAAACTTCGTCGACGAGTTCACGGAACTGCTTCGTCCCCGTCTCTACTTTTCGCATAATCGTCATTTTGTGCTGAATCAAAGGATGGTCATAAACATGTACTTTTCCCATCTTGCTTCACTCCTCTCTCATTCTCTCTCGAGCATTGTACCCTAACTCTGTTGAGATGGGTAGAGCCAACTTCTATTTTCTCAAAGGTCAGACGCCATGAACGTCAATTGGCTTGGAAATAGTCGTTTGCAGGAAGTTCGTAAGACCGTGACGTCTTTTGGTCAATCAAGTAGAGCTCAGTTTCCGTTTTCCATACATCAAACGACTGTTTGGTTAATTCTTGGTACAAATGTAACTGTCCAACGTTGACCGCGTCAGTCGGCTTCTCGCGCATTGGAACGTGAGACAATTCATCAAATAGTTCTTGGGTTTTTGGTCCGTCTAGCCAGACTGTATCACGCTTTGATTCGAAGACGGCGAGTTGCATCTCGTCATCGATTGGTCGGGACGACATCTTGTTCGGGACAGGTCGACGAACGTGTCCCCAAATCTCAAGAACAGTCCCATATGTTTTAGATAGCGCAAGTGAAGTCTGTTCAGAAACATCTTCTTCAATCGGTTGCTCGGATAGGATGATCCGCTTCATTAGTTCTCGATGATTTCCTTCTAGAGAGAGTTCCTCTTCTTTTGCATCGACTTTCATATACGGTGCTTCGTACATACTCGGAAGAACAAGTTGTTTAAGCGATGGTTCCTTCCCGATTTGAAGAGCGATTCGGTTGTCGGCCCGTTTCGTCAAAAAGACATAGCCCTCATTTTCTCCACTTTGAAACGGGAACAGTCTCGGTTCGACAATCGGATCGAGCGTTCGTCCGTTCCGAATTGTCTCGAATGTCACGTAAAGCGCACCCGTATCCGGGGTCGTGTAGCGGAATGCCGAATCCGCAATCACCGCTTCATGAGTATCGTTCATCTTAAAAGCGCTCGTAATTTCTTTCATGTCCTCGACGCGATCGAATTCAATCGTCGAGACAACCTCTGACTCGATGAACCGTTCTTTGTCGAGTGCTTCGAATTCTTGAATCGGTTCAATCGCAAACGTTCGCTCCATCAATTGGTTGCTGTTTGCACAAGTGAGATATCGTTCTTCCCCCGCGGCAAAGTACTTCACATTTTTATAGCCGAGGGCTTCGTAAAGAGGATGACGGAATGTCACTTCCGCCACCTTCGCCCTACGCTTCGGTAAGACATCGGTCGGTCGTTGCTCACAGTATGTAAGAAGTTTCTCTTTTGTTTGTTCGGTTAATGTCACCTCAGGGTCTTGTTCGACTCGATAAGATGACAGAGGACGTAATTCAATCGCGTTTAACGTCTCGGCCCCACATCCACTCAACAAGATACAACTGAGTAAGATTCCCCAGTACGTCCGCATTGATGTTCCCCTCATTCCCAATTCGGTGAAAACCACCTAAATTTTTCTTGTACATCATAACATATAACCTATTTTTGTGATGATTTCAGAATTATTACGTTTCCAGCGATTCTTTATAGGCTTTTGCGTAAACGCATTTCCATATAAAAAAGAACCAATCAGTTAAGATTAGTTCTTTTTCGTCACTTGATTAATCGTTTTCGCGCTCATCTTCACTAGAATCATCTTGAGATGAGTCGTCTTGTGAGGAATCGTCTTGCTCATATTGGCCGTCCTCAGATTCATTGTCCACTTCGATGACTTCTTGATCCCGATTCAATTCAAGTTTGACGCGATCTCCAACCCGTGGTGTGTCGTCGTCGATTTCAGAGCGTGAAGCGAGTGGATACGTTTCGTCTGTTCCATCGATGTTAATCGTGACTTCTTGGTCTGTGAGTTTGACGAGCGTTCCAGTAATGTATGCATCGTCATCTCCGCTCTCACGGTCCACTTCTTTCACTTCATCGCTTCGATTCAATTCGAGTTTCACTCGGTCGCCGACTTGCGGTGTATCGTCGTCGATTTCATGCGTTTGTGCCAAGCGATACGTCGATTCTTTTCCATTGAAGCTGATTGTGACATCCTCTTTTGTCAGACTCACAAGTGTCCCGTATAGTTCATAGTCATCTTCTACTCGTGAAGATGATGAATCGTCTGATGCGTTGACGTTTGAATCTTCTGAGGGTGACGCGTCGTCACTAGCTTGATTGATGGCTTGCGGGACGATGACTGTGTCCGTCTGATTCCCACTCACATAAAATCCGATTCCTACAATTGCCATGACGCCAAGTAAAGCTCCGATGATCCAGCCGATGCGTTTCATGTTCATTTCCTCCTCGTGATATGTTCTTCTTATTTTCATCATAAGCCTCGTATGTGAGAACGCATTTAAGGCTTCATTAGAAGTTGATGAGAAAATACGAAATGTTCATCATCGAGTGAGGAAAAAGACACTGCCGTCAGGGTCATTCGGTTTGCTTCCGATCGCCCACCCATTCAAATTCGCGACTTCTTTGGCAATCGCCAACCCAAGTCCACTCCCACTTCGATCTCTGGCTTCATCCAACCGATAAAATCGATCGAACAGACGAGCTCTTATCTCTTCTGTTAGGATTGGTCCCCTGTCGCGTACTTCGATGCGATCACTTGTCAGGTGGAGACTCGTCTCTTCTGCATATTTCAAACTATTATCGATCAAGATGACAAGAATACGTTGTAGCGATTCACGATGCCCGTACCAACTGCCGTTCGCTTTGATTGGAACGTGCGCGCCATGCGAGCGTAAAAATCTTTCCGTCAACACTTCCCCAAGTTCGGCTAAGTCGATGTCTTCCTGGTCGACCTGTTCAAGTGAGGCGAAGCGATTTAATTCCAACATCGGTTCAATCAAGTCGTTTCGCATTTGTCGCGACTCGGTCAAAATGTGGTCGATAGCCTCAGCGCGTACACTCTCATCTTCTTGTCCCCAACGTTGCAATAATTTCGCATATCCTTCGATAACGGTCAGCGGTGTTTTTAGTTCATGTGAAACATCGGCGACGAAACGTCGCTGTTGTTCCATCGTTCCCTCGACTCGTTCAATCATATGATTGAATCCATGTGATAAGGTCGTCACCTCGTCCTTTCCATCATCGACGGCAATCGTTTCTAACTTGCCCGATTCCGTAATGCGCTCCATCGTCTCGGTCAATCGACGTAACGGTAACAACCCTTGGCGTAAAATCCACCATGTTCCGAGGAACGTCAAAAGGACGGCAAGGAAAAACATGACGAGAAAAATCGTCGCCAATGCTTGAATCGTGTCACTCACCGCCCGGTCTTGAAATCCGAACGCCAATCCATCTGTTGTGGCGACGACAAACCAGTCATCAATGAGTGCAGGTTCGCCGTAATTGATCGGAAACGTCGTTCCGTCCGGCACCCCTCCGCCAATGATGCCCCACTCTCCGTTTTCTTGACGCTCTAAGACGACACTATCTTCGTGAAGGGACAGTACCGCATCACTGTTTCGAACGTCTTCTTCCAACAGGTTTAACGCTTGTTGTAACACGTCAAAACGTGAATCGACAATCTCCTGCCTAGCGACGAACCATGTCGTGCCAAACGAGATGAGAAGGAGCAACAACATGAAGCCCGTCATCGCCCAAGCGATTTTTGTCCGTAACATGCTCACTCACCACGCTTTAACATATAGCCGACGCCTCGGACGGTTTGAATCCAAGAACCGGTCAGTTTCTTTCGGACGTAACGAACATACACGTCCACGACGTTCGTATCACCGAAGTAATCAAATCCCCATACATGTTCGACGAGTTGATCTCGTGTCAACACACGCTCAGGGTGCTCTAAAAAGAAGACCAACAAATCAAACTCACGCCGTGTCAAATCAACTTTATTTCCCTCGCAATACACCTCATGCCGATTCACATCGACTTTGAGTGTCTCATAGGTCAGGACATGTTCGGAATGGTCCTGTCGAACAAGCTGGCGCATGCGTAAAAACGCCCGGATTCGAGCGAGCACTTCTTCTATTTCGAACGGTTTCGTGATGTAGTCATCAGCACCTAGGTCAAGCCCGCTCACTTTGTCATAGCGGTCCCCTCGCGCCGTCACCATGAGAACGGGCAACAGTGGTCTCTCTTCCTTCAATCGACGGACCACCTCGAGTCCACTCATTTGAGGCAGCATGATATCAAGTAAGACGAGGTCGATGTCGTCGGCGACGGCCCGTTCTAAACCGCTACGCCCATCTGTCGCCACGACGACTTCATACCCTGCATGCTTCAACTCCAACTCCAGTAACCGTGCGATTTTTGAATCATCTTCTACGACCAGAATCGTCTGCATCCTGTTCACCCCTTTGAAAAAACGCCGAGCGGACCGCTCGACGCATTATGATTCATTTCCCGAAATCAATCCGCAAAAAACAGACGGACGTCTTCTGGGATTGCTGATTCTACTTGTCTTTCGAGACGGTCTTCCCATTGATCCCACGTTGCATCGACTTGTTCAATCTGTTGTTCGATATCAATCGCCGCGAGCGACAGTTGTGTCAGGCTCGATTGCCCTGGCGACGTAAAGAATAGAAAACCGGCAAGTCCGACGGCCATCAGGCTAATCGCTAACAGGCTAGTCCCAATTGTTTTTAGTAAACGTTTCATTCACGCATCCCTCCTATTCGCATCATACGATGCGAAAACGAGAAGTCGTGGTGATCTTCATTAGAATTTCATGAGAAAAGGCGCTGCTCGCGCAACACCTCACTCGTCGAGCACAGATTTTGCAATCGGCGCCCAATACGTTCCTTCCATCTCTGACACGGTTGTCAGCGTATCCCGATAAGCAGGATCGTCCGCTTTTTTCTCGGCGATTCCTTTCATCCAGAGGACATCTGCCTTGTACCCAGACTCAGGATAGGATTCGAGATAAGCCGCATAGTCAGCGATTGTCGCTTTGCCTAACTTGTTGTCGACAAGGAGTCGATAAAATCCGACGGCCTGTTCTTGACCTGCTTTCGCTTTCCCGTCGAGCAACTGTTCAGCTTGCTCGTACTGTTTGTCTTGTACGAGCGCTTCGACCTCCGCTAACGGAACGACGTCCGGCGCTGGAGTCGACTGTTCTTCCGTCGCATCAGTTGGCGCCTCTTCTTGATCTTGTAGCTGCTCATTTTCCTTCTCGAGTCGGGCGACTTCCGCTTCGAGTTCCTTCAGACGCTCCGCCATCGCCTCTTCCTCCGTCACCGTCTCGACGACGACTTGGTCCGTCTCGCTCGGCGGCACAATCGGAGGTTCAGCATCTGGCCAAAAGATGAGCGCGGCGGCAGCAAGCCCGACGACGAGCGGAAGACCTAACCATTTCTTATCAAACTTGAACGTCTGTCGCCACTCGGCTAAATCCGAATGCTGGATGACGGCCGTTGAGAACGAACGAAAGCGGCGCTTGGCCGCTTTTTTCCCGTTCGCTTTCACTTCTAGCGCAAGACCTAGTCGATGGAACGCTGCGGGCACTTTCATCCCGAGGAGCGGTACAATCCGTTCGCTCGCTTCTTCGTAATAGCCGTGGTCGAGGAGCGTCGTAATGACCCCGAACTCGCTGGCGACAAGACGGAAAGACGGATCATGTTCCCCTTTACGAGCCAACCATTCCGTCATATCGATCAATGGGAGTTCGGAGAGCTCTCGTTCTGCTAGTGTCCGGATGTCCATTGACTCAGCCTCGTTCTGGGTAAAGTGGGAACTTCGCAGTTAACGTTCGCACGTCTTGGAGTGCTTCTGCGAGTACCGACTCGTCTTCATGATGTTTGAGTACACGACCGATCAGGCGTGCCACTTCTTGCATATCGTCCTCTTTGAAGCCACGCGTCGTCATCGCTGCCGTACCGAGACGGATTCCGCTTGTGACGAATGGTGATGCTGGATCGAATGGGATCGTGTTTTTGTTGACCGTGATTCCTGCAGCGTCGAGCGCATGCTCCGCCGCTTTCCCTGTGATGTCGATTCCTTGAAGGTCGACGAGTAAGAGGTGGTTGTCCGTTCCGCCCGATACGATTCGGAGCCCTTCTTCTTCAAGACCAGCCGCAAGTGCCTGTGCATTGGCGATGACTTGACGCTGATACTCTTTGAATTCTGGTTGGAGTGCCTCTCCGAACGCGACTGCTTTCGCTGCGATGACGTGCATGAGCGGTCCACCTTGAATTCCTGGGAAGATGGATTTGTCGATTGCTTTCGCGAACTCTTCCTTACAAAGAATCATACCGCCACGTGGTCCACGGAGTGTCTTGTGCGTCGTCGTCGTGACGAAATCCGCATGCTCGACTGGGTTCGGGTGAAGACCTGCTGCCACGAGTCCAGCAATGTGTGCCATATCGACCATGAGATATGCATCGACACTGTCCGCGATTTCACGGAACTTCGCGAAGTCGATTGTGCGCGGGTAAGCCGATGCTCCTGCGACAATCAATTTTGGTTTATGTTCTTTTGCGAGTGCTGCGACAACGTCATAGTCGATGTGTTCTGTCTCTTTGTCTACACCGTATTCGACGAAGTTATATTGCACACCAGAGAAGTTGACCGGGCTACCGTGCGTCAAGTGACCACCGTGTGAAAGGTTCATCCCGAGCACCGTGTCTCCTGCTTCAAGCACTGTGAAATAGACCGCCATGTTTGCTTGTGCACCTGAGTGTGGTTGTACGTTCGCATGTTCTGCACCGAACAATGCTTTCGCACGGTCGCGCGCCAAGTTTTCAGCGACGTCGACAAACTCACAGCCGCCATAGTAACGGCGTCCCGGATATCCTTCGGCATACTTGTTCGTCAATACGCCTCCTTGCGCTTCCATGACCGCTTCTGAAACAAAGTTTTCTGAAGCGATGAGTTCGATGTTGTCGCGTTGACGACCGAGCTCGTGTTGCATTGCCTCAAACAATTCCGCATCCTGCACTTTTAACTTCGTCGTGTTTACCATGTGAAGACCCCCTCTAAATGTCTAAAAATCAACACCCCCATCGTACCACACGCATCTTTTTTTGGGTATCGCTATAATCAGGTGAAAAGATGGGTATCATTAGAAAGAATGTAACTGTGAGGAGGTCACTTCATGATTGAGACAAAAGACATTACAATTACCCCGTTTGAACGTAGCCGGACGGTCCGAATCTACACACCAGCAGATTACGAGACATCTGAGAAACGTTATCCCGTCCTCTATATGCATGACGGGCAAAACTGTTTCGCAGACGAGGAAGCGAGCTACAACATGAGTTGGCGCGTCGGTGAATACTTAGACGCCTCGAAACGCGACTTGATTGTCGTCGCCATCGATAGCGCACCTGGGGAAAAACGACTCGATGAGTATGGACCGTGGGAAAATCCGTATATCGGGGATAGCCTGCTCGGACGCGACATCGTCCTCGGTGGAGAAGGATCGGCATATATCGAATATATCGCCCAAGAATTAAAACCGATGATCGATGCCGACTATCGGACTCTTCCCGACGAAACAGCGATGATGGGGAGCTCGATGGGGGGACTCATCTCAATCTATGCAGCATGTGTCTATCCAGAGATCTTTAAACGCGTCGCCTCTTTATCATCTGCCTTCTGGTTCAATCAAACTGAGCTCGAACAATTGATTGAGGTGAGCGACTTGAAAGGTGTCGAACGTCTCTATTTAGACGTCGGTGCCAAAGAAGTCGAGGAACCGATGGAGAACGGACCGACGAACGAGATGTATCGTGAGTCGAGCGAACGCGTGTACAACTTGTTAAAAGACAAAGTCGAGCACATCCGCTTCGAAGTGATCGAGGAGGGCGTTCACAATGAGCTCGCCTGGCGCGAGCGCTTCCCGATGGTCGTGTCGTATTTGTTTGGCGAAGAACTATAATCACAAAAAAAGCATCGCATTCGGTCGAAAAACCTGAATGCGATGCCTTTTTCATTTGTTCGGGTATTGAGCTCGTGGTCCACCGATCAGTTTCGGTCTCGTGACAGCGAACGTGACGTACGCTTCTCCGAGATGTTTCGACGATAATCGGACCGGGATGGCCACTGGTTTCAAATGCATCCCGATCAATGTCGAGCCGATATCAATCCCCGCATCCGCTTGAATCGATTCGACGACACATGGTTCCTCGAAGTTCGCATATGCCTTCTCTGACATCGCCCCACCCGCCAATCGGACAGGGACGACCGTCACTTCTGATAGACCAAATTGCTTGAGCGTCCGCCGTTCCACGGTGAGCGCACGGTTGATGTGTTCACACCCTTGAAACGCCAAATGGACACCTGTTTTCTTTTTGAATTCAAGGAAGGCCTCCATCAACTCTTCTGCGACGTCGATGGACCCAGCCTTTCCAATCGTTTTTCCAAGCACTTCACTCGTGGAGCATCCGATGACGAGAATACGCTCATCATGTAACGGGAAGCGTTCATGAAGCTCCGTTAATAATCCGAGAAGTTCCGTCTTCATTGAGCTCACTTCGATTCGTAAGCGCTCATCTTGTCGACACGGTTTGAATGGCGTCCACCTTCAAAGTCTGTATCGAGCCACGTCGCCACCAAATCGACCGCAAGACCGGGTCCGATGACACGCTCGCCCATCGTCATGATGTTCGAGTCGTTATGCTGACGTGTCGCTTTCGCACTGAACGAGTCGTGAACGAGTGCCGCACGAATCCCTTTTACTTTGTTCGCTGCGATGCCGATTCCGATCCCTGTCCCACAAATCAAGATTCCACGATCGAATTCGCCTGCTGCTACAGCTTCGGCGACCGGAATCGCTACGTCTGGATAGTCAATCGAGTCGGCAGAGTGCGTACCAAAGTCTTTATACTCATGTCCGAGTTCCTCAAGCAATGCTACGATATCTCTCTTTAAGTTGAAGCCGCCATGGTCGGCGCCGATTGCAATTTTCATTCGTTCATTCCCCCGTCTTCTTTGGTAGGCGTCTCGGTGGTTTCGTCACCTTTGACCCATCATTCGTTAATTTTAACACAAGTCGATTCACGAGTGGCTCGAGTTCGTTTCGCACTTGGCGATACACATTCATCGAACCGCCGAACGGATCGTTGATGTCTCGCTCAAGCCCTGTCACGAATTCGTAGAGCGTGTACGTCCGCTCTGCCAAATCCGGGTATGTATCCCGAATTTGTTCGCGGTGCGCACGTGTCATCGTCAAGATGATGTCCGCCCAGTTTCCTAGCACCTCATCGAACGTCTGGGTGACATGATCGAGCTCAATCCCACGTTCTCTGAGAACTTGCAGTGCATTTTCAGAAGCATCGAATCCTTGCATCGTTCGTAGACCGGCTGAGCGAATATCGATCTCGTCCCCTGTCATTTTCGAACGGAGCAAGGCCATCGCCATCGGGCTTCGGCACGTGTTGCCACTACATATGAATAATACGCGTTTCATTGACATCGCGTGTCCTCCTCTATGTCTTTAGGCATCTTTCGTCGGGTGTACGATCTTTCCGCCCGCCGCTTTATACAAACGGTTATAGACGGCTAAGGCGACCCCGACCGGTTCAATCTTGTTCACATAAATCTCATCGACGTCCGTTTCATCAAATCGACGAAGGGCATCGTATAAACGTTGCGCCGCCACTTCCATCGAAGTACCGAGGGAATAGGTGACGTCAGCCAATGTTGGCTCTTCGTCGAATACGAGTGCACCGATACGCAATCCCGCTTGCTGACGCTCCTCGATGACACGTTGTAACTCTTCACGTGTGCCATCGACTAAAAAGACGGGCGCCGTCGGGGCGTAATGCGTATATTTCATTCCCGGTGATCGCGGCGCAGCTTTTTCGTCACTCAAGTTGGCATCTAACGCGACCGGTCCGATGACAGCTTCGATTTCTTCTCGCGTCACTCCACCAGGTCGTAAAATCGTCACCGTGTCACCCGTACAATCGATGACGGTTGACTCGACGCCGATTCCAGTTGGACCTCCGTCCACAATCCCGGCAATCCGCCCGGCCAAATCATCAGCCACATGTTGAGCGGTCGTCGGCGACGGACGTCCGGAACGGTTCGCACTTGGGGCCGCAAGCCCTAAGCCTGACTTGCGAATCAACTCAAGTGCCGCCGAATGATTCGGCATCCGTAGTCCGATAGAATCCAATCCTGCGGTCACGAGCGAAGAGGCCCGGCCGTTTGAAGGCAAGATGATCGTCAAAGCGCCTGGCCAAAACGCATCCATCAAGCGTTTGGCGACGGGAGGAATCGAATCGACAAACATGCTTGTTTGCTCGATTGAAGCGATATGGACGATGAGTGGGTTATCCGACGGACGTCCTTTCGCCTCAAAAATCTTGCGAATCGCCACATCATTCATGGCGTCACCAGCGAGACCATAGACGGTTTCTGTCGGCATGGCGATGATTTCACCCGCTTGAAGAAGACGTACCCCCTCTTCAATCTCATTCGATTTAATCCATTTCGTTTCCATACGCAATCCCTTCCCTTACGGCATAGACGATACGGTCCTTGCCGTTTATATCTTTTAAAATACCCGTTTCTGCTTCAGGATAACGTTCAGACAGTAATGATTTCACATCTTGTCCTTGGTTATACCCGATTTCAAACGCAATCAATTGCCAATCGGCACGTAAGACGCGCACTGATTCTGAAATCAATTGCCGATACATGTCGAGCCCGTCCGCTCCTCCAAAGAGGGCGAGATGTGGTTCGTAGCCGACGACCGTCTCATCTAATAGAACGTCCGCCTCAATATATGGTGGATTCGAGACGAGGATTCGAATCGATTGATCGGCAATCGGGGCGAGCCCGTCTCCTTCATAAAAACGAACACTCGCACCGAGCGATTCCGCATTTCGTTTCGCGACCGCAATCGCTTCCGGAGAAATATCGACGGTCTGCACACGTACACCGAGCTCTAAGCTGAGCGTGATGGCAATCGCGCCGCTCCCTGTTCCGACATCGACGATTTCATCGTCCGCTACATGACGAACCTGCCCGAGCACCCAATCAATCAATTCTTCCGTTTCCGGTCTCGGGATCAAGACATCCCGATTCACTTCGAACGAGCGACCATAAAACGGCGCCTGCCCAATCACGTGTTGTACCGGCTCGCCGGTCAACAGGCGCTCAATTCCAGCTTCGAACCGCGCTGCTTCATCAATGGATAGTTCATCCGACAATCGAATGAGGAGACCCGTCCGATCGACATCAAGAACATGCATGAGCCACCATTCGGCAGCCGCACGGTCGCGTTCGGCCTCTTGAAGCCGTTCTTCTGTCTGCTTCAGTAGCGCAGCGATACGCATCATTCCGCATCCTCCATAAGACGTGCCTGTTCATCCATGATGAGGGCGTCGATAATGTCCTCGAGTTCCCCCGCTAACACACGGTCCAACTTTTGAAGCGTCAAACCGATACGATGATCCGTGACACGACTCTGTGGAAAGTTGTATGTTCGAATCCGTTCAGAACGGTCCCCTGTCCCGACAGCAGATTTCCGCTGTGCCGACAATTCTTCCATATGCTCGCTTTGCATTTTGTCATATAGACGTGCCCGAAGAACCTTCATCGCCTTGTCTTTATTTTTATGCTGTGACTTCTCATCCTGACACGAGACGACGAGACCGGACGGGATGTGCGTCAAACGGACGGCGGACTGCGTCGTGTTGACGGACTGACCGCCTGGACCTGACGAGGTGAACGTATCGACACGTACATCTTTCATATCGATATGAACCTCGACATCTTCTGCTTCAGGCAAGACGGCGACCGTTGCCGTAGACGTATGAATCCGGCCACCCGACTCTGTTGACGGGACGCGTTGCACACGGTGCGCACCATTCTCAAACTTGAGTTTCGAGTAAGCGCCTGCCCCGTTGATCATAAACGTGACTTCCTTGAACCCGCCTAGCTCGGTATAGTTCGCGTCAATCAGCTCGACTTTCCAGTTTTGACGCTCGGCGAATCGCGTGTACATCTTATACAGGTCACCCGCGAAAAGGGCTGCCTCGTCTCCACCTGCCGCGCCTCGGACTTCGACGATAACGTTCTTGTCATCGTTCGGGTCTTTTGGAAGTAATAAGATTCGTAACTTCGCTTCTAGCTCTTTCACTTCCGGCTCCAAGAGATTCATCTCTTCTTTGGCAAGTTCACGCATCTCGGCGTCGAGCGTCCGGTCCTCGAGCATCGCCTTCGCCTCTTTGAACGCCTCGCTCGTTTCTTTATATTGACGATACATCTGTACCGTCTCTTCTAACTGTGCCTGTTCTTTTGAATATTGTCGTAACTTCGTCGAATCACTGAGCACCTCAGGATCGGCGAGCATTTCATTCAATTGCATATAACGATCTTCCAATACACTTAAACGGTCAAACATGATGATCCGTCCTTTCTCCGTCAAATCAAACTCTATCTATTATAGCAAAAAAACGGACCGCCGAGGGCGGTCCGTCGATTCATCAGTCTGCCACCGTATGGCGGACCGGATGTGGTTTATTCGGTACATCATGGCAATGACGGCACCGCGGTTCGTACGACTCTGAAGCCCCGACCAAGATGACCGGATCTTCATAACGAGCCGGTTGCCCATCAATCAAACGCTGCGTCCGTGAAGCAGGTGCGCCACAAGACAAGCAAATCGCCTGAAGTTTCGTCACGAACTCCGCACGCGACAACAGCTCAGGCATCATCGTGAACGGTTCGCCACGGAAGTCCATATCGAGCCCGGCGCAGATGACGCGTTTGTCCTCGTTTGCGAGCTGTTCGATAACATCGACGATTCCTTCGTCAAAGAATTGCACTTCATCGATTGCGATGACCTGCGTTTCTTCGCGTACCGCATCGTATAAGTCTTGGCTCGATGCGATGGGTACCGCCACAACCGAGTTGCCCGTATGTGAGACGACGTTCTCTTCATGATACCGGTCGTCGATTGCTGGTTTGAACACTTGGACCGGAATCTTTCCATAGTGAGCACGGCGGACACGACGAATCAATTCCTCCGACTTCCCTGAAAACATACTCCCACAAATCACTTCAATCCAACCATATCGGTTCGTCACATGCATCATTATTCTTCGCCCTCTCCATCGATAATCGCTTTCCGATTATACCTATCTTTCGAGTTGAGGAAAAGGGTTGACTTCTCTCAATTTCTGTTAGAAGTGAATCCGACCTTTACTCGTCGGCTTTCGCCTCTTTTTGCACATCAATTAATTTCAATTTACGTGCGAGCGGTCGGATTGTGAGACCGTGTAATGTCACGGAAATGAAGACGAGACCGAGCGTGAGCGGTAACATTTGCTTCGCATCGTCAATCCCGAGATGCGCCACTTCTTCAGCAAAGAAACCGGCGACCGTCATCGCGACAATCCCACGCGGCGCAATCCACCCGATGAACCCTCGCTCCGCTAACGGCAATCCTCCACCGACGGTCGACAAGTAAATCGCTACTGGGCGAACCAAGAACAAAATACCCGCAATCGTCAAGAGGAGCGGCCATTGGAAGATATTCAAGAGCTCTGCTCGAGAAAGCGACGCCGTCAATAAGATGAAGACAGACGAAATGAGCAAGATTGAAATATCTTCTTTAAAGGATTGCAACTCTTCGATGATTTCTTCATCTCGATGTTTCGTATTGGCCATCGTCATCCCCATCGCCGTCACGGCGAGAAGACCGACTTCATGCATCATGAGCTCACTGAGTGAGAACAAGATGAGGACGGCCGTCAATGTTACCGAAGCCCGAAGGTAACGGGGCACTTTCTCTGCGACAAACCATCCCATGAGGAGATGCCCAAACAAATATCCGAGACCGATCCCGATGATACAGGCACCCGCAAACAGGAGTTGCATCCATAAATCCATTCCTTCATATACGATATAGCCGAGTCGTACGACAAAGAGTCCGAGCAACGCCCCGACCGGATCGACGATAATCCCTTCCCATTTCAAAATTGCCCCGACACGATCTTTCAAATGTGCCTGTCGTAATAATGGGATGACGACGGTTGGACCAGTCACGACAAAGAGTGCTCCCATCGTCCATGCGACGACCCAATGCAACCCACCGACGTATTGGATGAGTAGCGACATCCCGACAAACGCCAGTGCGACTCCGACCGTGACGATTCGGACGATTGACCGTCTGAACTGATTGATTTCGCTGAAGTGAAGTCCGAGACTTCCTTCAAATAAGATAATGGCGACCGCAAACGAGATGATCGGACTATATAAATCCCCTAATAATTCACGCGGGTCAAACAGCCCGAGGATTGGACCTGCCAACACCCCGGCAAGCGTCATAATGATGATTGCCGGAATTTGATAACGCCATGCCAGCCATTGTGACATGATGCCGACCCCAATCAACAAGCTGATACTGATGAGTATAAGTTCCATAACGGCCCCCTAACGACAGTCTTTTGTCTCTTTACCCGCGTCGATGTAACAAAAAACCGCCAAGGGCAATCCCTAGGCGGTGAGCATACAACTTTACGATTAACGTTGGTATTTCTTGTTGAAGCGCTCGATACGACCATCTGCAGATGCGAATTTCTGGCGACCTGTGTAGAACGGGTGCGAATCAGAAGATACATCGACACGGATGAGTGGGTACTCGTTTCCATCTTCCATCGTGATTGTCTCGTTAGAGTAACGAGTTGAACCAGTGATGAATTTGAATTCTGTCGTCGAGTCCATGAATACGACTTTACGGTATTCTGGGTGGATTCCTTGTTTCATTGCTTTTCAACTCCTTCGGCCCTAAGTATTCTTTCAACCTAGAGAAAGTTCACTAGAATATAATATCACCCTACTATAGGATTTACAAGTCTGTTTTCGTTTTTTTCACTGGTCGTCTTTTTTTCTTATCTGCCTCGAGCGCAGCGAAAAAGTCGAGGTTCGTTTTCGTCTCACGAACACGGCGTAAGAAGTGTTCGACGAAGTCTGGAGACTCGTTCATCGTACGACGAATCGTCCATAGCGAATCGAGTTCACCCTTGCCGAGTAAGAGCTCCTCTTTCCGCGTACCCGAACGGCGGATATCAATCGCCGGGAAGATGCGACGTTCTGCTAGCTTCCGGTCAAGATGAAGTTCCATATTACCCGTTCCTTTGAATTCCTCATAAATGACATCGTCCATCCGTGAACCCGTATCGACGAGTGCGGTCGCAAGAATCGTCAAGCTACCCCCGTCTTCGATATTGCGCGCCGCCCCGAAGAATTTTTTCGGTTTGTGGAACGCTGCCGGGTCGATCCCCCCAGAGAGTGTCCGCCCGCTCGGTGGGACAGATAGGTTATACGCACGCGTCAATCGTGTGATCGAGTCGAGTAAGATGACCACGTCTTTCTTATGTTCGACGAGACGCATCGCTCGTTCGAGGACGAGTTCTGAGATACGCGCATGGTTTTCCGGTGTCTCATCAAACGTCGAGAATGCCACATCTGCATCCGGTACAGAACGTTGGATGTCGGTCACTTCCTCTGGTCGTTCATCAATCAACAGAATGATCAATTCGACGTTCGGATGGTTCGTCGTAATCGAGTTCGCAATCTCTTTCAAGAGTGACGTTTTCCCTGCTTTCGGTGGCGCAACAATCAATCCACGTTGACCGAACCCGACAGGTGCAATCATGTCCATAACGCGTACCGAGAGGTGTTTCGGTTCTGTTTCGAGCACCATCTGTTGTTCCGGATAAATCGGCGTGAGTGCCGGGAAGTAATCACGTGAACGCGTCGAGTCTGTCGATTCACCGTTGACTGCTTCTACACTCAACAACCCTTGGAACCGTTCGTTCTCTTTCGGTTTGCGGACTTTCCCCGTCACGAGGTCTCCGTTTCGAAGGTTGAAACGGCGAATTTGTGAAGCAGCGATGTAGATGTCTTCGGAAGATTGAGAGTAGTTGATTGGTCGGAGGAAGCCAAACCCGCCGTCATTTTGTGACTGAGGATTCGGTGGAATGATTTCTAGAATACCTTCGAGGAAATACAAATCTTTTGATTCGGCCTGTGATTTCAAAATCCGAAACATGAGCTCACGTTTCCGCGCTTCTCGGAAGTTTGGAACTTTGACTTCTTTGGCGATCTCATATAGTTCTTTTAACGTCTTCGTTTCGAGTTCACGAAGCGTGTAATTTTTTGTCGGTTCTGTCTGTTGACTCATTCAAGTCACCTATCTTTCTACATTTCATTACAAGAAGTATTCAACTTCGTTATTTTTGTTCTGCCATCATCTAACCACATTTTTGTCGTGTCGTCACCGTGCAAAAATCACCTTTTGCTCAACCGTTTCCCTCTTGTACAAATCCTTACACAGTAAAAGAAGATTTTGTAACAAAATAAGTACTATATCCACATATTGTTTCATTTTTGTTACAAGAAAACGCTTTTTTGACTTGTGATTGAAAAATGCTATCGGTCTTGCGCATGATATAGTTTATTTGCACAGGAAACCGGGTATTATCCGCCACTTGTGCTCTACTATAAAAATATTACTCGATTTTGTCATATAGAAACGTACACATTAAAAAACGGAGGGATTTATACAATGTTAAAGCGTATTGCATCTATCGTCGTCGCTGCCACTGTTGCTTTCTCGGGTCTCATGTTCTCAACAGGTGAACAAGCAGAAGCCGCTACCGGAACGTTTGCTTACTCGAAAGTAAACGGCTTGAACATCCGTACTGCCCCGTCACTTACGTCATCGAAAGTTGTCGCGAAGATGGATAAAGGTCAACGCTATACATACCTTGGTAAATCCGGTTCGTTCTATAAGATCAACTACAAAGGTACTCACCGTTACATTTCAGCATCTTCAACGTACACGTACTTGAAACCTAGAACGTCTACTTCAACATCAACGACAGTTTCAACGTCATCTTCAAGCAAGCGTGCAAAACTCGTTGCTGAGTCGAAAAAGTATCTCGGTACACCTTACCGTTACGGTGGAACAACGACTGCTGGATTTGACTGCTCAGGTTACACTGGACATGTTTACAAAAAAGCAATCGGCAAAACACTCCCACGTTCTTCACGTCAGCAATACTCAAGCGCGAAGAAAATCTCGAAGTCATCGATTCAAGCAGGAGACCTCGTCTTCTTCTCACATTCGGGCGGAACGATTCAACACGTCGGGATGGCACTTAGCAAAACACAAATGATCAACTCAGAAACAGGCGGCGTGAAATACGCGAGCTTCACTTCTGGATACTGGGCACCACGTTACGTTGGCGCTGGATCATACCTTTAAGAAATAATAAAACATCACGACTCGGTTCATTGGAACCGAGTCGTTTTTTATTTTTGCTTGAGCGCACCTCTCGCGTTCGTCGCCGCAAACACAATCATGAGTACACTCATCGTACCCGCGACCGCGAGTCCTGCCGATAAAGCGCCCCAGTCAATCTCTGGTTGCGTCAGAACCGCCCGCATCCCTTCAAAAATATACGTCGTCGGATTGAACGTCGCCGCTACTTTCAACCATTCCGCCTCAATCAATTCTTTCGGGACGAACGTCGTCGATAAGAAAATCAGTGGGAAGAACAAAAGCGTACCCGCCTGTGCGGCTTGCGCATTCCGGGTTTTTAACGCAACACCTACAGAATAACCCGCAAAGCCAAGACCGAATCCAATAGCAAGTAATACCGTGAAGAAGAAACCGACCGCTCCGACAGGAATCGTGAGACCGAGTAGAAAAGCGACCGCAAAGATGAGCAGTGTTTGGACAAGCAGCTGCAACATTCCGGCAATCATCGGTCCGAGCACAATCGCAGTCCGGGTCGCCGGAGTCAATAGTAATCTCGCGAAATAACCGCTCTCGATATCGCGAACAAGGGCTTGTCCTGTTCCTCCTGCCCCGCCGACGGCACCTGAGACAATCGATACCGGCAAGATGAAGTTCAAGTAGTCGCTCCCTTCAAATTGAGGAAGCGAGGCCACACTAGATAGACCGCTCGTGTACACGAGTAAAAAGAATACAGAGATGATCAAGTTCGGGATAAACGAAAATGGATTGCGGATTGTCGTCACTAAGCTCCGTTTCGTGAATAACCATGTCTCAGTCCACACGAATCTCGCCCCCTTCATAAGATTCACCTGTCACTTGTAAGAAGACGTCATCAAGCGACGGTTGTTTCACGGTCAATCGTTCGGGTTGTAGTCCCCGTTCATCTAACGCTCGAACAATTTCGGTCAACGTCACATCGCGTAGTTCGAACGAAACGTGATTCCCGTTCGCCGTCGTCTGGAAGAGCGTTGCCGCGGTCATCGCATCCGCTTCATTTGAGAAGTCCATTGCAATCGTCTCACCGCCGACTAGTTGTTTCAGTTCCTCAGCCGTTCCCTCACTGACGATTTTCCCATGATGGATGATGGCAATCCGGTCAGCCAATTCATCCGCCTCTTCTAAGTACTGGGTCGTCAAAAAGATCGTTGTCCCAAATTCTTGATTCAGTCGCCGTACTTCATTCCATATCTCAATCCGACTCACCGGGTCGAGACCCGTCGTCGGCTCATCTAAAAACAATACGGTTGGACGATGGACGAGCGTGAGGGCCAAATCGAGACGTCGCCGCATCCCTCCTGAATACGTACCACTCCGTCGATCCGCGGCATCTGTCAGAGAAACGACTTCTAACAATTCATCTGCGCGGCGACGCGCCTCCTCGTTCGACATCTTAAATAAACGTCCTTGTAAGACGAGCAGTTCACGACCCGTCAGTACTTTATCGATCCCGGTTTCCTGTAGTGCGACCCCGATGGACAGGCGGACGTCTTTTTCTTGTTTGACGACATCGAATCCGTTCACCCGCGCCACCCCAGACGTCGGACGGACGAGCGTCGTCAACATTTGCACCGTCGTCGATTTACCGGCACCGTTCGGTCCTAAAAACGCAAAGATTTCCCCTTCTTTCACGGAGAAAGAAACATCGTTCACCGCCGGAACATCTTTAAAGGTCTTCACGAGTCCTTCCACTTCAATCATCACACTCACCTCCTGACTATCCATTCCCGTTTTCTCAATCTTTCATCACAAAAAAGCCGCGGACGTTTACACATCCGCGACTCCATGTTATTCAGGTTTCATGACCATTTTCGGTTTTTTCGTAAGAGAGTGGTTCCCTTCTACGAAGCGTACGGTACCAGATTTTGCACGCATGACAACGGAATGCGTCTGCCCGCCTTGGGACGTGAATTGGACACCACGTAACAATTCACCGTCCGTGACACCTGTCGCCGCAAAGATACAATCTTCACCTTTCACCAAGTCATTGAGTAAAAGGATTCGATCCGTGTCTTCGATCCCCATGTCATGGCAACGCTGTTTTTGTGCCTCGTCTTCCGGGAGCAAGCGTCCTTGGAAGTCTCCCCCTAGACACTTCATTGCGACCGCGGCGATGACGCCTTCCGGTGCCCCACCTGAACCGAGTAGTAAGTCGACACCCGTTTTTGGGAAGGCCGTGTTAATGGCTGCCGCGACATCCCCGTCTGGAATCAACTTGATTCGAGCTCCAGTCGCCCGGACCCGCTGAATGATTTCCTCATGTCGGTCCCGATGTAAGATGGTCACGACGACGTCTTCCACGTTTTTCTTCTTGGCTTTCGCCACGATTTCGATATTCTCTTCAATCGAGTTGTCGAGACTGACGAGACCCGCAGCTTCCGGTCCGACCGCAATTTTTTCCATGTACATATCCGGTGCGTGAAGAAGGTCTCCCGCATCGGCGACAGCGAGAACGGCGAGCGCTCCCCACGTCCCCGTCGCTACGATGTTCGTTCCTTCTAACGGGTCGACCGCGACATCAAGACGCGAGCCATAACCGTTCCCGACCTTCTCCCCGATATAGAGCATCGGGGCCTCGTCCATTTCACCTTCCCCGATGACAACAATCCCCTTCATCGGAATCGTATCAAAGACATCTCGCATCGCCGTAGTCGCTGCATCATCTGCCTCGACCTTTAAACCGCGACCCATCCAACGGGCTGAAGCAAGTGCCGCCGCTTCTGTGACCCGGACCAGTTCCATCGATAAACTTCGTTCCACCCGAAATCTCCCCTTTATACCTCGGCGTGATCTTCCACCCAAACGAGCGCACCGAGCTGTTTTAATTTGCCGACAAAGTCGACATATGAATCATTCAATCGTTCTGCATGAAGTAACGTCGATTCTCCAGACGCCTGAAGTGCCGATAAAACAAGCGCCGCTGCACTTCTTGCGTCTGTACATTCCATCTCTGCGTTTGCGAGTTGATTCCCTCCGCGAATGACCGCCGAAGCATCTTCTAGTGTAATCTGTGCGTTCATCCGACGCATCTCGGCGATATGTCGGAATCGTTGGGAGTACAATTTGTCTGTGACAATGCTCGTCCCGTCCGCCTTCAATAAAGCCGCTGACATGATTGGCTGCAAATCACTCGGATATCCCGAGTAATGGAACACACGAATGTCTGTCGGCACGAATTTCTTAGCAGTCACAGTGACCGACTCCTCACCGACCTCTACCTCCGCACCAAAATCCAACAGTTTTTGAATGACACCTTCAAGGTGTGTCGGAATGACCGGTTGTACGGTCACGCTACCCGATACCGCTCCGAACATCATGAACGTGCCGGCCTCGAGGCGATCAGGAATCAATGTGTGTGTACATCCGTGCAAACGTTCGACGCCTTTGATGCGAATCTCATCGGTACCCGCTCCACTCACGTGTGCTCCCATCGATGTGAGCATCGTTGCCACGTCGACGACTTCAGGGTCACAGGCCGCATTCTCGATGACCGTCGTCCCTTTCGCTAAAACCGCCGCGAGCATCGCACTCACGGTTGCCCCGAACGACCGCAAGTCCAAGTAAATTCGATTCCCGACGAGTTCTTCGACCCGGACATGATAGAGACCGGATTCATTCTCGACATGAATTCCGAGACGTTCTAACGCTTTCAAATGTAAGTCAATCGGTCGTGGACCAATCGCATATCCCCCAGGTAGCCCGACCGCTCCTTTTCCGAATCGAGCGGCGAAGACACCGAGTAAATAGACAGCGGCACGAACTTTCCGCGTCTCGGAACCAAGAAGAGGCATGGCGACGGCTTCATTCGAATGAATGGTCATCCGTTCTCCCTCACGCTCCACTCGAACTCCTAGCTCTCTTAACAAGTTGACCATCACTTCTACATCTTCAATCATCGGGACATTTTCAATTGTCACCGACTCTTCTGTGAGAAGTGCAGCCACAAGGCAAGGGAGGGCGCTTTGTTTCGCCCCGCTAATCTCGACGGTTCCTTCTAATTTTTGCTGCCCAACGATATGGAGAATTTCCACGCTGATCAAAACCTTTCTACGACGGACTTATTTGGATTGAGCGTTGTTCCAATCCGCTAAAAACTGCTCAATGCCTTTGTCTGTGAGCGGATGTTTCATCATCTGTTCGATGACTTTGTAAGGGACTGTCGCAATATCAGCCCCAAGGAGTGCGGCTTTCGTCGCATGAACCGGGTGACGTACAGATGCCGCAATGATTTCTGTCTCGATGCCATGAATCGCAAAAATGTTGGCAATCGTCTCGATGAGATCGAGTCCATCTTGACCGATGTCATCCAAACGTCCGATGAATGGAGAAACATACGAAGCGCCGGCACGTGCCGCAAGTAACGCTTGGTTCGCGTTAAAGATGAGCGTCACGTTCGTTTTGATCCCGAGCTCTTTGAACTGTTTCACCGCTTCCATCCCCGCTGGTGTCATCGGTACCTTTACCGTAATATTCGGCGCGATGGCAGCAAGTTCCTTTCCTTCTTCCACCATACCCTTTGCATCGAGTGCAATAACTTCCGCACTGACCGAGAGATCCCCGACGATCTCACAGATTTCACGAAGTCTTGTATGGAAGTCGACACCTTCTTTGGCGACGAGCGATGGATTCGTCGTCACGCCTCCGATGACGCCCATTTGGTGAGCTTGTTTAATGTCTTGCACATTTGCTGTGTCAATGAAAAAACGCATATGTGTCTCCTCCTTCATTTGTGATCGCTTACAATCTCTATTATGAGGAAAGAACAGGTGAATTACTACACCCTTTGTCAGATTCCGAGCCTGATGAAAGCCGAAATATACAAAAAGTCGGTCCTCATAGAGAACCGACTTGATCAAACAGGATTATGCTTGGTTGCTAGAACCAAACTCACGCATTTTGCCAGTTACGACGTTGTAGATCGCTTCGATCCCAGGTCCGATAACTTTACGTGGGTCATATACTTTCGAGTCAGCGTCAAGCTTCTCACGTACCGCACGAGTCCACTCTTGTTGGCACTCTGTGTTGACGTTGATTTTGCTGTGTCCGAGCTCGATTGCTTTTTTAACTTGGTGCTCAGGAATACCTGATCCGCCGTGAAGAACGAGTGGAGTTTGTGTCGCTTTCGCGATTTCTTCCATCTCTTTGAAGCCAAGCTTCGGCTCACCTTGGTATGGTCCGTGTACAGAACCGAGTGCTGCAGCGAGTGCATCCACTTTCGCTTCTTTAACAACACGTACACACTCTTCGAGGTCAGCGTATTGTACGCCACCGATGACGCCGTCTTCTTCGCCGCCAACTGTACCGACTTCTGCCTCAACAGAAGCGCCTTTAGCGTGCGCGTACTCGACAACTTGTTTCGTCATTTCAACGTTTTCGTCGATCGGGTGGTGTGAACCGTCGATCATGACTGATGTGAATCCAGCGTCGATCGCTGCTTTACACTTGTCGAATGAAGAACCGTGGTCAAGGTGGATTGCAACTGGAACAGTGATGTTGTAGTCGTGCATGAGACCTTCAACCATTTTGACAACTGTTGTGAAGCCACCCATGTACTTCGCTGCACCTTCTGATACACCGAGGATTACTGGTGATTTCTCGTCTTCCGCAGCGCGAAGAATCGCTTGCGTCCACTCGAGGTTGTTGATGTTGAATTGGCCTACTGCATACTTGCCTTCGAATGCTTTGTTAAGCATTTCTGTCATTGATACTAATGGCATAATGACATCCTCCTGTCTGTTCGCTATTATACACGTTTGGGAAAAGTTCCCCCGTGCAATTCGTTCCCATTATAACACACCGTAAAACATGTGCCTATGCTATTCGGGCATAGAAATGGCTTAGCGCAAGCGTTTACATATGTCATCTTGGTGACGAAACGTCAAATTTCCAAGACTTCCTTCACTTTTTCAATCATTCCGTATATATCAAATGGCTTTTCAAATTGCGCAGCAATTCCGAGACGACGCACCTCGTCAATCACCGTTTCTTCTCCGAACGCCGTCATGATCATGACAGGTGTCTCTAGTTCTTGTTCTCTCATCCGACGCAATACTTCATGACCGAACATACGCGGCATGTTCATATCGAGAAGTACTAAGTCGTATCGTTCTTTCTCTAAAAACTCCCAGGCTTTGATGCCGTCTTGCGCCGTGTCCACGTCAACACCCATGTTCGTGAACACTTGTGCGAGCATCGTACGAATTCCATCCTGGTCGTCTGCAATCAACATCCGTGACATGCATGTCCCTTCTTTCATTCATCATTTTCCATAATCAAACAATTTAACCATACCAAACTCATCTCTTTTTCGCGATGCCTATCTTTTGAAATCAAGGGAACGGCGTCTCGGAACTGTCCTCTTCCTGCTCTTCTTTCAACTGTTCTGGCACTTCCAACGCATTGACCCGTTCATAATCGGTCACTTCGGGAGATTCTTCTTTCACAAAAACTTTTAGAAAGTCTCCTTCGGCCAGGAGGGTAGTCGTTGTAATGGCGAGCGGTCGCTTCTTCCCATCTTCATCGTATCCGATGAGGTCATATCGATACCCGTTCGACGTCTGTGTCGCCACTTCCGCATTCGGGACTTTGACATAATACACATCCGCCAATAGACGATCTACGTCGACATAGCGCCAGCCTACTACTATTAAAACGCCAATCAACAAGACGGCGATAAAATTTCTCTTCATAAACAGTTCTCCTTCAACATAAGAGTCACTACTTATGAGATATACCGTTATTCCGAAGTCATGAAACCATTCCACAAAAAGAGGTTCATCCTGTTCAGAATGAACCTCTCGTATGACGCATTGTATCTTATGATTCGACAGCCACTGGAACAACTGCGATTTCAATTTCTTTCTCGACTTCTTCACGTTCCTCTTTCAAACGCTCATCTGACCATTTGAAGACATCGGCCATGCAGCGAAGGACGCCGTCTTTGTATTGACGGACGAAGTCGATGTCAAAGAACATCGCTCCCGTGCGGCGAATCAAGAAGTCGATGGCACGAACGACCGATTCTTCCTCGATGCCGTACACCAACTGCGCATAGACGATTTCAGGAAGGTCATATGCGTTCGCATCCATCCGTTCGATGACGCGGTCGATATTCGATCCGTATAAACGGACAAGTTCTTCTGCATGATTTGCGTCTAAACCATGATTTTGAAGTTCTTTCGTTTTCTTCTCAAGGAAATCTTTGAAGCCTTTCGATCCACCGACATGACCACCTGACATCGGCATATGCTTCGTCCGGCTTGCCAAGTAGACGACACCGTCTTCTTCTTTCAACAGTTTCGCGACGAGGTCGACGACCGTTTCCGACATCTTCCGATACCCAGTCAATTTACCGCCGGCAATCGTGATCAAGCCGCTGTCCGACTGCCAGATTTCGTCCTTACGTGAAATTTCAGAAGGGTCTTTTCCTTCTTCATAAATCAACGGACGAATACCTGCCCAGCTCGACTCTACGTCATCCGCTGTGACATTGACGTCTGGGAACATATAGTGAATGGCTTCTAAAATATAATCGCGGTCTTCCGTCGTCATGCGTGGATGCGCTTTGTTTTTATCGAAGAACGTATCCGTCGTTCCGACGTATGCTTTATTGCCACGTGGAATCGCAAAGACCATGCGTCCGTCTGGTGTATCGAAATAGATCGCTTGTTTGAGTGGGAATTTCGACTGGTCGATGACCAAGTGAATCCCTTTTGTCAGACGAAGCTGCTTCCCTTTTTTCGAGTTATCTTCTTCTCGTAACTCGTCGACCCATGGACCGGTCGCATTGATGATTTTCTTCGCATATACGTCATACGTCGACCCGTCAATCTGATCTTCGACGTGTACACCGGCCACTTTGCCGTTTTCGTAAATCAATCCTGTCACTTTCGCATAGTTCATTAGAAGCGCACCATGATTCGCTGCTTCTTTCGCCACTTCAATCGTCAATCGTGCATCATCTGTCCGGTACTCGACGTAATAGCCGCCTCCGACCAAGTCGTCTTTTTTCACGAGTGGTGCCTTTTTGATGACTTCATCTGGTTTGAGCATCATGCGACGCTCTGCACGTTTTACACCTGCGAGGAAGTCATACACCATGAGTCCGATTGATGTCGAGAATGGACCGAACGTGCCTCCCTTGTGCATCGGTAAGAGCATTTGCTCCGGCGTCGTGACGTGTGGACCATTCTCATATACGATGGCCCGCTCTTTCCCGACTTCTGCGACGAGCGCCACTTCGAATTGTTTCAAATAGCGGAGTCCCCCGTGAACAAGTTTCGTCGAACGGCTTGACGTCCCTGCTGCAAAGTCTTGCATCTCAAGAACGGCTGTCTTCATCCCACGCGACGACGCATCAAGCGCAATCCCCGCTCCCGTAATCCCTCCACCGACAACAAGAACGTCATGACGTTCACTTGTCAGTTGTTCATATCGTTTCGCTCGTTCTTTTGCTGAGAAATTTCTGATTTCCATCTTATTCCCTCCTATAGTAAGTACGGTTCAATGGATAGAAAAAGAGACCACAACAAAAACAAGGCTTCCCCCTTCTGTTGTGGTCTCTCTATTGTCTCGAACCGAATATCAACTTTTCTCCTGTATTATACCCTATTCTTTTGAGTTCAATCATCTCTTACGCTTGATCAATCTGCAATGTGTCGTTTCACAAGCATCCGACTCGCATTTTGCAATCGAGAAGCTTAGACTTCAAGGTATCATGTTGAAGGAGGATTTCAGATGAAACGTATGTTACAACCTTTTCAGTTTAAAAATGGCGTTGAAGTACCGAACCGCCTTGTATTGGCGCCGATGACGCACTACTCATCAGAACCAACGGGCGAAGTATCTGAGCACGAGCTCGCATATTATCGGAAACGTGCACAAAACGTCGGGCTCGCCATCACGGCTTGCGCGTACGTGACAGAAGACGGGAAAGGATTCCCGAACGCATTCGGGGTCAATGATGACAAATTCATCACAGGTCTTCGTCAATTGGCGGAAAGTTTAAAAGCAGAAGGCGCAAAAGCCATTCTTCAAATTTTCCACGCAGGACGTATGTCGCCACCTGAACTCGTCCCGAACGAACAACCAGTGAGCGCAAGTGCGGTCGCACCTGTTCGTGAAGGCGCCGTCACACCACGTGCGCTCGAGACGTCAGAAGTCGAAGCCATCATCGATGCGTTCGGTGAAGCGACTCGTCGCGCTATCGAAGCCGGGTTTGACGGAGTCGAGATTCACGGAGCGAACACATACTTGATTCAACAATTCTTCTCACCACACTCGAATCGCCGTGAAGATCGCTTCGGCGGTGATGTCCATGGTCGTTTGACGTTCCCACGCGAAGTCATTCGCCGTGTCAAAGAAGCCGCAGCAGATGCAGAAGACTTCTTAATCGGTTATCGCTTCTCACCAGAAGAGATTGAAGAGCCAGGGATCACACTTGATGACACAGATGTCCTGCTTGATATGATTTTAGAAGAAGGCGTCGATTATATTCACGCTTCTCTTTGGAACTTCAACACAGCTTCGATGCGTGACGAAAACGTCACAGAGCGTTCCATCGATCGGATTGCCAAACGGATCAACGGCGCTATCCCACTCATCGGGGTCGGACAGCTCCAACGTCCTGGGCAAGTGGAAGATGCACTCGACGTTGTCGACCTCGCCGCGCTCGGTCGCGAACTCATCATCGACCCAGAATGGCTCGAGAAAGTGAAAACAGACCGCGAAGACGAAATCGAGACAGAACTCGACTTGGATAAACAAGCCGAACTCGCCGTGCCAGCCCCACTCTGGAATGCGATTACGACTCGTGCCGGTTGGTTCCCGATTAAAGATCAAAAAGTGAAGTAACACAACACACCGCGGATTGTTTCATCCGCGGTGCTTTTTTATGCTTTCCACTCTTCTCGTAACATGCCCATCCGAATCGAATCATAGCGCTTCCCGTTCACGACACGCACTTGACGGATTCGACCTTCGAGCTGCAGCCCCACTTTTTCAGCGACTCGCATCATCCGCTCATTCCCTGACCACGTCGTCAAGCCGACACGGACGACAGGTAACGTCTCAAATAAATGCTCGCTCCATAAGCGAAGGGCACGCGTCCCGACTCCTCGATTCCAACGGTCGGGCTGATGCAAGATGATGCCCATCTCGAGCCACTCTCGTCCGGCATCTTCAAAATAGTAAGAAACGGTCCCATATACCGTTCCATCCACTTCAATGACCCACATGTCTTCTTTCTGGATAAACGACCGTTCGATTTGCTGAAATTCCTCATAAGACATCGCTTTGTGTTCAAAGTAAGGCGCATCCCATTGTTTCCATTCCGGTGTCGCCTCTCGATAAATCAATTCCCATAGTCGTGATAAGTCTTTTTCTTCAATTGGTCGAATGACCACTTCTTGATCTTGTCGCATCTTGTCTTCCTTTCTATATAGCGTCCTTACCTTATTCTTGCGTACCGTTTGAATCTCCTTTTTTCCGTTTGCGCCAAATGAACGCGAGAATCAACACGATTAAACTTGCCATGACAGAGACGATGGCAATCGGACTCGAGCCCGTCATAAACAATTGCCCAATCGAGACAGAATAAGCGAGTCCGAACGACGTGACGATTTTTGCGCCGAACGCAATACCCGCAAAGCGCGGGAACGGAACGCGACTAAACCCTGCGGCCAGACAGATGACCTCATCCGGTAAAATCGGAATAATGAACAAGACGAGCAAGATGCCAAGACCATACTTTTCGACATATCGGTCATATGTCTTTAACTTCTCCTCATCGACCCAACGAATGATTCGCTCACGGCCGAATCGGGCCAGACCATACATGACAAAGATGCCAAGCGTGGTCGACACACTCCCGACTAAAGCGGCACGAAACGGTCCGAGTGCGACGCTCCCGATCGGCACACTGACCGCTTCCGGGACGGGTAACGCAATCGGTTGTAAAAAACTGAATGCTGCGAATACCCATACCGCCTGTCGTTCATACTGTTCTAATAGACGATCTAACCCATACGTATCATAGAGGACGAGTCCGAACGATACGTAATAGACAAACACAAAGATTAAAAAGAGCGAGAACGTGATTTTCCACATCTGCTTCAAGATCATGTTTGAGCCGTCGCGAATCGACCGAAGGAGCCCGACTGAGAGCGCGAGTAAGACAACGCCTGTCCATCCAAGTTGGTACGGCAATAAGAGGGAAGGCAAGACGACGAACGGCAACAGACTGAGCGCGACAAGCCCCAGCCCATACCCTAGATAAATCGAATGTCGTTCTTTCATAAGCCATCGCCCTCTCCCCGTTCTACTTCTAGTGTACCCACAAAGTGAAGGTGATGTATCATGCCAAAGGCACCTTCCCTCTCATGCTTTTGGCGTAGAAAAAAGCCACAACCCGTAATGGGTCGTGGCTTTCAATTCATTATTCTCCAAGTGACGCTTGGATGAAGTCATGGAATAGACGTTGTGGACGTTCTGGACGTGAGATGAGCTCAGGGTGGAACTGTGATGCCACGAACCACTTGTGTTCTGGAATCTCAATGATTTCCACAAGACGACCGTCTGGGCTCGTACCTGAGAACTTGAAGCCTTCTGCTTCGAACGCTTCACGATATTCGTTGTTGAACTCATAGCGGTGACGATGGCGCTCGTACACGAGCTCTTGATCGTAAGCCGCATGTGCTTTCGTCCCTTTTTCAAGTTTACATGGGTAGAGTCCGAGACGGAGTGTACCCCCAAGGTCTTCGATGTCCTTTTGTTCTGGAAGAAGGTCGATGATCGGATACGGAGTCGATGGATCGATTTCAGCCGTGTGCGCGCCGTCCAACTTCAAGACGTTACGGGCAAACTCGACCGTCGCGAGTTGCATCCCGAGACAGATCCCGAAGAATGGGACGTTGTTTTCACGAGCGAAACGTGTCGCTTCAATCTTCCCTTCGATTCCACGCTCACCGAATCCACCTGGGACGAGGATTCCGTCCGCATCACCGAGGATGTCCGAGACGTTTTCAGCCGTCACGTCTTCCGCGTTGATCCAGTCGATGTCGATATCCGCATTGAACGCATAACCCGCATGTTTAAGTGCTTCCGCAACCGAGATATACGCATCACGCAATTCGACATATTTCCCGACGAGTGCGATTTTCACTTTCTTCTCAAGGTGTGTGACCGTGTGGACGAGTTCTTTCCACGCCGTCATGTCAGCAGCCGGTGAATTGAAACCGAAGTAGTCGTTGACGAGTTGGTCCATTCCTTGTTTTTGAAGGTTGAGTGGTACTTCATAAAGTGTCGATGCGTCTTGCGCCTCGATGACCGCCTCTTTGCGTGTATCACAGAAGAGTGCGATTTTCTCGCGCATGTCTTCTGGGATGTCATGCTCGGTACGAAGGACGATGATGTCCGGTTGAATCCCGTAGCTGCGAAGCTCTTTGACACTGTGCTGTGTCGGTTTTGTCTTCATTTCACCTGCGGCACGAAGGTAAGGAACGAGTGTACAGTGGACGTACATGACGTTCTCTTTCCCGATGTCATTCTTCACTTGGCGAATCGCTTCGATGAACGGGAGGGATTCGATATCCCCGACTGTTCCACCAATCTCAGTGATGACGACATCGGCGTTCGTCTCGCGCCCTGCACGGAAGACACGGTCTTTGATTTCGTTCGTGATATGCGGAATGACCTGAACCGTTCCACCGTTATAGTCTCCACGACGCTCTTTCTTCAAGACAGTCGAATAAATGCGCCCTGATGTGACGTTCGCGTTTTGCGACAAGTTGATGTCGATGAAACGCTCATAGTGTCCGAGGTCAAGGTCAGTCTCAGCACCATCATCTGTGACGAATACTTCTCCGTGTTGATACGGGCTCATCGTACCTGGGTCAATGTTGATGTATGGGTCAAACTTCTGAATCGTGACGTTGAGTCCTCGATTTTTGAGTAGACGCGCGAGTGAAGCTGCCGTAATCCCTTTACCGAGCGAAGATACTACCCCGCCTGTTACGAAAATGTACTTTGTCATGTTTCTTTCTCCTCTCTTGAATACCAACCATCGGGAAACGAAAAAACAAAAAAAGCAAAAGTGCCCCCGTGAATGGAGGACACTTTTGCTGCATCGTTACGTGCTAAACTAGCCCATGACTAATTTACGCCAGAGACGATACAGTCGTCAAGATATTATTTTTTTCTTTTTTTCAAGTCGATGAAAACGACTAAAAAAGAAAAAGAGACACGCCTAGCCGGGCGCGATGCCCGGCTTTTTGCGGTCTCTTATAAATCATCCTCGTCTTCGAGATCGAGGTCGTCGTCCAAGTCATCGTCCTTGAAGTCGTCAAGGCCTTCTACTTTTTCTTCTTCGTCCTCATCGTCAAATTCAGATGAATCGTAATCTTCTACTTTTGCGAATACATCCAAGTCATCTTCGATATCGACGATGCCTTCGTCTGCTTCTTCAAACTCTTCTTCGAACTCGTCAAGCTCACCACGTTGACGTGCTTCGATGACGAGATCTTCATCCGACTTGTCGAATGGGTACCATACGCGAAGCGCCCAACGGTTTGCTCCCAAGTTGACGAACAACCCGTCGATGTTCAAATCGGTGTAAAGTTGTGCGATTTTCTCGAGCTCTTCTTCTTCACTCGCAAACGTATAGTTTTGCTTGATTTTTTCGCGAATCTCATCAAAAGAAACAGGCTGCTCGCCAGTTTCTTGGAGAAGTTCATAAACGAAATCAATCAACGATTTATTCATTAAAGGACACTCCTTTTCCGTCACTAGTTAAACATCACTCCTCATTATAAACAAAAGCGATATAAAAAAGCTAGAGGAAATTATGAATCGTGTGATGTCTCGGTTTTAGTACGGAACCAGTACAGACTGATCAATCCGATATTAAATACCCATGTCAACCCTGAGACACCAAACATCCACGCGCGTGGAATCTGGAACGACAATTCTTCATTTACTGTTTGACCCACATATAAACCATAACCGAGCAATCCAATCATTAAGAATGAATATGCCACGACCATGCCAAATCGTTTCCACAGCTGTAGCAGTAACGACGCGAACTCTTGGTTTTCCCCATACTGGTCAAACAAATACATATGACTGACACTCGAATACATCGTCTGCGTATAACCACTGACAAACAATACCGGTATGAAGGCAAGTGGCTCGATAAAGCCAACGAAAAAGAAGAGCGAGGATAGGAACAAGACGATGTACGGATGGCGCGCAAAATCAAAGATGCGACTAAATAAGATCCAACCGATGACACCGGCTAAAAATGGAACGAACACATAAAAGATGAGAACTTGGAACGAATACAGAGCAAGACTGACAAAGACGGCTCCGATTAGCGTCCAGCCACCGAACAACCCAATCACAAACGATAATAATTGAACCTGCCGGGTACGACTTGCACCGATAAAATCACGAACCCGCTTTTGCAACAGTAACCATGCGACATAGACGAGCAAAATGATCATTAAGCCAAACACTTCGATATAGCCACGCGCCCCTTCTAAGAGACTAAGCAAGCGACTAATCAACGTAAAGACGGTGACCGCGATAAAAGCACGGAGAAAGGAACGGGTATCAAACTGCCATGTCGCAGATTTTTGGAGCGGTAACTTTCGCACGAACAGCCACGGCAAAATGAGACTCACTAGGAACAGGGCAATGGCAAGATTGTACGACTGCGTCAACGCATACGAGAACACCGCAATCCAACCGACTAACATAAGAACCAACGGCCACGAACTGCCACCCTCTTCTTTTGACTCCGAATCTTCTGCAGGCTTCAGCTCGTTCAATTGCGAGAGAATGGTCGTCATAATTGTACCGACCCCAATCGAGCCAACGCCGACCAAGAATGCGCTCCATTCAATGGCGCTGTCAAAGGGAAGCACAAAACAAACGAGACCGACGACGAGCACAGACAAGGCAATGAGAAATGTATCCTTTGAACCCCGTCGTCCGATGACATACACCCACAATAAAAGACCTGACATGCTCGATACGTAAAAGATGAGGAATGGAATCAATCGTCCGACTCCTTCTTCGACTGCCATAATGGACAAAAACAAGATTTGCGGCAGAATTTGGCTACTCAGGGCACTGACAATCGTCAATAGGACAACCATGTTTTTCATGGGACACACTCCTTACATTGAGATTGGATATTCCGTTCCTCAATCATCCTTTCCCAGTTCCATTCGTCTACGAACCTTTTCCACAACACATTAACTTCTCAGTTTCTTCAATCTTTTGCCGATATAGAAGAGAACATTAATTTAGATATAAAAGAGAAGGAGAAAAATACATGGCACTTTTTCGTAAAACAACATCCAATCACTTCGTCGCAACTACCGGTTTTCCTGAAGTCCAGACAATCGCTAAACCAGCTGACTCGAGTTTGAACGGACGGGCTCACTATATGGGGTATACGGCCTCTCAAGTGAAACGCCTACAAGACATGGCTCCACTCGTGGAGTCCGTACTAGATGAAGTACTTGAAAACGTACTCGACCACTTGATGCTTCAACCCGAAATGGTTCGAATCGCTAACGCCTCATCAACGAGAGAGCGTTTAAAGAACGTATTCGCCGATTATTTCCGTAGTTTATTGACCGGGAACATCGATGACAAATTCTTGGCGATGCGGAAACGGATGGGACAGACGCATCATCATTTTGCGGTTCCTGTCGTCTGGTTCCTCGCGACATATTCTGCTTTTAACACACTCCTCATCCCAAAAGTGGTTGAGACGTATCAACATGACCCGTCTACTTTGACAGAATCTCTCTTAGCGTTATCGCACGCAATGAACTTAGACGCGCAAATCGTCACCGAACAATACGTCAACGCCCGCCTCGATGAAATCGAGTCTGCGAACCAAGCCCGTGCCGCGCTTTTAAGCGACGTCTCACGTGTCAGTTCAGAAGTCGCCACCACGATGGAGCAAACGGGACAAGCGATGTCTGAAACGAGTGATCGCGCGCACCAAGTTCTTGCGGAAACCGAGCAAACGGAAAAGATGAGCCGTCATTTGATGACGTTGACGCATACGAACGGAAGCCAAATCGAACAGATGGAAGTCGAATTCAAACAGTCGGCCACCTACGTCGACACTTCGCTCGATCGCATCACCGCTTTAAAAAATGGATCTCAAGAAATCGTCAGCATGACTAAGAGCATCGAACAAATCGCCAACCAAACGAACTTGCTCGCCTTGAACGCCTCGATTGAAGCAGCTCGTGCAGGAGAACACGGCAAAGGATTCGCCGTCGTCGCCACCGAAGTACGCACACTGGCGGAAAACGCGAAACAACTGAGCAGTCAAATCAATGTACTCATTCATGAAAACGAGACGAATATCGCAGCACTCCTCGATCAAATGGGACAAATGCATCAGACGAATGATGAAGCGATGCGTCAACTGAATGCCGTCAAATCTGGTTTTTCGACCGTTCAAGAAGAGATGGGTCAATACGTCCTTTCCTTCGAACGAAACAAACAAGACCTTAGTCAGATGGTTGAGACCATTTCATCGATCAACGAGACGACACAAGGGTTATCTCACTTGACCTCTTCCCTACTATCGACCTCTGAGATGCAGTAAACAAACAAGGCACGGTCCGCGGACCGTGCCTTTCTGTATTATTGTACAACCGGTTCTGGTATCTCGATGGCTTTCAGCGAGCGATCGAGCAATTCGACGACGTCAAATGTGCCGACCGTCTCATCGACTTCTTTCGCCTTCGTTCCATCAGACAACATCGTCAAGCAGTACGGACACGCCGAACCGATGACGGTCGGTTTCGTCTCAAGCAGTTGTTCCGTCCGAGCCACGTTGACACGTGTCCCGACTTTCTCTTCCTGCCACATGAGACCTCCACCTGCTCCACAGCACATACCGTTTTCACGGTTACGTGTCGCTTCGACGAGTTCGACACCCGGTATGCGTTCGAGGACGAATCGCGGTGCGTCATAAATGCCATTGTAACGACCGAGGTAGCAAGAGTCGTGATAGACGACACGTTCATTCACTTGAAGATCTGGTTGGATCCGACCTGTATCGAGCAACTCAGCAAGCAACTCTGTATGGTGATACACTTTCACACCATCGAGTCCAAAGTCTGGATACTCATTTTTAAATGTGTTGTATGCGTGTGGGTCAACCGTGACGATTTTCGTCACCCCATACTTCTCAAACAATTTGATGTTCGCTTCGGCGAGTTCTTGGAAGAGCAACTCGTTCCCGATTCGACGTGGTGTGTCTCCTGAGTTTTTCTCTTCATTTCCGAGAATAGCGAATGAGACGCCCGCCTTGTTCAACACGCTCGCAAAGCTTTGCGCGACTTTTTGGCTACGGCTGTCGTATGAACCCATCGCACCGACCCAGAAGAGATATTCGAATTCTTCGCCTGCTTTTTTCTTCTCTTTCGCTGTCGGGATGACGAGTTCTGTATCCTTACGCCAGTTCTCGCGTTCTTTTCGGTTCATCCCCCACGGGTTTCCTTGACGCTCGATGTTTGCGACCGTGCGCTGTGCCTCAGGGTCCATCTTCCCTTCCATCATAACGAGGTAACGACGAAGATCGATGATTTTATCAACATGCTCGTTCATGACCGGACATTGGTCTTCACAGTTACGGCAAGTCGTACACGCCCAAATTTCTTCTTCCGTGATGACGTTGCCAATCAACTCGTCTGCGACGAGCATGTGACCTTCTTGCGCCGCAGCTGCAATCTCGGCGCCTTGCGTGTTTTGGAACATAAGTGCCGGTGCCCAAGGTGATTTTCTTGTGACCGCTGCACCTTTCATATTCATATGGTCGCGAAGTTTGACGATCAAGTCCATCGGCGACAACATCTTACCCGTACCGGTTGCCGGACACACATTCGTACAACGTCCACACTCAACACAAGCGTACAAGTCGACAAGCTGCTTCTGGTTAAAGTCTTCAATCTTGTTGACCCCAAACACAATCTCTTCATCTGACTCTTCCGCTTCTTCCATCGCTGAAAAATCAACAGGTGCCAAGCGACCGACTTTGTGCGTGCGCCCGAGCCAGACGTTGAGTGTTCCGGCAATCAAATGCGCGTGTTTTCCTTGTGGGATGTAGACCATGAAACTGAGCAAGAACAAAAGGTGCATCCACCAAAAGACGACGAACAATGCGAAAGCGACCGACCCAGGTACCCAAGAAAACGCTGAACCGATGAGTGTCGCGACCGGCTCACCCCACATCGGAAGCTCTTCTTTATAGACGAGGTAGAACCCGTTCCCGAACAAGACGGAAACCATCAACCCGCCGATGAAGATGAGGGCAAGACCTGCTAAAAAGTTTCGTTTCAAGCGCACGAGCTTCTCGACGTAACGACGGTAGAATCCCCAAACGACCGCGACGAGAATCATGAGCATGACGATTTCTTGCATGAACGTGAAGATTGGATAGAGCGGACCGAGCGGGATGTGCGGGAAACGTGTTCCGACCGCTAGTCCTTTCCAAATAAAATCAATCGCCCCGAATTGGACGAGGATGAAGCCATAAAACATCATGACGTGAATTGCGCCACTCTTCTTATCCTTCAACAATTTTTTTTGACCGAACACGTTGATCATGACCTGTTCGAGTCGTTCTTTGTTCGTTTGGCTCCATTCTGCCTTCTTCCCGAGCTTGATGAATGTATAGCGCTGATGAACCAGCGTAGCGAATAAATACACACCATAGCCGAGGACGAGCAAGAATAGAATCCAGTTGACGATTAAAAATGTAGACATCCCCAAAACTCCCCCTTATGAAAACGGATTCAATCTTGAATTCAGTATATCAAATGATGAATGAACAGTCATTCATTTTTGTGAAGTTCTCGTCAGAAGTTTAGAAGATGTTTCAAGATGAGCAATAATCCACCATAACTGCACACGGCCAAAACGAATGTTCGAAAGTGTAGATTTCGGTCGGACGGCAGTTCAAACTTCACGATATTGAGAATCATCGCCCCGGCTACGAACGCAAAACAGAGTGCTTCGACGTGTGGGGCCAAGTCAATCCAACGCGAAACGAAACCTCCGAGTAAAATCCCACCGCTCAACAAATATCGTCCCTGTCGCATATAGCGTTCGCCATAGTGGCGGTTCAAATCATGCCCGAGCGCCAAGAAGTGCACACCGAGTGCCGTCGCATAGAAGCTTCTCGAGACGAACGTCACCGAGTCGGCCGTCACCACATACGCTGAAAATGTCATGTACGCCGTGAGAAGCGTCACCTGGAGCCAATACGAAACGGCCCGATCGACCGCCTCATCTTGGAAGTGAGGGGTTCGAACGAACCGCATCGTACCGTAGAACAGCGTGAACCCAATGAGACTGACGATGTAAATCTCTGACGGCAAGGCCAGGTTCAACCAATCGACACGAAGCGTGTCCTGGCGTTTATTCAGGGAGGGCAAAAGATACATGAAGAAATACGTGATGGCGATTCCGCTCGAGAATGAGAACCATTTCTTAGAGGGCACGGTCTCTTCCCGAAACAAATAAATGCCGAAGAAATTAATCAATGCCAAATAGATGATGATCCAGTTCGCCATCTCATCTTCATCCTCTCAAGTCAATCCAAAACCGTTCGACGATCGTCCCATCTTCTTCCGTATATGGTGTGTCCGCGACACCCCTGTTGTTTAAAATGACTTGACGGGAAGCGACGTTTGTCCGATTACACGTAATGAGTGCACGCTCGATTCCAAGCTCTTTCACTTTCTCAAGCGCAAGTTTTAGTTGAAGTGTGGCGAGTCCTCGCCCACGCGCGCTCGGTTTCACCCCGTATCCGACATGGCCACCGATTTTTAAGAGTGATTCGTTCAACTCGTGACGAATGTTCGCCGCGCCTAAAAGCTCTTCCCCGTCCGTGAGCCAATACGTCGTACTCGGGACCCAGCCTTCCTCTATATTCTCACGTAACTCTTTCTGACGTAACGTGTTGACGTATGCCTCGAAGTCCGTCGTTTCACGGTCGACTGAGGTCGGAACGATTCGTTCATCTCGTTCGTACCATTCCTGTAAAAATGCGAGAATCTGTTCTTTTTGTTTGACAGATGTTTTGATTAGTCTTAACACCACAATTCCCCCTTTACCCATTTCCATTCGCGTTCTCTGATTGATTTCCTTGTTCCTTCATCTTAGAGAACAGATCATCGAATAAAAATGGACGTCCTGTTCGAATCTTGTCCCCCTTTCAGGCATGAAAAAAAGTGCCATCCTGTTCAGATGACACTTTTGATATACTTACTCTTCGAGTCCGAGACGTTGTGGCATGTGTGGAGCGAGTTGTCTCGCTTCCTCCAACCGTCCTGCTTCGACGAGCGTGTGGAAATGTAAAAACTGTTCGTGCGATGCATCGCTGATGGCTGCTAAGTAATCGACGTACCGATCGTAGACCGCTTTGTCTTCTGGGCGTGCCTCAATGAGTGCGATATACAGGCGAACGGTGTCCTCTCCGTATAGGAGCGGGAACTCATCGTTCAATTGGAGCAGTTTATCGACTGAATTGACATCGACGCCGTTCTCCTGGTCGTAATGTGTAATGACTTGTTCGGCATGATCTTCGAGGCGACCTCGCCACTCTTCATACTCTTCTTCGTTCGTTTCAAGCATCTCAAACCAGTCTTCATTCAACATCTCTTCAATCTTGTTTACGCGTTCTGTAAAGTTCATGCGCCCTCTCCTCCTTCAAATGTCCATGTGACATGTACTTCGTATATACCTACATCTTCTTCATTCATGGACAATTCATATACGAACGTACACGATTCTTCTGACACGTCGAGGCGTGATGTCGTCGTCGCCATCGTCATCGACATATAGGCATTCTTATATAAGCTTTGCGTGAAGCGACCTTCGATAAAGGAATGGTTCATCTCAATCGGTCCTTTACAGATGAGCGCCAATCGTTCCGGGGTGTACTTGATTGTCGTCGGGACCGTTCCGTCCTCTTGTTGTTGGTCAAACATTAAAATAAAGCCAGTCTTCAATGGATAGTATAAGCCGTCAGCCGATAGTTCGATCGGCTCCGGGATGTCACTCATCCGTGTTGTTTGCTGGACACGCACGCGAAGTGGTTCAATCGCCATGCTCATCCCCCTTTCCGTCAACTCATCGTACCATATCTAGTAGGAGTCGTTCTATCGACGGTGCTTCGTTTTGACATAGACGAGATGGTCTACCCACTCATCATTCTCATATATGAATCCTTCTCTCGTGCACTCGTACGACATGCCGACACGCTCCGCGAGACGAATGGACGCCTCATTGTCGAGATTGATATGTGCCTCGATTCGTTGAAAGTTCAAATCGTCAAAGGCGATGCGCACCGCTAGGTCGACTGCTTCGGTGCCATACCCCTGACCCCAATGCTGATTATGGATGGTATACCCGACCCGTCCCCAATGAAATCCATCTCGTGCCAATGTCGAGAAATCCACCATGCCAAGATGCGCTCCATCTTCAAGCCGGAAAATCGCAAAAACATGCGCACGGTCTTCATGTGCGAGTGATTGATGTGTGTCGACTAGCTGACCGAACCAAACGGACGTACAGTCGCTCATATCTAACTTCCCCGGATCATACTCATGTTGTGAAACAAGACGGTCTGTAAAGCCACGTAACCATGCGTCATAATCTTGTTTCTCTAACGGTCGGACGATGATTCGATTTGTTTTTCGATGATATGTAAATGGATTCAATCCCTCAACTCCAATTCATTTATACTCTTTTCGTATGCATTCAGAAAAACCTCTTCCATTTTCCTTCCGAAATCAAATCGACCTTCCCTTCATTTACACGAATCGCGGTCTCGTCGTCGATCGCATAGGCCGGCGACTGTAATGTCTCCGCCCATTCTGCCGCATCTCGTGACGTATTCTCCGGTAACATCTCGTGGTCGAGGTGTGGAAAGATTGAGAAGTCGACAAACCCTAACGTCTCATCGCTCTGCTCATCAGATGAACGCCATCCGACAAATGCTTCTCCGATTCGTGGCGTCATCACCATGCTACCTGCGCTCAATCCGACATAGACACCTTCCCAAGATGGGAGTAATGCCGCCACCCCGGACTGTTTCATCCAGTGATGTAAAAACAGCGGATCGCCACCATTCACCAATAACACGTCCGCCCGTTCAAATGTCGGTCTCCATACCGATTCATCGATGCTCGGGAGCGCGCTCAGTTCGAGCACCCCGATCGACTTCCAACCCAACTCACACATCGGTGTCGAGAAATCCCCCTTGAAAAAGTTCCATGCGTGCTGCGTTCCCCCGTTCAACGCATAGATGGCTGTCGGGATACAAAGTGCCGTACACTCTTCAATTGGCTTGTCCAATAATTCCAAAAGTGCCTGCTTGATGCTCTCATTTTTGATACCTGCGGAAGTCAGCAATAGTTTCATTTTGATTTTCCTCCTCCGTGAATCCCTTTAAAGCATTCTCATCCTTCCTTGTCATCTCCTTTATTCGCACAAAAAGACCGTAGACGAATTTTCGTCCACGGTCTTCAGGTCATGAAAGATTAGCTCATTTTATATACGCGACCTTCGAACGGCTTCAAGTGAAGAAGCGTCGATTCAACGTCGCCTTCAATCGGCATGTTGCTCAAGACGACATCTTTCGCACGAAGTGTCTGGTCCATATCGAACATCGTCTCTTTCGCCGTCAAGTTCGTGACGACGAGGTACTGCGTGTCACCGAGCGTACGCGTATACGCATAGACTTCCGGGTGATCCGGTAAGACGACATCATACGCACCGTAAACAAACGTCTCATCGTCTTTACGAAGTTGAATCATCTCTTTATAGAAGTTAAAGATGGAGTCCTCATCTTCAAGCTGTGATTCGACGTTGATGTCTGTATAGTTCGGGTTGATGCCGACCCATGGCTTCTCTGCAAACGTGAAGCCGGCGTTCGGAGCATCACTCCATTGCATCGGTGTGCGCGTGTTGTCGCGTGACGAGTTCCACGTGATGCGCATCATCTCGTCGTGACTCTTCCCTTGCTCGACGCCGATATAGTAGCGATTGCGTGTCGCGATATCGTCATATTGATCGATTGAATCGAATTTGACGTTCGTCATCCCGATTTCTTGACCTTGATAGATGAACGGCGTCCCTTGCATGAGGAAGTACATCATCGCTATCGATTTCGCGCTCTCTTTCCAGTAACGCTCATCGTCTCCCCATTTCGAAACCGTACGTGTCTGGTCATGGTTTTCGACGTAAAGCGCGTTCCATCCGTCAGCTTCGAGACCCTTTTGCCATTTCGTCAACACGTTCTTCAAGTGGACGACATCAAGTTTCGAATCGGCGTCTTCACTCCATAGGTCCATGTGTTCGAATTGGAAGACCATGTTCATCTTCCCTTCTTTTTCACCGACCCAAAGGTGTGCATCGTCAGGTGATACGCCGTTCGCTTCACCGACTGTCATGATGTCATGTTTATTGAACGTCTCGTCACGAAGCTCTTCTAAATAATCGTGAATCCCGTCCACGTTCATGTGCATCTCGAATGACGGTACAAAGTCAAGGTCGTTCGGGTTCGGCAAGTCGGCGAACGTCGGATTCTTGCGGATATGGCTAATTGCATCCACGCGGAACCCGTCGATTCCTTTTTCGAGCCACCAGTTGATCATGTCGTACACAGCTGTGCGCATCTCAGGATTTTCCCAGTTGAGGTCCGGTTGTTTCTTCGAGAAGACGTGCAAGTAGTATTGCTCTGTCGCTTCATCGAATTCCCAAGCCGATCCACCGAAAATTGATTCCCAGTTGTTCGGCTTTGATCCGTCCGGCTTCCCGTCGCGCCAGATGTACCAGTCCCGTTTCGGATTGTCTTTTGAGCTCTTCGATTCAATGAACCAAGGGTGCTCATCTGACGTATGGTTGACGACGAGGTCGAGCAATAGCTTCATACCGCGCTGATGCACTTCGTCTAATAAACGATCGAAGTCTTCCATCGTACCGAATTCGTCCATGATGTCTTGATAGTCACTAATGTCATACCCGTTATCATCGTTTGGCGATTTGTACATCGGGCAAATCCAGATGACATCAATGCCAAGGTCTTTCAAATAGTCGAGCTTATCAATGATTCCTTGAATGTCTCCAATTCCGTCTCCGTTCGCGTCATAAAAGCTACGCGGGTAAATTTGATAGGCGACGGCTTCTTTCCACCAGTTGCGTTTAAGCGTTTGTGTTTGTTGTTCTCGTTGTAAAAGTTGCATGTGATCTAGATACTCCTTATCCCAAAACTCACTGCTCATCATATATAATCATCTTATTCGTGCTGTGAACTTTATATCATTAGCGCAATCGTTTGCACGATGCAATAAATTTATCTTACCAAAAAACATTCGATGATACAAAGATGTTTCATCAGCATACTCAACGTGTACCCTACACGATTTTGAAAAGAAATGAAAGCGAGGTGCCTCATCATGTTTCGATTCGCTACACTTGATGATTTTTCGGCCATCGACCAATTGATTGTAAAGAAAGCGAAAGAGTTTCAGGCAGCCGGGAAGTCGCAATGGGTCAAATATTTAGAGCCGAGTCGTTCCGAATATGTCCGCCATGATTTAATGAAAGGGTCCGTGTTTGTGTATGAACGTGACCACCAAGTCGTCGGTGCGGTCAGTCTGATTCCACCGACCGATTGGGATCATAATCTATGGAATGACGCGGACGGTGCCGTCTACTTGCACCGACTCGTCACAGACTCGAACGTAAAAGGAGAACGCATCGGCGAGCGTTTGATGCAGTACGCCCTATCTCACACTGCTTCGACCGTTCGATTGGATTGCGTCGCAGACAACACGTTCTTGAATGGGTACTATCCTCAATTCGGCTTCCGCTATATCGGAGAAAGGAACGGATTTTCTTTATTTGAAAAACAGGCTTGACCTTGACGTGACGTCAACCTTTACGCTTGTTCTAAGGAGGTGAAGGGATGTATACGATTCAACAGCTTGCGTCACTCGCCGGAACGACGACACGGACGCTTCGCCATTACGACTCGATTGGATTACTCGTCCCCATGCGTGACGACAATGGGTACCGCCGTTATACGTCGCGTGATGCCGAGCGTCTACAGCTTATCTTACTGTATCGAACACTAGACGTTCCGCTCGATCAAATCGGACAGTTGCTCGATGCATCGGCGTTTGATCGAGTCGAAGTATTGAACGAACATGTCGAGGCGTTACGACAAAAAGCCGCCTATTTCGCGCAACTCGCGGAGACGGCGGAAGCGACCCTCACCTCACTCAAAGGAGGGATTCCGATGGAAGACAAGTCATTGTTCGAGGGATTATCTTATGAAGAGATTCAAGCACATGAGTCAAAACATCAAGACGAGGTAATTGAGCGTTGGGGAGACAGTTCCGCTTACGAAACTGCGCAAGAACGAGCTGCGAAGCGCTCGAAAGCAGACTGGGAACGCATGAATCAGATGCAACTCGATTTGATTGCACCACTTGTCGATTTGTTTCGTTCACAAGTCGCAATTGAAGATGACCGCGTTCAATCGGTCGTCAGAGACAATCATCTGTTCATCCACACTCACTTTTATGATTGCTCGCTCGACATGTTCAGCGGACTCGGACAGATGTATGTAGCGGATGAGCGATTCACCGCCTATTATGACCGCTTCGAACCAGGTCTTGCATCGTACTATAACGAAGCCATCCAATATTATTGTATCGCCAACAGTTAAGTCCAAGCCTTAGGCTTGGACTTTAATTTGTCGGCGGTCTGGTTGTACGAGATCTAGTGTTTCGATGTGTCGGCGCAACATCGGTAACACCGTGGTCAATTGTAAATAAGGATATGTGGCAAAATTGTCGCTTCCGCCTTTATAGATGACCGCCTGATCGAGAACGCGCCATCCTTGTGTCGTCCACTGTTCGAGCGTCGCCTCACAAAAAGAAGGCACGGATTGAATCGCCCAATAGGCTTGTAGCTGCCCTTCCGCCATCGACGGACGAACGGTGATGATTGGGCATGGCAACTGGTTCAAACGACTCGACTCGATTGGTCCGGTCTCATGAATCACGAGCAGCTTCGGTGCAAGTCGTTCGAGCCACATGAGCGTTTTGTCATCGTTCAAGGATGAGACATGGATGAGGTGATGAGGAGGAATCGGAGAATCCTGTAATGGATAACGCTCTCTCACTTCTCGAATACGCGCTTGACTCGTCCATTTCATAAGCGGTGTCGCCCATCGAATATATAGATGAGTCATCCATTGTTTGAGCGACTGCGGTCGATGTTCAGTGGGACCGTCTTCTTGAATGACATGTGTCACGCCTAAATCGCGGATAGCGTGATAGACGAAAGTGGATGTATGATGGTCACTAATCATGAGTACAATCGGTCTAGTCATCTCTCGATCCCTCCATTGATCACTTTTGATCCGTCATTTCATGAATCCCAAGTTCGCATAGAGCCCGCTTCCATGAACCGAATCGTCTCGACACTTTTGCGACGCTTGGTTTATTAAAACGCTTTGCCCATTTTTGATACGTAATCGCGTTGAAAGGCTTTAATACTCGGTAGGCTTCATATAACGCTTGTACAATCTCCGCCTTGTCTTTTGAGGGTTGTACGGTGAAATGTTCCTCTTCTAAACGCTCGACCGCTTTAACGGCGAGACTCCACGACCCGAAATGGTTAATAATATCGCCTAATGAAGGAACGCTTCTTCCGGATGCCCATCGCCGATATTGAGCACTCGTTAGCCTTCCTTCTTCTACCGATGCAAGCCGAAGTGCCTGAATCATATCCTGGGATTCATAACGTCTTATTTCTAACAATCCCGATGCCTTCAGGGCATTCGTCCATGTCCCATATACAGATAAAATGTCAAGAAACGTGGGAGCATTTTGTCCTTGGCTCCATCGTTGATATTGTGTCACCGTGAGAGATGGAGTCAGAGATGCTGCGGTTTGAAGCGCTCGAATGATCTCTGCTTCCGTTTTCATTTCATATCCTCCTTACACGCTTTTTTCTTTCACGAAATGGCGTGTATCTAGCACGGCTTGAATCACTTTCTGTTGTTCACCAATCGTCAAGCTCGAACTCGACGGCAAGCAAATACCATTTTCAAATAAATGACGACTCACGTCTTCCTTGTCCACCGTGACGTATTCTGCATCTCGATAGAGCGGTTGTAGGTGCATCGGTTTCCAGACTGGTCGTGATTCAATTCCAGCATCACTTAACTGTTGAATCAGCTGATCGCGGCTGGCAATGTCTCGCCCAACTTGCATGGCGGTCAACCAACGATTCGCACGAGAGAATGGGATTTCTTGTTGATACGTGACATCAATCGATGAAAACATTTGTTCATATCGACGAAAGACGTTACGTCGCGCCCTGACTCGTTGCTCGATGACCTCAAGCTGTCCACGACCGATTCCTGCCGACACATTGCTCAAGCGATAGTTGTAACCGACTTCTTCATGCTCGTAATGTAAAACGTTCTCCCTTGCCTGCGTTGCAAGTTTCAACGCATATTGGCGCTGACTTTCAGAGCCTAGCAATAGCATCCCTCCACCCGATGTGGTGATGATTTTGTTCCCATTGAACGAATAGAATCCGATGTCACCAATCGTACCGGTCATCTGGCCTTGCCAAGTCGCTCCGAGTGATTCCGCAGCATCTTCAATCAGGGGCACCCCAAACTCTTGGCAAATGTGACGAATCTCACCAATCTTCGCGACCACCCCGTATAGATGGACGACGATGACTGCTTTCGGCAACTTTCCTTTTGTAGCGGCTTGGACAAGTGCTTTTCGCAATGCTTCCGGTGACATGTTCCACGTCTCTTGTTCTGAATCGATGAATACTGGGGTCGCCCCGACATAGAGAATCGGATTGACCGAAGCGACGAATGTGAGCGACTGACAAAAGATGACATCCCCTCTTTCGATTCCTAACGTCAATAGAGCGAGGTGGAGTGCCGCTGTGCCAGAACTCGTCGCGAGTGTATACGGATGATCGACATATTTCCCAAGCTCTTCTTCAAAAGCGTTGACGTTCGGACCGAGTGGCGCAATCCAATTACTTGAGAACGCTTCTTCCACATATGCCATCTCTCGTCCGGACATGTGCGGTTTCGATAATAAAATATTCATGTGCTCATGTCCTCCTTCATCATGGTTTGATAGGCGTCATACCATTCAATGGTCTGTCGCAATCCTTCGTGCAGTGGGGTTCGTGGTCGAAATCCAATCATCGCTTCTAGCGTAGGTAAATCGGTTTCTTGAAAGACATGTTCACGCATCGGAAGAGATATATGGACGGGTCGATGGAGCTGATGTCCAATTTCAGCTAATAGTGTTTGGACATGTACGTAATCGGAGGCATCAATTCGGAACTGTCCAACAAGCGACAATCCCGACTGAATCAATTTGATGACTCGAACGACGGTTTCAACCACATCATCGATATAAGATGCTTTTACAATATCTGTTGCATAGTATCCGACCATACGATGACCTTGATCGACGGCGAGTACTGCTTTTGAAAAAAGTGTCGTCGGATCATCCCAAGGTCCGTAGACATCCTCTGTAATGAGGTGAAGAGCTGATGACGAGTGACAAGTCTGTTCAACAGGAAGGTCGAACGTGATGAATGATTGAATCGGCACTCGACTTTTTTGATTCATGACGAGTTGCTTCACTTGCTCGTAACGTTCGATTTTTCGCTCCTGATTTGTGCTAGAAGACCCACAGCATAGAATGACATGATTCGGTTCATACATCGTTGCAATTTGGCGCATATGTGGTTTGTGGAAGACATCTGTCCGAATGAGATGGAACGATGGGTGAGACAAGACGTATAGCCGCTGTCTCGCGAGTTGCGTTTTCGCTTCTCCTTCGTCATCAATGCCAATCACTTCGTATCCTTCTTTGAGTAGTCGTCGAGCAAGATGGAATCCCTTGAACGTGGACACACCGATCACCATGACACGATCCATTGCACTCCCCCCTTAATTTCCATCGACGACACGGATATGCACTTGCCGAGCCGGGATAAATTCAAATCCACTTGTAAAAATTCGTTGTAGATCACCATCAATGTCGTCACTGTTCGCAACGAACAGTAAAGCGTCCGTCAATGCTGGACCGTTCGGTCGAAAGTGTTCGATTAACCGCAAAATCGGAGCGACCGATGTGAAAGGACGCGTACAACCAACAAAAATTTTCGGGAAGATGTTGGCATCTGGATCTAATTCATTTGTGGCTAACAATTCTTCGTATAATTTCTCCCCAGGCCGGATTCCCGTCACTTCGATCGGGATCTGCTCAATCGTAAATCCACTGAGTTCAATCATCTTCTTCGCTAAGTCGATGATTTTGACCGGTTCTCCCATATCGAGGACAAAGATTTCCCCGCCTCGGGATAATACGCTCGCTTGAATGACGAGTCGACTCGCTTCTGGAATCGTCATGAAATAACGTGTCATCTCCGAATCTGTTACGGTGACCGGTCCTCCTTGGGCAATCTGTTCCTTGAAGAGAGGGACGACCGAACCACGACTGCCGAGAACATTTCCGAATCGAACGACTGCGAAGATCGTATCGCTTGAACGCGCTTTTTCTTGGACAATCATCTCTGCGATTCGCTTCGTCGACCCCATGACGTTCGTCGGATTGACCGCTTTATCGGTCGAGACCATCACGAATCGATCGACCCGATATTTCGAGGCCACATCGACCATATTTTTCGTGCCATAGATGTTATTTTTGACTGCTTCAAGTGGGTTGTCTTGCATTAATGGAACGTGTTTGTGGGCTGCCGCATGGTAGACGATTTCTGGGCGATACGTTTGAAAGACGTGTTCGAGTCGCTCTAGGTCTTGCACATCTCCGATGACTGGACGAAGTATTGTCTCGAGCCCGAGTCCGTTCAATTCTTTTTCGATTAAATAAATGCTGTTTTCACCATGTCCGAGAAGAATCATCTCGGCCGGTTTGAACTTAATCAATTGACGACACAATTCCGAACCGATTGAACCTCCCGCTCCTGTCACGAGGACTGTTGCCCCTTCTACGTGTTTCGAGATGCCTGAAATATCAAGTTGTACAGGTTCTCGTCCCAACAAATCCTCGATCTTTACTTCGCGAATTTCATTGATTGAAACATTTCCGGTCGCCAGTTCAGATAACATCGGCAGTGCGTGTGATTCCACCCCGGTCTTTTCAATCCGCTTCAACAACTCGATTCGTCTCGCGTGCGCCAAGCTCGGGATAGAGAAAATCACGACCTCGATTCCTTGCTCCTCAATAATTCGTTCTAAATCGTCTGTCGTTCCGAGAATCGGAACACCGTGTACATATAAAGAGGCGAGCATCGGATCGTCGTCGAGAATTCCAACTACATGAAGTACGTTCGTCCGATATTCTTTTAACTCGCGAACGATGAGCTGTCCGGAGTTCCCGGCTCCGATAATCAGTGTCTTCCGTCCTTGGGGAGCAGCATGTGGTTTGAACGTATGCAGGACGTGATGTCGGGCCAAGAAACGCGTGAATAAAATCAGGTTAAATGCTAGTAGCCCTTGCACCGCAATCATGACGCCGAGTCCACGTCCGAATTGAAACTGATTGTAGGCAAATAGAATCAGGTCGCTACTAATCAACGCAATGGTTACTTGTTTCATTTCATGGATTGAAGCGTAACGCCAATCGATTCGATGAATTTTCAAAAGTGCTCCGACGAGCATAAAGCTAATCATCTTAATCGATACCATCAGCAACAGATCATATGTTGTTGCGGTATACGGCATCACTTTCGAAAATAAAATGTCAAACGTCATATATAAGACGATTGAGACGATTGCGATATCGACGCAGAAAAATAATAAGTTTCTGCGATTTCTTCGATATACGTTGACGAGTGTAGCCATCGTGTATTGCACCTCCAAATGTCTAGTTGATTGATCGTGTTGGGTATGGTGTGCGAAGAAAGCGTTGATGCTAGTAAACTACCCGAGTCGTTGTAACAAATTTAAGGATAATGCGAGCTTTTTGTTATTAATGAAATCGCTGTAACAAATAAGTTCACAAAGTTATTCTCATCTTTTCTTTCACATAATGAATATTTTTCTCCTCAGCGGGAATGGAAAGAACATACCAAATAAAATTGGATGTTGTTGACAGCTATGTTTTTGATCAAAAAGGAGGTACCCGTCACACATCGCCGCTTCACTTCTGTACGACCAATCTGACAACATACATGTTCATTCACACCAAGAGACCTTCTGAGACGCCCGTGAGCGTTCACACAAAAGGAGAGACACCAAGATGAAAAAATGGACACGACCTCAAATCGTACAAGCTTTGCAATTGGCTGCCCAAGAATATGCAGAACTTGATTCCAAACAATACAGTGTTTGGTCTCATGACAAAAACGTCCCTTCCCTTTCCACCGTCATTCACCAATTTGGTTCGTGGCGCGAAGCCCTCGTTGCAGCACAAATCAAGCTTTCGTTTCATTATTATTCAGACGAAGATATTCTACGTGCGTTAAACAAAGCTGCAGAAGAGCTCACGCTATTCACGAGTCAAACGTACCGAGAATGGTCAAAAGTGACACGTTCGCCTTCTCTCACACTCATCAGCAGTCGTTTTGGTTCATGGTCGAATGCACTCCGCGAAGCCAAACTTCAAACAACCGCCGCTAAAAATAGTGAGGAACGCATCATCCAAGCATTGATCGAAGCTTCGGAAGAACTCGAACGCCTCACGTCCCAACATTATGCCGTTTGGGCGCAAGAACGCGGCTATCCGACCGTGGCGACTATCGCTCGAAAGTATGGTTCTTGGAGCTATGCTCTTTTCGTGTTAGATATCGCTCCTCCGAAACGAAAATGGGATGAGGAAGATGTGATTGAAGCCCTCCGGCTTGCGAAAAAAGAATTGCCCCACTTCAGCATCCTTCATTATCGAAAATGGGCGGAAGGTCGAAACGTACCGAGTACATCGACCATCAACGTCCTCTTTGGAAGCTGGACGGCCGCTCTCAAATGCATGGAATCGCAAAAAGTGACGCAATGATGTAAAACGAACGCAAAATAAGCGCCGACTCTTTTGAGTCGGCGCTTATTCATGTAACGATTGCGATATACAGTGGGATACCAATCAATAAGTTGAACGGGAACGTGACCGCAAGGGAAAGGGTCAAATAAAAGGACGGTTTTGCTTCCGGGACCGATGCTTGTAGCATCGCAGGAGCTGCGATGTATGAACCGCTCGCTGCTAGTGTCATGAGGAGAATCGTTCCTCCTTCCGAAAGACCAGCGACACCCGCCGCCAAAAAGCCAACCAATGCCCCAATCAATGGGAACAGCATTCCCATGGCGACGAATTTCAATCCATATGACGGTACGGTCTTCAATTGTTGTCCCACTTTCACCCCTAAACCGAGTAAAAAGAGGAGCAATACACCCGGGAACAAGTCGACAAAGAATGGTTTGAGCGGCGTCGCGTCTGGTGTCACGAGTCCGACAACAAGACCTGCAAGCATGAGCAAGATGCTCTTTGAAAATAAGCTATCCCGAAGGACAGACAGTGAGCTCGTCTTGCCCGACGTTGCCGTGATTCCCATCACCTGTGTCTGGTTATACAACAATAACGCCACAATCAATCCTGGGATTTCGAGCACGACGACCAATGTCGTCATGAACGGTTCATACCCAATCCCGAGTCGCTCGAGTTGCGTCGATGCGGCCACATAGGTCACGAGCGAGACGGACCCGAACGTCGCAGCCATGGCAATCCGTTCAGGAAAAGTGAACTTCAGGAGACCTCCTGCAAGAAATGCGAGGAGCGGTAACAATATGCCAATCAATAGTGTGACGGTCAGTGGTAATGCGATTTCTTCTAGTGATACCGAGGCGAGTCCCATCCCCCCTTTTAATCCAATAGCGAGTAGTAAGTAAATGTTGAGCGTCGTGCTCAGCGAGTCAGGAATCTTCAAATTCGATTTCCCGACTGCGGCGATTACACCCGTCACAAATAGAAGCACGGGAGCGCTCGTCAATAGAAATACAAACAATTCCATATGTTTTCCTCCTTGGCGACAAAAAAGCGCACACCTAAAGAAGGCGTGCGCTGTATGCCGACGGCTCGAATAATCGCTCCGTCTAGCCGACAACTGTCGGTAAATTAAATTAGTCAGTAGCTCCGTAAGAAGATCTCGAAAGCACGCTTCATAGTGACTCGTCCATTCGCTCCGCTCACGTCTCTGCCTTTTATTTTAAAAAGTCGACGATTCGTTGTCAATCGGTTTGATCCCAAGGTGCATCTAAGCGAAAGACGATGAGACGCTCCCCCGTTTTCGTACTGATGTCCGTGTGGAGCGAGACAATGGAACGACCGAGCACTTGCCCGACAATCGTTTCAAGTTGACTGCGCCCCGATTCGACGAGATTGTTGCGGTACTTTTTCAGTTGCTCGCGACCTGCCGACTTGGTGGCCAAGTCATACTCAGCCGGCGTCAACACCCCTTGGAGCGTAACGATGGCCAGGTCCCGAAGCAGGTCTGCCTTACACGTCAATGACCCGCGACCCAAGTATTCTTTCTCCCATTGGGTGATCCGGGCGCTCAGTTCCATTTCCAGCTGACCTTTTTTCCGCATTTACTTCACGAATCCAATCATCATCTCACGAAGAATTTTTGCTGCCGCGATGGCTGTCATATCCGACTGATCGTATGCCGGTGATACTTCGACAAGGTCTGCACCGATGATGTCGAGATCTGCATTCGCAATCGCGTGTACTGCTTCTAGCAATTCTTTCGTCGAGATGCCACCGATTTCTTGTGTGCCTGTCCCTGGTGCTGCTGACGGGTCGAGGACGTCGATATCGATCGTGACATATACTTTTTTCCCTGCGAGCGTCGGTAAGACGCGTTTGAGTGGCTCGATGACCTCAAATTGATGCATGTTGTAACCAACTTCACGCGCCCACTCAAACTCTTCTTTCATCCCTGAACGGATTCCGAACGAGTAACAGTTCGATGGTCCAATCAAGTTCGCCGCTTTTTTAAGCGGAGTCGAGTGTGAGAGAGGCTCGCCTTCATACTCATCCCGAAGGTCGGTATGTGCATCTAAGTGGATGATGACGAAGTCGTCACCATACACGTCATGCATCGCCTTGATGATCGGCCATGTGACGAGGTGCTCGCCACCCATTCCGAGTGGGAACTTGCCTGCTTTGACGATATCTTTGACGAACGCCTCGATCATGTCGAGCGACTTTGGTGCGTTCCCGAACGGAAGTGGAATATCTCCCGCATCGTACACCGCTGCATCTGCCAAATCACCGTCTAAATAAGGGCTGTATTCCTCAAGTCCGATCGATACTTCACGAATCCGGTTCGGACCGAAACGCGAGCCCGGACGGAAACTGACCGTCCAGTCCATTGGCATCCCATAAAGAACCGTCTTCGCCTCTGTCACCTCTGGGAGACTGGCGATAAATACTTTACCTGAGTATGCTTCATCAAAGCGTTTGATCATTTTGTCAAATCCTCCACGAATTTCGGAAGGACGAATGCCGCGTTATGAAGCTTCGGCGTGTAGTATTTTGTTTCGATGTCATGGAAACGCTCAGCCGATACTTGTTCCGGATCGTACTTCTTCGAACCGATCGTGAACGTCCACATGCCGCTCGGGTAAGTCGGTACGTTCGCCGTGTATAGTTTCGTGATTGGGAAGATTTCCTTCACGTCACGTTGAACCGTTTGGATGAGTTCTGGCGTGAACCATGGGTTGTCCGTTTGTGCGACAAAGATGCCATCTTCTTTGAGCGCTTTCGAAATGCCTGCATAGAATCCTTTTGTGAAGAGATTCGCTGCTGGTCCGACCGGTTCTGTCGAGTCGACCATGATGACGTCGTACTCGTTCTCTGACTTGGCGATATGCATGAAACCGTCACCGACGATGACTTCAACACGTGGGTTATCAAGTTCACCGGCAATGTTCGGCAAGTATTTCTTCGAATATTCAATGACTTTCCCGTCGATATCAACGAGAACCGCTTTTTCAACTGATGGGTGTTTCATGATTTCACGGATGACACCGCCGTCTCCCCCACCGACTACTAGCACATGCTTAGGATTCGGGTGTGTGAAAAGTGGGACGTGTGCGACCATCTCGTGATAGACGAATTCGTCCTTATCCGTCGTCATGACCATCCCGTCAAGTAACAACATCGTTCCGAACTCGTCCGTTTCGACCATTTCTAGTCGTTGAAACTCCGTTTGTTCGCTCTCATAAACGTGGTTTACACGGAACGTAATCCCGTAATCTTCTGTTTGGTGCTCCGTAAACCATAATTTTAATTTTTGGTCCATCGATAGAACCCCTTTCTGTTCAAAAAGTTGTTCGTATGCGAGTGGCGTTTTGAGGCGCTTCTTAATCATACGATAGGAAGTATACAAAACCTGTACCCATTTTGCACGATTTTTTTGAAGAATGATTCCCGAATGTGAGTTTTTTGTGAGACGTGACCGATATACTGAATGAACCAATTTTAAATGGAAAGGTGGAATAGTATGTGGTCACCCTGCGCTTCTTGTAATACAACAATTCCTTTGATTGCTCAAGGGACACTCGTCACGACATTCCAGGAATACCCGTATACATCGTTTGAAGAACTAGATGCACTTCTCACACAAGCAAACGGAATGGTCTACTGTGTTGATCCTGCATCGAACCGTCAGACCCCGCCGCTTGAGGTCGAAGTGTTAAAGGATCAGCTTGCCAATCGGCATATCATTGAACAGATTCAGCACGGCACGTTTGAGAGTCATCTCCAGCCCATCATCTTCCTCGATTCTACGGAAACGTTCGGATACGAAGCACTTCTCCGTAGCGGTGCCAACATCTCGCCTTATGATTTATTCCGGACGGCAAACCGTTTCGGTCTTCATTCGAAGCTCGATCAGCGGGCTCGTGCTGAGGCGATTAAAGCGACATACGAAGTCGTTGCCCCTCACCAAAAGACATTCATCAACTTCTTACCCTCAACGATTTACAACCCGGACTATTGCCTCCAGCATACGTTCGACATCATCGACCGATATGAACTAAGTCCGGACCGCTTCATCTTTGAAGTCGTGGAGACGGAGAAGGTACATGACGTCGATCATTTACAGCACGTATTTTCTACATATAAAAAACGGGGGATGCAAGTTGCATTAGACGATGTCGGTGCAGGCTTCTCGACCATTGATATGTTGAAACGACTCGAGCCCGACTATGTCAAAATTGACCGTTCGTATGTTTCATTTTGTGACGAGGATGCTGAGAAGCGGGAGTTCCTCAAAAAAGTACGTGCTTTGACACACACGATGGGCATCACGCTCCTCGCCGAAGGTGTCGAGCGTATCGAAGAAGCCGATGTGTGCCGTGAGCTCGGATTCGATTTGGCGCAAGGATATTTCTTCGGAAAACCGGCTCCTGCGAAAGAGCACGCCATCAAAACAGCATAAGCACGTTTCTTTATTCCAAGTGTGGGCATCGACTTCGTCGGAAGCCTGCACTTTTTTATTTTCCATGGTGAACAGAACCTATTCCCCACTTCTGTCGGATTTCATTGATTTTTAGGTTTCGGCCATAGGTGTTCAGGAGATAGCATATTATAGAAGATTGATGCGAGCGAAAGAGGTGGAGATGTACATGAAATCATGGATTGTCAGTGGTTATGCCATCGTACTTGGGGTCTTGATCGGTTTAATCAGTTGGATTTTCTTATCTGTCGTGTATAAAGGGATTCATGTTGTATGGCATACGGTACCAGAACAATTTGATTTTCCTTTTTATGTGTTTCTTGTCCCGGTCATCGCCGGTATATGCATCGGTCTATTGCAACGCCGGTACGGTCGAATGCCACGTCTCATGCCTGAAGTGTTAGAAGAACGAAAAGGAACTGGCCGGATTGACTATCGTTTAATAGGCTTCACGACGTTGACCGCCCTTCTCGTGCTCATCGGAGGTGCAAGCCTCGGTCCTGAGGCAGCGCTCGTCGGAATCGTCGGCGGGCTCACAACGTGGTTCTCGGAGCGCATTCGTCACGTCCGTCAAGAATTAGCGGAATTGCAAGAAGTCGGACACGCGGTCGTTCTCGGGATTGTCTTCAATGCGCCGCTCTTTGGAGCAATCGCGGCAGAGGAGACCGAGCAGAAGAGACAACCAATGCTGAACTTGCTTGCGACACTTGCTGGAATCGGGACGTTTTATTTACTCAACCAACTTGACGAACGTCCACCGTTCATCATTAAATTTCCCGCGATTGAAAGTGTCCAACTCGATTGGACGATGTTACTGATGGTTCTTGGCGGCATGGTTCTCGGTTGGCTTTATTTAATCAGTGAACACGCATTGATGCGACTCTTTTCAAACATCCCAATCTTATTGCTCACCACACTCGGCGGTATCGGGATCGGGGGAATGGCTCTCCTATATCCTGACCTCCTCTTCTCTGGAGAAGAAACGATTCTCGAATATGCAGAAGACTGGCAACTCATCCCGCTGTACACCCTTCTTCTCTACAGCGTTTTGAAACTTCTCTTTACGGCCTTCTGTCTCGCGACCGGCTGGCGTGGTGGACATATTTATCCGCTTCTCTTTTCTTCGTTCACGCTTGGCTATTTTTTCAGCCTCTTATTTGAAATCGATATGACATTTTCGGTCGTTCTGACGACGAGCGCCTTGCTTGCGACGGCGATGCGACAACCGCTAGCCATCATCGTGCTACTCGTTCTCTTCTTCCCGCCGAACAGTTGGCTCTATGTATTTGCGGTCGTGGCAATTGTTTCTAAAATTCCACTTCCCTCATTCATCCATTCGCCAGTGAAAGCCTGATTTTAGAAATGAAAAAAAGGGTAATGAATGTATAGTTATGCAATCTGTCGAAAGGAGGAACGGTTGTGAGCGAATACGAAATGGCCATTGAAAACCTAATTGACGCAGTTAGTTCGGATTGGATTAGCATCATTTTAGCTATTTTAGTCGTGATTATGGGGATTGTCGTCTTCATCTACGTCGTCATGACAATCGTCGACATGTTTTTATCCAAGGATATCGTCTGGGGAATCGTTGAAGTCATCGCTCTATTCGTAGGACTGGCGGTGCTCTTGTCCGTCTTCTACTATTGGAATCGGAATCGGGTTAAAGCACAGTTCGGTCTCTTCCTCGTCTTGTTCTCTCTCGCAGTGAATGTATACTTCTTCGTTCGTTACGCGGACGAAATCAACGCTGTCTTGAACAGCGTATACTAAAAAACGAGGGGAATTCCCCCTCGTTTTCATCGTTTATAGAAAGGTGGTGTTTCCTTTGAAACGTCGCGTCATTCAACTCATCATCATGATCATCAGCGTCATCTTGCTCGTCGGTCTCTTGTTTTGGCTCGATGTCCTCATTCCCGTATTAATCGGAATCGCAATCGTCGCACCGCTCGTCGTCGGTTGGCAGATATTATTTGACCAAGTACAGCCCCAAGGGAAGCTCGCCTGGTTATTGACCGTATTCTTTATACCGTTCATCGGTGTGTTGGCATGGGTCATGTTCGGTCGTACGCCGCGTCGCCATCGACGCTTTAAACGAACCTCGTCAGAAATCCGGATGCTAAGGCAAGCGATTGAAAGTGAAAAAATCGAGACTTCTCCCGATCTCGTATCTACTTATCCGCTGACACGTACACTCGAAAAATTAGGAGCAAGCGGTGCGGACGCTCACACGTCGACGACTCTCCTCGTCAACGGCGAAGAAAAATTCGAGGCGTTGTTAGACGCCATCAACAGCGCGACCGACCATATCCACATTCAATACTATTTATTTAGAACCGACGAGATTTCCTTAAAGGTACGAGATGCACTCATCCAAAAATCGAATGAGAACGTCATCGTTCGCTTTTTATATGACGGGCTCGGTAGCCAAGAAATCGGAGAAGATTTTATTCAACCGTTACGGGAGTCCCGTGTCCACGTCCAAGCGTTCGACCCGGTCCTACACCCTTATCTCGTCTTCAATGCCAATTTCCGCAACCACCAAAAATTGATTGTCGTGGATGGACGAATCGCGCTCACAGGCGGGTTGAACGTCGGGGATGAGTATCTTGGGAAAAATGAGAAACTCGGTTTCTGGCGTGACACCCATCTACGCCTCGAAGGTCCGCTCGTCCGAGAACTTCAGCAGCTCTTTGTCGAGAACTGGCTATATGCAGGTCAAGGGACCATTGATGAGACATGGGATCTCTTCGCAGACGAAGAACATCTCTCTCAATACTTTGTAAATGAACCGAAAGGGCAAAACGGAGCGACGCAACTTTTGGTCACGTCACCGGGAAAAGATGTGACCATCCGCGATGGATTGATGCGTCTACTCATGGAGGCAAAAGAGTCGATTTGGCTCACCACCCCATACCTTGTACCTCCGCCTGAACTGTTGGCGATTCTCGAAGTCGCAGGGCGAAGTGGAATCGATGTACGAATCGTCGTCCCAGGAAAAGGAGACGAATGGTTCAGCTTCCATGCGACTGAGTATTATTTTGAACAGTTGCTGAAACGGAACATCAAAATTTATAAATACAATCGCCATTTCATCCATGCGAAAACACTCTTGATTGATGGGAAAGTCGCCCTTGTCGGGTCAGCCAACTTCGACTTTCGGAGCATGTTTCTCAATCACGAGATGATGATCGCTCAATTCGATACGACGTCGATTCAGCAACTTCACGAAGCCTTTTTAAAAGATTTTGAGGAGTCCATTTTAATTGACTGGGCCGTGTTGCGGAAAAAAACGACCGGTAAACGATTTGTCGAGGCGTTTTGTCATATCTTTTCGCCCCTTCTCTGACGCATTCGCCAGACGAGGTAAGCAATCCCGACGAGACCGACCAAGAACAGCTGCCACCCGATCGTCAATTGCATCGCTGCCGTCACCGCAAATCCTTCCATGATGAGGGCAGGCACTTTCCCAATCGTACTTGCGACCGCGAACGAGGCGAGGGTCATACGACTGAACGCTGCCGATAACGTGACGAGACCAGACGGCACGAACGGCATGAGACGCATGCCCAGGACGAGAAACCATGCCTCGGCCCCTGTTGCCTCTCGGAGACGCTGAAACCGGCCGCCGTCCGGGGACGTATAACGATGCAGCGCTTTTCGATAAAGAATGAAACTGACGATGGCGCCTACCGCCTCACCGACAATCGAGACGAGAATACCAGGTACGAGACCGAGGACACTCACGTTGATTGCCGTTAAAAAGGCACTCGGTAAAACTCCGGCTACTGCAATCACACTATTGAGTAAAATACTCATTATTAAAAATAAAGGGAGCGGGAGCAGTTCCCATTCCATAACCATCACTCTTTCTATCTACAAAATAAGGACCATGACGCGTTGTCATGGTCCTTTACTATATCATAGCGATGATGAAGAGGTTGCACCTGCTTCATCCCACGAGTCTTCGTCGACTGGTGGTAGATGTTTTTCTTCTAATTTTGAAACGACAACCGCACATGCCGCATCCCCCGTGATGTTGACAGATGTGCGAAGCATATCAAGAATACGGTCGACCCCAATGATGAGGGCGATTCCTTCTACTGGCAAGTTGACTGACTGAAGGACGAGGGCAAGCATGACAAGCCCGACTCCTGGTACACCCGCTGTCCCAATCGAAGCGAGGACCGCCGTAATGACGACCGTCAACAATTGAGTCATTGTTAAGTCAGAGGCGAACACTTGCGCGATGAAGATGGTTGCGACACCTTGCATGATCGCTGTCCCGTCCATATTGACCGTTGCCCCGAGTGGTTGCACGAACGACGAAATCGAACGTGGTACACCGAGTTTCTTCTGTGCGACTTCCATCGATACCGGAAGCGTCGCATTCGACGAAGATGTCGAGAACGCAAACGTCATCGCTTCATAGAAGTTCTTGAAGAAGAACACCGGGCTCATCTTCCCGATGAAGTAAACGGCTGCTCCGTATACAATCGTGGCGTGTAAGAAGAGTGTCAAAACGACGGCAATCATATACCATGCCATCGCAACGACCGCATCGAGTCCGATGCCTCCGATTGCCGAAGCAATCAATGCGAATGCGCCGTATGGAGCAAGCTTCATGACGAGATGAATCAAGTACATCATGATGCGATCGCCTTGTTTGACGAATTGACGCCATGTCTTCGCTTTGTCCCCAAGGGCAATCAACGCGAATCCAATCAATGCCGCAAAGACGATGATTTGAAGCATATTTCCTTCAGCGAGTGCCGTAATCGGGTTCGTCGGAATCATATTGACGAATGTCTGTACGATATTTGACGATTCCTCGGTCGCTGTTGATTCAAATTCAAGACCTGTTGTTTGGAAGTCCCCACGCTCCCCAGGTTGTAAAACAGATGCGACACCCATCGCCAACATAATGGCGAGTGCTGTCGTCGCTAAGAAGAACAAAATCGACTTCGTCCCGACTCGACCTAGCTCTTTCGGGTCCCCGAGACCCATTACGCCTAAAATAATCGAGAAGAAGACAATCGGCACGACTAACATTTTAATCAGATTCAAAAAGACCGTTCCGACCGGAGATAAAATATACGGATTCACAATCTCATAAATTGAATCCGGCAATCCCGCCAATCCGAGACCAACTACAACACCTAGCGCGAGACCGATTAAGATTTTTTTCGTTTCGCTCATCGTATCACCCTTTCTTTTTTTCACAATGTAGTCAGTATATCATAATACTGAATTTTCATACAATTACAAATGAATATCTCTTCAGTTACATAATTTCCTGTTACTCCCAAAAATGCGAAACAAAAAAGATTGGAGACGAAAAATTCGTCCAATCTTTTTACTCGGCGCTTAAGCGCTCGAGCTCTGCATGAAGTTCAGTCGAGTTCGTCCAAATTTCTGGACGATGTTCTTGTAAGAAATTCGCCAATACGCTGCGGGACGGAGCGTCCATCATGTCGATTAAAATCCGACCCTTCAACGATTTGTCCATTTGATTGACGTGATAAGGCAATAGTTTATAGCCTCGTCTCGCTTCGACATCTACCAACATATCACATGCCGCGACGCCACCATAGTAAAAGCCTTCCGGTTTCCGACCGACCGTCACCCACACGATCCAGTACGGTTTCCCGTTCGGTACCGCCTCTTGGTCCGTCAAAAACTTGATGCGCTTCTCGATGGCTGACTTGGCGTGCATGGCGCCCATATCAATCGTCGCTGTGCCTGCCTCGACGTCAATGATGACCGGGGACATGTTATTTAAGCTAAGCGAACCGACACCAAAACCGCCGTGTCCGTCCGTCGCATCGTCTGAAATGATATTAAAATTAATGTCTTTCATGTTCCACCCTCCCTCTCTACTGTACACAATGATATAGGATGGTGGCAATCCTGAGTCACGTCCAGTCAATTTGGAATCGTCCACCTGGTCCGATGTATTGAACGAGCGGACGGTCCATTTCGATGACTCGACCGATGACATTGACCCGTTCATCCGCGGGCAAATCTCGCTTCGTCACTTGCAGTTCCCCTGCATAACGCCCGTAACGATCGTTGTCGATTGTAATGCTTCCAAACGGTCTTCCTTCTGTTTTTTGCGGTTGAATCAGTTGATCTCCCGGTCGTCCGTATGCTCTCGATTCGACCGAACGGAGGACGTCCCGGGCCGGGTCCATCCGATTCGTATGGAGTGTCGGGAGTGATTTGACACGATGCTCGGAAGTGGCGCGCAGGACGATTACCCCTTCCTCATACGCTTGAAACTGTCGCATCGTCTGCTCTGACACGCACGGGTCGCCAATCAAAATCCGGTCAACCGTGGCTTTTAAATCGATATAACACGAAAGGGGGGACTGATGGCGGTGAGCCTCAAGTGTCGGGAGCGTCTCATGGAGGGGACCGCGTAATTGTTCATCTCCAGGGATGAACGCTTGTACCTTGATTCCTTGCGCATGTAACCACGCATTTCTCTCGTCAAACCAAAGACGGTCGAGCCCCGTCTCAGGTCGCGGGTAAAAATTATGCCACGCTTCAACATTCTCACGTAGTAATCCATGTTGCAACATCTGATCAAGTTCTACTTCTGTGAGCGTACTCGCATTGAGTGCGACCATCATATGGCGTGACAAGTCCGCCACTTGCTTCGGTGTGACGCCATAGTCGACACGTAATCCCGTAACTCCCCACTCTAACAATGTATGGGCATCATCCCAATCTTTCCCGAGCGCCTGTAGAGACGACGGGGCGATATCTGCCACGAGTTCCATCTCAAGCCGTTTTGCCAACGCTCCTAACTGCTGGAGCCGTTCTGTATATAACGTCGAATCGTCTTCCGGAATATGAAGCGACGTGAAGATGCTCGTAAATCCGCTCTCTCGCATGCGTTCAATCCAATCAATGGACGCAGGCGTCAATTCCTCACTTAAGTAAACGGAAATCCCTCTCATCTATTTCCCTCCTCACAAAACGTATAGAAAAAGATGACTCGACCGAGCCATCTTTGTTTGTCAAATCCCGTCTGCCATCTCTTCTTTGAAGCCGAAGAAATAAGTAAACAGGAAACCTGCCGTATAGGAAATCAATAGACCGGCGACGTACGTCAAGTACATCCCGTCGTCAATCAGCGGCGTAAGGGATAGACCCGATACGCCAATTCCGAGTGCGGCCGTCTTCATCGTTGCCTGGAAGGCGCCACCGACTGCTGCCCCGAGACATGCCGTCAAGAACGGACGTCCGAGCGGAAGCGTGACCCCGTAAAGGAGCGGTTCGCCGATTCCAAGGAAGCCGACCGGGATCGCCCCTTTGATAATATTACGGAGACGTGGGTTGCTTGTCTTCACGAAGATGGCAAGAGCAGCACCGACTTGACCGGCACCTGCCATCGCCAAGATTGGAAGGAGCGCAGTCGTCCCGACGGTGTTTAACAATTCTAAATGGATTGGCGTCAAGCCATGGTGTAACCCGACCATGACGAGCGGTAGGAAGAATCCTGCCAATAATGCCCCGGCGACGGGTCCTCCAAATTCAAGCGTCGCATTGATGCCTCGCATGATGCCGTCCGACAACACGCCTGCGACCGGCATGATTGCATAAAGTGCCGTAAACCCGACGATGAGAACCGTGAAGAGTGGTGTAAAAATAATATCAATCGATACTGGCATGAAGCGACGAATGTGTTTCTCGATATAGGTCATGAGCCAACCGGCAAAAATGACACCGAACAATCCACCACGTCCGACGACGAGCGGTTCCCCGTAAATCACGATGTCCGCGAGGAGCGGGTTGAACAAAATCCCCCCAGCAATCGCCCCGAGCACCGGTGTTCCCCCGAACTCTTTCGCCGTGTTCCACCCGACAAGGATGGCTAAGTACGCGAAGACCGTGCTCCCGAGCACGAGTAGAATCTGCATCCACGTCTCTGTTCGGTCGACACCAGCGTTGACCGCAAAGTTTGCCGCGCCGTTGATAATTCCTGAAGCGACGAGACCCGGAATGAGCGGAATAAAGATGTTCCCGAGTCGACGAAGGAAGCGTTTGAACGGTGACTTTTGCTTCTCTTTTACTTTTTGACGTTCGACCGCTGCGCGCTCTTCTAACGTCAAGTTCGCATCCACCGATTCTTCCCCAATCGCGAGACCAGTCTCATGACTCATATAATCCGCGACCCGATTCACCGTTCCTGGACCGACGACGATTTGTAACGTCTCATCATCGATGACCCCCATGACACCATCAATTTTCTTTAAAGCGTCAAGATCGGCTTTCGTTGGATCTTTTAATGATAATCGGACACGCGTCATACAGTGCGCAAGTTGACGAATGTTCTCTTTCCCCCCGACATGTGCGAGGATATCCCGTGCTAAAACCTCTTCTTTCTTCATCTCGATTTTCCCCCTTATAGCGACTCGCGGACAAATCCGTTCGCACGCTCTAATCGTTCGACGGCCTCCTCGTAAGAGACGTCCGCTAAAATCATAACGATCGCCGTTTTGACATGTCCTTTGGATGACTCAAAATAACGCGCGGCCGTCTCCATGTCGACCCCTGTCGCTTCTGCGATCATCCGTTTGGCACGTACTTCTAACTTTTCGTTCGTTGGTTGCACATCGACCATCAAGTTTTGATACACTTTTCCTACTCCAATCATCGACGTCGTCGAAATCATGTTGAGGACAAGTTTTTGGGCCGTTCCTGCCTTCAATCGTGTCGAACCGGTCAACACTTCTGGTCCGGTCTCCACTTCAATCGGATAATCCGCATGTCGGCTGATGATCGCGTCCTGATTACAGGAAATGGCTGCCGTTGTCGCACCGATTTCGCGTGCATAATCGAGACCACCGACCACATAAGGCGTCCGTCCGCTCGCTGCAATGCCGATGACCGTGTCGTCCTCCGTCAGTTGAAGCGCTTTCAAATCATTGACTGCCAATTCCTTACTGTCTTCCGCTCCCTCGACCGCTTGAATGAGCGCTCGTTCGCCGCCAGCGATCAACCCGATGACCTGATTCGGGGACACCCCGAACGTCGGCACACACTCGGCAGCGTCTAAAATCCCTAATCGACCGCTCGTGCCTGCCCCGATATAAATCAAGCGACCGCCTTTACGAAAGGATGCGATGACCCGCTCTACCACTTGCGCGATGACCGGAATCTGATCTTGAATCACTTGCGGAACTTGTTGGTCCTCACTGTTCATGATTGTCAATCGCTCCTCAATCGACATCTCGTCTAGATGCATCGTCCGTTCGTTCCGTCTTTCTGTAGCCAATTTCTCTAGCATCGCCACCATCCTTTCTTCTCTATGGTTTCATCGTACTATATTGAAATTTAAAGTCAATTTATTATTAAATTTAATTGAAACTAAATTTCATAATTGAGTGAAAGAAAAACTCACTCCGTTCGAATGAGTTGTTTCTTCAGGACGTGAACGCGTACCCCTTTGTTCGTGACAGAATCCCTCTCATATACATAGCCGTTCCGTTCCCAAAACCGACGGGCGCGAAGGTTATCCGGAAGGACACCTAACCGAAATACCGTCTGATACGGACGCATAAAATGTTCTTCGAGTTGTTCATACAACGTTTGCGCCAAGCCTGTCCCGTGAAGGACTTCATCGACGACAAACAGTCCGAGCCAAAGCGAGCCGTCCACCGGATGTCGTTTCAACAGGTCCGCGATTGCGACAATCTGCCCATCTTCACGATCAATCAGACTGACGGTACCGTCTTCTTCAAAATCTGCCACATTCTCATCACGAAATTCCTGAATAGACTGTCCATTCAAGAGAGCGAAGGTGTGTTGCCGCATCAAAAAGTCTTCTAACTCCGATCGGTCGTCTTTCGTATACGGTCGAATCATCGGCGCAACTTCACCATCTCATCCCGTGCTTCGGCATAGCGATCGATTAACTCTTCTCCTTTACGGTGAAGGAGACCCATGTATAACGTATCGACAATCGTCAGTTGCGTCATCCGAGAGGCGATGCTCGCGATTCGGAAATCACTCTCGACGTTCGGCGTGCAAAGTCGCACGTCCGCTTCCCGGTAAAGTGGGGACTTGTCCAAGTTCGTGATGGCGATGACGGGCACACGTTTCTTCTTAGCGAAACGAACAAGTTCGAGCACATCTTTCGTCCGTCCCGACGTGCTGATGGCGACGAAGACATCCGATTTTCCTAAATGCGGAATCAACGACAACATGTAATGAAAGTCAGGTGACGTCGTAGCCGCATACCCGAGTTTCGTGAATTTATAATGCGCATCGATGGCCGCGGTCGATGATCCTCCGACCCCATAAAAGACGACACGATTCGCACGTGCGAACAAGTCGATCGCATGTTCGAGTTCCCGTTTATCCATCGCTTCGGCGCACGCTTCGATCGCTGTTTTATTTACATGAATGACTTTTTGAAACGAATCATATGGCGTATCCTTTTGCTGGAGAACGTTGAAGTCCGTCAGTGTCGTCTCGGTGACCGCCAAGTCTTTCACGAGTGCGAGTTTAAACGCTTTAAAGCTATCAATTCCAATCACTCGGGCGAAACGGACGATACTCGCCTCAGACACATCCGTCTTTTGGGCAAGCTCTTTCGTCGTCATATTTGGAATGAGCGTTGAATGGGACAAAATATAGTCCGCGATTTTCTTTTCAACCGCTGTCATATCGTCTTTTGCTAAATCGATTTTCGTAAGTAAGGATTCCATCGGGTCATCCCCTTCCTGCAACTGTTGTTCCTTTATGATAGCGGATTCTTTCCTCATATTCCAATCGGCTAAAAAAGGTCGAGCGCACGCCCGACCTATAAGTTGTTCGTATTGAACGTGTCGCCACCTTGAATCGACCCGTTCTCAAAGCCTCTTTCGAACCAGCGCATCCGCTGTTCTGACGTCCCATGCGTGAACGAATCAGGGGTCACGTAACCGCGAGCCTGTCGTTGCAACGTGTCGTCACCAATTTGATGGGCCGCATTCATCGCCTCTTCGACGTCTCCTGCTTCAAGATAACCAAGTCCTTGCGCGTGATGCGCCCATACGCCCGCGTAATAATCTGCCTGTAATTCGAAACGAACGAGATAGCGATTGAATTCCGTCTCGCTCATCTCATTACGAAGCGGCATGATGTCTTCTGTCGTCCCAAGAAGCGTCTGAACATGATGCCCGACCTCATGGGCGACGACATACGCCATCGCAAAATCACCGGGCGCATTGAAGCGTTGACTCAACTCGTCATAAAAACTTAAATCGATGTACAGCTTTTGGTCGCCCGGACAATAAAAGGGACCGACCGCTGACCCAGCGATGCCACAAGCGGATTCGACTTGTCCCGAAAACAGGACGAGCGTTGGTTCTTGATACGTCATGCCGTTCTCCGCAAAAATGTCCGTCCATACTTCCTCCGTATCTTTCAGGACGACCGCTACGAAGTCCGCCATCTCTTCTTCTCGTGCTGTCCCGGTGTATGTTCCTTCGGATTGAGGCTCACCGAGTCCGATATTATTGACGAGGTCGGTCGGGTTTCCTCCGTTCAATAACGTGAAGACGATGACGAGAATCAATCCGAGACCACCCCCGACCCCGGCAATCCCTTTTCCTCCGATACTACGTCCCCGCCGATCCTCTACGTTCCGGCTCTGTTGTCTCCCTTTCCACTTCATCTCGATTCCTCCTACATTCGCTCTGTGTTGTTTATTACCCCAAATCCGGTAAAAATGAGCTCACGTTTCTCGGTAGATGAGAATTTTCTTTTCTAGAGGAAGGGGATTCACTACAATGAAAGAGACTTCATCTAAGGAGGAATGACCATGCCTTACGTAACGGTAAAAATGCTCCCGGGCCGGACCGTGGAACAAAAACGCGCGTTGATCGAAAAAGTGACGGATGCCGTCTCCGAGACGACGAATGCCCCGAAAGAAAACATCACCGTCTTCATCGAAGAGATGGATGCGACGCACTACGGGCAAGCCGGCGTCATGCACGCGGACAAAAAATAAGTGACGAACGGACTCCTTGAATCGGAGTCCGTTTTTCATCTAAGCACCACGTCAACTATGTATACGTTGAACTTCTTGAATCTTCGTTTTTAGACCATCCAGCACTTCCTCGACGAAAGAATCAACCTCTTCAGGTGACATATATACATATTCATGATGTGGGTCGAACGGGTGCGTCTCATAAAAGGATGTGATGTTTTGAATTTGTTGCGCCGTCTGTCCTTGAGGGAAAAACGGTAACACGTCTTCGAATCCATGGATGTGGCGGAAGTCCGTCCAAAAGATATGATTCGGATGTTTTGCCAGATATTCAAAGTCGATTCCATACCAGTCCGTTTTGACTAAACGGGTATAGTCTGGTGTCCCGACGATCGCCCGTACAATCGGCTCTTCTTTTTTCGCACGGGTCAACCGCACCCAATACTCGTCTGTGACCAGATGAAAATAATAGCCTACCAAATAAGACCATACCGCATCAGATTTTGATGTGTTCCCATCTAAATATGTCTGTTTGAACAGGTCAGCAGATATTCCGTTCTCGGTTTTGAAATGTGTGATTGTTTTCGGCGGTTCTGGACGTCCATCCGCTCCGACCAGCCCACAGTCTGGACCGATATTCCCTACTAAAAAAGGTATGCGCTCAAACGCGGAATCCGTCTCGAGAATCTCCTCCGCGATTCGAAAGTGAGTCACCCATGTTGCCATTCTCATTCCTCCATTTTCCTTCAGTCTTCTCGGTTCATTTCGAACCGTTCACTCGGTACGGTCGGCTTAATCAAGTGACGCGTCGCCCGCCAAATGTGGTAACCGATGCGGTCGAGCCAGAGTAGCACTTGTACTTTTTGAATCGTCTGCTCCATCTCTAGCTGATTCGCAGCCGTTTCTTCTAACAGCTCCGAGCGATGCGCCTTCCGATACTCCGCCAGCTGTTTCGATGCCTGCTTCCACATCTTCGAGTCTTCCGGTGGCGTATGATGGTTCAATTGATGCACAAGGTCGAGTTCGTGCAAGACGAGTTCACGTGCCGCCAAAAAATCGGTGTCCCGCAGTGACTGAACCGGCTCGACTTCTCGCAACACGTATAACCACCGTTCGAGGTGATCAATCGTATGCAACAGGGACAAATGTTGCCCGTAATCGTTCTGCTTCCCGACATCGTCGAGACGAATCGTACTCAAAAAGACACGTACATCGCTCAGCGTCTTATCGACGAGCGTCAACTCATCTTCACGGAGACGTCCCTCTCGAACGAGCAACTCGGTCTCGTTTCCTAAATAGCGTTCGATTTCAAGTAGGGACCGCCGTGCCGCCTCAAGGGCGACGGTCGGGAGTTGAGACATGTTCTTGTCGAGCAGGCGTGTCAATTTTTCTGAGCGGCTCGGAATCAACTTTAAGAGACGTTTTGCAAACGGTTGATAAAGCGGTAAAAACAAAAGCGCCCCTAACACATGGAATGTCGTATGAAATAAGGCGAGGCGTAACAGGTCGTTCCAGTTGAACCAATCGGCTACTCGATTGACGACAAAAAAGAGAATCGGGAACGTTAGCCATCCGATGAGAACGATTGACACGTGGTAGATGGCGTGGCCTAACACGATACGTCTAGCCGACTTCCAGCCCCCAATCGAACCGAGTGCCACGACGAGACTCGTTCCAGCACTTTGACCGAGTACCAAGTAAGCGGCTTGTGGAAGTGTGATCGCAGCTGTCGCAAGGGCGGTCATCGTTAAGACGAGCCCGATTGTCGACGACTGGAGGACAACGGTCATCACAAAACCGATTCCAATGAGGAGTGCTTGTTGAGTGAGACTCATCGACCCGACTGGTCCGAACGAGAACGTCACCGCATCTCCCATGGCATCCTGTAGCGTCCCAATCCCGACAAAAATGAGACCGATACTGACGAATAGAAGCCCGACTCGGCGAAAACGTGGAGCTGAGAGACGAAACGCCATTCCGATTCCGATGAGTGGCAAGAATAATTGACGTACGTCTACATTATAGCCAAGGATGGCGATAATCCATCCGGTCGTCGCGCTACCTACGTTCGCCCCGATGACAAGTGGCAAAGCTTGCGTGAACGTAATCAGACCCGCACTCACAAAGCCGATCGTCATCAACGTCGTCACGGTAGAGGACTGGAATAAGGCTGTCAGCGTCGCCCCAAGTGTCGCACCCGACAGCGAGCCATCAGTGAATTGGTTCAACCGATGACGCAGTCGTGTACCGGCCCACTTTTTGAGCGTATCTGTGAGTAACGTCATCCCGAGCAAAAAAATCCCGATTCCACCAATCAATGTCGCAATCTCCATCGTGTCACGCCCCTTTGCGGGTTATTCGGATTTCAATGTCGACAAGAGCCACGATTTCTCATTCGCATGCTCCCTTAAGTTCAGTAACACATCTTCTGGATAATAAATTTTTTCATCGGATTGTCTCGAGTTCAAAATCGATTGGACGAGCATGGACACTTCCGAAATCTCTTTCCGCTCCCCATCATTCATCTGGAGATAAATGCCTTCATATTTGCCCTGTCCTTTATATAAATCGTACGGCAATTGACTCAGCTGATCTTCGAGTAAATAGTATTTGGGCGGTAATCCGATCTCGTCCATTGTTTGACGTAACCGTTCCATATAGCGGACGCGGTTCGCCTCCGGGAAGTTTTTATATTTCAATAAACGCCGATTCACGAAGCGGCTCGATAAATCGGCTAGAATCGCGTCATCTTCTTCCATCCACTCTTGGAAATAGAAGTAGACGACCGTCTCGTCCAACTTCAGATATTGGTCAAGTGACATGCCGTTTTGTTCGAAAATCGGTAAGAAGTGCTTCGGTGTCATCTTAAACGGATACCCGCTCTCATACAGTTCCTGTGCCCGCTCGAGAATCGCTTTTAAGAGAAGATCGCTCGAACGTGTCGCCGGATGAAGGTACACTTGCCAATACATCTGATAGCGGCGCATGATGTAATCTTCGATCGTATGCATCCCCGACTGTTTGACGACGACTTGGTCTTCATCCGGTCTGAGGACGCGCAACATCCGTTCTAAATCAAACTTCCCGTAACTGACGCCCGCAAAATGCGCATCTCTGAGCAAATAATCCATCCGATCGACATCAAGCTGCGAACTGAGCATATTGACAATCAAGCGGTTCGGGTGCGTCTTATTGATGATGGCGGCCACTTCTTCCGCGAACCCGACACCCATCTCGGACAACACTTGATTGACCTCGGTATCTCCTAGAATGATTCGCTCGGTCCACACTTCATGTCGAACCGAGAAGACATGTTCGAACGCGTGCGAGAATGGTCCATGACCCACATCGTGCAAGAGCGCCGCTGCTAGCAGTAATTCACGGTCGCGGTCATCCCATTCTGGATATTGTTGGAACTGGTCGATCAATTGGCGCGCAATCTCATAGACGCCGAGAGAATGATGGAAGCGTGTGTGCTCCGCGCCGTGGAACGTTAAAAAGGACGTTCCAAGTTGTTTGATGCGACGCAAGCGCTGAAACTCTTTCGTGTTAATCAGTTCCCAAATCAGATGATCGTAGACGTAAATATAACGGTGTACCGGATCTTTAAACACTTTCGATCCAGATAATTGTCCTCGTGACGAGTACATGACATGCCCTCCTACGTTTCGTTATGTTCTAGATTCGACTTCAAACGAATCGTTCCCTCCATGCTATAATGAGAAGGAAAATTATTTGTGAAAAGGAATTAAGTATATGATCCATCCATTACTAAACCAACCGAGCTATCGTGTGATCGACCAATCGAGCCTCGGCCCGATGTTTCAAGCGGAACAATCGTTTGCGACTGATGATACGTTGTGTGCTTCCACCCAACAACTAGGCGCCGTCTTGCGCGCATGGGTGCACACCGATACGATTGTACTCGGAATTCAAGATGCAAGGTTGCCTCATTTAAAAGATGGGGTCCGGTATTTACATGAGCGCGGCTTTCGACCGGTCGTCCGAAACTCAGGCGGACTCGCCGTCGTCCTAGACGATGATGTCCTCAACTTATCTTTAATCTTACCCGAGAAAGACGGGATTCAAATCGACAGCGGCTATGAGGCCATGACCTCACTCATCCAACAGATGTTCCAAGACGTCACGAACGACATCGTCCCAGGGGAAGTCGTCGGCTCCTATTGTCCGGGAAGTTTCGACTTGTCGATTGACGGTAAAAAGTTCGCCGGTATTTCGCAACGACGCGTCCGTGGCGGCGTCGCCGTTCAAATTTACTTGAGCGTCAGGAAGAGTGGCAGCGCACGTGCTGAAATCATCCGCGACTTCTATGACTTAGCGATTCAAGGGGAAACGACCAAATTTACGTACCCTACCATTGTACCGGAAACGATGGCGTCGCTTGAAGACTTGCTCGGTATCCCCCTTACGGTTCAGGACGTCCTCACACGGGCCTACCGCGTTCTTTCCACAGTCAGCACGCTCCAAAACGCGTCACTGACGGCTGAAGAACAAACGACACTCGTGAGTCAACTTGACCGGATGTGGAAACGGAATGAACCATTACGCGAGATTGAACAACAATTAACAGAGGAGTGATTCATCCAATGTTTAAACTGATCACAGACACCGGGGCCGATTTGACCCACGATCAAATCATCGAATACGGTCTTGAGATTTTACCGCTCGGTGTCATCATCGACAACGAAGAGTTTTTAGATGGAGAGACGATTCAAGCGAAAGACGTGTACGACGCAATGCGTCAAGGCAAGACGCCGAAGACGTTCCAAATCGAGGCGTCGCGAATCGAGCATTGTTTCCGTCAACACCTTGAAGCCGAAATCCCGTTTTTATATCTCGCATTTTCCGGAGAACTCTCCGGTACATACCAAACGGCTGTCATGGTCGGGGAGATGCTCAAAGAGGAGTATCCAGACAGCACCTTTGAGATTCTCGATACGCGAACGGCTTCGGTCGGACAAGCATTGTTCGTCAAGACGGTCGCGGAGTACGGGCAAGACCATACGTACGAAGAAACGGTCGCGTATGCCGCTTCGCTCGTTGGAAAGATCCGTCACTTGTTCACGGTCGAGTCACTCGAATACTTGATGCGCGGCGGACGTGTCTCGAAAGCGAGTGCTTTCATCGGTGATTTGTTGACGATTCTGCCGTTACTGACGGTCGAGGACGGAAAGCTCGTGCCGATTGAAAAAGTACGTGGTCACAAAAAAGTCATGCGCCGCATGGTCGAATGGACGATGGAATCGAAGCCACTCGTCGAGAACGGGCACTTGTTCATCGGTCACGGTGACGATCTAGAAAAAGCGGAACAGTTCGAGAAGATGGTTCGTGAGCATGTCCAACCGAAACATATCACGAAAACACTTGTCGGCTCTGCCATCGGTGCCCATACCGGTCCAGGTCTACTCGTCATCGCCTACTTCGAGGCATAAAAAATGAGCTCCCCTCTATCGGGTGAGCTCATTTTCATTTAGCGATTCCAGTTCGTAAATCCATCTCCAAACTGTGCATAGTTCTCGTCTTGGAACACACCGTCCACAAATTTCGGTACGTCTACTGGCAACGTCCCTTGCGGCTTCACTTCACCGAAGATGGCACGAATGCCCGCCGGCAAGTTTGGTCCGGCCGATTTCAAGTTCCCTGCTTCTGAGTCCGGTCCGTTCGGGTCGCCTTTGAACCCATAAATCAAGAGCTGCGCCGGAGCGTCTGGCTGAACGGCGACATCGTATGGGTTGCGCAAGCTGAGTAAGACCGACTTCTTCCCTGTCTCGTTCGCGTAACGGAACACTTCGGCCGGCACGTAATGGTCAGCTGACGTTGGCTTCAATTTCGCGCTATTGTTCACGTTCGAACCGACGATGATATAATCGGCTGCCTCAACTTGTTGCTGTAGCGCCGGATTCTGCGCCAAGTGTGGCGTTGACGCCGAATAGTTGGCCGTGATGACGTTCACGTCTTTCATATTCCCGGCGTTCTTCTCGAGCGACTTGATTGTCTTCACCATGCTATCCGTCTGATCTTTTGCTGGTGACAAGACGAGCACCGTGTCCCCTTTTTTCGGTTTGAACGGGAGTGTCTTGTCCTCATTCTTCACGAGGGTGACGGCCGCTTCCGCGATTTCCCGTTCTTTCGCTTTATGCTCCGCACTACCTACGACGGCGTTCGCTTCTGTCAGCTTCGCCTCGAGTGTCGTCGAATCGATTGTCTCTCCCCAAATGCCACGCTCTGCCTTCAATGTCAAAATACGTTCGACTGATTCATCAATAGTCTTTTCAGATAGGCGGCCATCTTTCACCGCTTGGATGACTTCTTCAAAGATAGCTTCGAGTTTGATCACGTCTGCCTCTGAACGCAAAATCGTCGGCATGAGCGCGATATCGACGCCTGCCTCAAACGTCTTGATGACTGCCTCTGCTTCCGTGAAGTTGTCCGTGATGGCTTGCATGTTGAGCGCATCGGTCACAACAATCCCATCATATCCGAGCTCCTCACGAAGCACTCCTGTAATGACATCGTCCGAAAGTGTCGCCGGGAGCGGGAATGTGCCGCGATCCGACTCGACGACCTCGTCTTCGATTTGTGGCATACCGATGTGTGCCGTCATAATCATATCGATCCCTTCCGTGATGGCACGTTTAAACGGGAGCAACTCGAGACCACGCAACTCGTCGAGCGACTTATCGACAACCGGTAACCCATAATGCGAGTCGACGGCGGTATCTCCATGACCCGGGAAATGCTTCGCCGTCGCCGCGACACCTTGGTCTTGAATGCCTTGCGTCATCGCCGAACCTAGTTCACCGACTAGTTCAGGGTCACTCGAGAAAGAACGGACCCCGATGACCGGATTCCCCGGATTATTGTTGACGTCAAGTACCGGTCCGAAGTTCACGTTTACCCCGAGTGCGTGTAGTTCAGAACCGATGATATTCCCAGCGTCATATGCATATTGACTGTTTCGCGTTGCGCCGATTGCCATATTCCCAGGTAAGTTCGTCCCTGTCCCGAGACGTGTCACGATGCCTCCCTCTTGGTCAATCGTGACAAAGAGCGGAATATCGTTACTGTCGTCTTGCTTCACGACTTCCTGTAAATCGTGAACGAGTTTCGTCGTCTGCTCCGTCTCTTTCACGTTCTCCGCAAACAGAATCACGCCGCCGAGATCAAAACGATCGATGACACGCGCCACTTCCGGTGCAAGAGATGTATGGTTCGCCCCGTTCCAAAGCCGGAAGTCCGGCATGATCATCTGCCCGATTTTTTGTTCGAGCGTCATCGACTCTAGCTTCGTATTGACACGCTGGTCAATCGACATCGTCGGCGTCCCTTCCGCCACGACCGCATCCGCTGCCGGAACCGATGAGATCAGTAGTGCCGTCGTCAATCCGAGAGTTGCCGTCCAGTTCAATGCCTTGTTCATGTTCCCACTCCCCTTAGTCCAATTTGACTGACCCCCAAACGAAAAGGCATGGAGGAAGAAGCGTTGCCTCATCAACGCTCGTTCACCCCATGCCTGATCGCATCAGTTACATTTGGTTCTTATTCAGGTGGTCAACAACAGTATAGCAACTCCACTTTTCAGAAACAATCACTCCCGTGAAAGCGTAACCATTTTGAAACAATGTTTCTGTTTTGATACACAGAAAACTGTATTGGCAAAACCAATAATTTCCGTGGTTCGTTTTTGATTCTTTTTTTGGTAAACTCAATTCGATACAGGTTAACTTTCAAAAAGGGGGAAATTATTGTGGCAAGAGGGGAACTGAAACGAAAGCCGGAATGGCTAAAGATTAAATTGAACACGAATGACACGTATACCGGTCTGAAGAAGATGATGCGCGAGAAAAATCTACATACGGTATGTGAGGAAGCCAAGTGTCCGAACATTCATGAATGCTGGGCGGTACGTCGGACTGCGACATTCATGATTCTAGGGAGTATTTGTACACGTGCCTGCCGCTTTTGCGCTGTCACGACAGGTAAACCGAACGAGCTCGATTGGGAAGAACCAAAGCGCGTCGCCGAATCGGTCCGTCTCATGAACTTGAAGCACGTCGTCATCACTGCCGTCGCACGCGATGATTTGAACGATTACGGAGCGACGGTCTTCGCGGAAACGGTTCGCGCCGTCCGTTCTATGAATCCGGAGACATCCATCGAAGTACTTCCGTCTGACATGATGGGTGACTTCTCTGCCTTACAAACGTTGATCGATGCGGGTCCTGACATCATGAACCATAACTTAGAGACGGTTCGCCGCCTCACACCGAGAGTGCGTGCCAAAGCGACATATGACCGCACACTCGAATTCTTGAAGCGTTCCAAAGAGTTGAATCCGGATATCCCGACGAAGTCGTCGATCATGGTCGGACTCGGGGAGACGAAAGAAGAATTGATTGAAGCGATGGATGACCTCCGTGCGCACAACGTCGACATCTTGACACTCGGACAATACTTACAACCGACGAAGAAACACCTCGAGGTGGAACGTTACTATCATCCAGACGAGTTCGCTGAGTTGAAAGAGATTGCGCTATCAAAAGGATTCTCACATTGTGAGGCAGGTCCGCTCGTCCGTTCGTCTTACCATGCGGATGAACAAGTACACAAGGCACGTCGCCACACGATGTTGCCAATCGACTAACAGAAAGAAGAGAGATTATGACTGGTACGACGTGGCACTTACTTAGAACCGAATCGACTTCACCGGCCGAAAACATGGCGATTGACGAAGCCATCGCCAATTGGGTCGCGAAGGGAGAACTCAAACCGACGCTCCGTTTTTATTCATGGGCACCTCATGCGATCAGCGTCGGGCGTTTCCAACGGGCGACACGTGACTTGGACCGTGACGCCCTCACGGCGAACAACATCCCGGTCGTACGTCGCCTGACAGGAGGACGGGCTGTATTGCACGCGGACGAGTTGACGTATAGCGTCATCTTGCCCGAATCGACACCGGCCCTGCCGACAAATATCATCGAGAGCTATCGCTTGCTCACGGAAGGGGTCCGCCGTGGTTACCACGAGCTCGGTGTACCGGCCGAATTCTCGGTCCCGTTGACAGAAGAGGACCGCGAAGCACTCCGCAAACCGAAATCCGCTGTCTGCTTCGATGCGGCTTCCTACTATGAATTGGCCGTCGATGGGAAAAAGATTGCGGGTAGCGCGCAAGTGCGCCACCAAGGGGCGGTCCTTCAACATGGATCCATCCCTCTTTCTGTCGACGATGAGGTATTGTTCGACTGTTTCGCGATGGAGGAAGCCGAAAAGCGTGAAGCCAAAAGTCGGTTCAGCGAGAAAGCCGTCGCCTTGAACGATACGTTACAGCGCTTCGTCTCCTTTGACGAAGTGGCCGCCGCGTTCGAGACCGGCTTCAAGGACGCCTTCTCGTTGACGTTCGAACCGCTCGTCTTCACAGAAGACCAACAGTCCGAAATTGACTTGCTCGTCAAAAAGTATGAGAGTGATGAATGGGTCTGGAAACGCTAAAAAGCTTGTCCCTTTTGACGGGGACAAGCTTTTTTTATGCCGCGTTCGTTCGGCGCAAGAGATGACGCACTTCCCGGAACGTGACGAATGTTTTATTGTTCGCATCGTACAATTTGTAGCGTAACGATTTCAAACTTGAAAACAGTCCGATCGTTGTCGCCCGCTGCAATGGCGGTGTTGACGTATGTGCCTTCTCCAAATGGTAGTTCGGGACACGCGGGCTCAAATGGTGGACGTGATGGAAACCGATGTTACCCGTCACCCATTGAAGCACTTTCGGCAACTCGTAATACGAGCTCCCTTCGATCGCCGCCTTCACATAATCCCATTCCTGCTCATCCTCGAAGTATGAATCTTCGAACGTATGCTGGACATAGAACAACCAAATCCCGAGTACGCCGGCGATGAACATCGTCGTTCCCTGCACGATGAGGAAAGCTTGCCAACCGACCAAATAAATTAACGCGCTGTATAACACGACGAGCGAGATGTTAATGATATACGTGTTTTGGCGTTCTTTTTTACGAGCATCTTTTCGATTGAAGCGGCTCGTCACGAGAATGAGCCAGAGCGGTCCGAGTCCGAACATGACGAGTGGATGGCGATACAGGCGATACTTCAATCGCGTCCATTTCGAGGCTTCGATGTACTCCTCAATCGTCATGACCCAGATGTCCCCGACACCTCGTTTATCCAAGTTTCCACTCGATGCATGATGAATCGCATGCTCTCGCTTCCACTTCTCGTAAGGGAATAGCGTCAAGATTCCTGTGATTGTTCCGACAATCGCGTTCGCCTTCTTATTTTTAAAGAACGAACCGTGCGTGCAGTCATGGAAGATGATGAACATGCGCACGACAAATCCTGCTGCAATCAACGTGAACGGCAATGTCAGGAAAATCGAGACACTCAGTAGTTGATACGCTAAAAACCACGATACGAGAAACGGTAAAATCGTATTGATCATCTGCCGCACACTAATCCGGATATCGGACTTTTCAAACGGCGAGACGTGCTTTCTTAATTGGGCAATCTTTTCTTTACTCATAACAACCTCCTTGAATTCAACAGCGTGACAACGCATAAATATAAATGAAACCAACAACCGACGTTGTTCAATGTGAATTCATGGATCGGAAAGTCGTCCCTATCAAGAATTAACACTAGGTCATTATATCATGTATAAAAAATATGTGGTGAAAATTCAGAAAAAAGACTTGTCTCATTTTTAGTGAGACAAGTCTGATGGATTTATTGCTGCGTATAGATGGAAACCGACCCGCCGTTGACGAAGAACTCGCCCCAACCGTCCGCATTGATCGTCACGAGACGCCCGTTATTTCCGGTCATGTCTTTCCACACTTCTCCTGCATTCTGCTTCCCGACATACATCCATTTCGACCCACCCGGTCCATCCGACAAAATCGTCGCAAGACCTGACTTCGCCCGGTCTGTCACACCTTCACGTGTCCATCCGATGACGTCTTGATGGTTAATATAGTCATGTTGCGTACCGTAGGCGAAGTCTTTACGCGCTTTCAAAATCGGTTGAAGCGACCCTGACATGTTTGGGATTTCACGGTTTGTCGTCCCTTTCGTCCCGTAATAATCCCCATAGAATAGTGTTGGATACCCTTGACCACGCGTCATAATCGTCGCATAGGCGAGCGGTTTGAACCAGTTCGCGACCGTTGACTCAAGTGACTGCCCCGGTTGCGAATCATGGTTGTCGACAATGGTGACGGCAAGTGTCGGATGCTGCTCGACGACTGTCCCTTTTAAGATATTGCGCATGTCATAATAACCGCCACCGTTCCCTGCCGCTTGGAAGTTGTAGTGAAGTGGCACATCGAATACCGAGTGGGTATAGCCTGTCTTCGCCAAGTAATCATTGATGGCCCCGAGGTCGTTCTTCCAATACTCGGCGACCGTGAACATTTCTTTTCCTGTTGCTTGACGGACACTCGTTACCCATTCTTTTAGATAGGAGTGGTTGATATGTTTCACCGCATCGAGACGGAAGCCATCAAGCCCGAGCGAATCCGCGTACCATTTCCCCCAGTTTTTCATTTCTTGTCGCACTTCCGGATGTTCGAAGTCGATATCGGCGTACATCAAATAGTCGTAGTTCCCATTCTCTCCAGATACTTCACTATCCCATGCTTTACCTGTACTTCTAAATTTGTAAATCCGGCTCAAACTACGTGACTGATCCCAGTCGGTCCCGTCAAAATGATACCAACGCCATTTGAATGGCGAGTATGTATTGTTCCTTCCCGCAAAATTAAATCCAGTCCAGGCAGAAATCGAATATTCCCCAGACGTTTCCTGATTTCGATTGGAAGGATTGACCTCGACCGCTTGGACCGATTCCGTATAATCCGCTCCCCCCTTATGGTTCATGACGACATCTCCATATACGCCGATTCCTTTTCCGCGTAAGTTTGAAATCGCCGACTGTAGCTGTACTTTCGTCCCGTACTTCGTCCGCGTCGTCCCTTTTTGATTGAACTCGCCTAAATCATACAAATCGTAGGCACCGTACCCGACGTCATTTTGCGACGTCCCTTTATATGCCGGCGGAATCCAAACGGTGGAGACCCCAATGTCTTTCAAATGTTGCGCATCATTCGAGAGACGGTTCCAATGCTGTCCGTCATTTGGGACGTACCATTCAAAATATTGCATCATCGTACCGTTTTGTGGGGTTGCTGCTTGTGCGACCGGTTGCCCTGAAAGCAGTGCAATCGATGTCACTCCAGCTAAGACAGCAATCCCTTGTCGTTTCTTCAACATCATTCATTCCTCCTCATTCGATTAATGAAAGCGCTTGCATTAATCATTGTGAAGGATTTTGATTTTGTTGCATAGATAGACAGCTAAAAACAGTTCTCTCTCCCTAACTATTTTTCATTTGAATAGTTCAGTCGAACGAAACAAAGACGGATGGCTTGTGCCATCCGCCTATTCATTAACTTGTCACGTAATCCAGGTCATGCAAAATATAGGCGAGGAAGAAGATCATACTCGGGTTCTCATAACGCATCTGGACTTTACGGAGTTGCTCGCGATACGTGACCTCATACTCAGCCCCGTTCATCTTGCGCTCCATGTTCATCTTGATGAGCGCATCAAGCTTATCCATCATGTCGACGAGCATCCCTTCATACGTATCATCTTTCGAATCAGCCATATATCGACGGAACGCCGGCTGCATATATGCCGGCAACAACCCGAGAAGACGTTCACTCTCTGATCGCTCGTATGCCTCAAATGCGGCCCCTGTCTCTTTCGTCGAATGTTTGACAGGTCCGAGCACGTCCCCGGTGACGCCTTCGACTAAGTCGTGACAGAGTAATCGAGCGACAAGCTCGGCAACATCGACATCAACACTATACTTTTCACGCTCCAGGAGTCCACTGAACATGCCGAGCGCGGCAGCCCGAAAACCATGAATCGCATCGTTGTCATCAATCGTATTGAAGCGACCTTTCCAGCGCCGGACACTGTCCATCCGCATGACGTTCTCGATGAAGCGTAACACATCGGTCTCTGCCTCAACCTGATCGAACAGCCAACGGACCGAATCAATCGGGTGATGACGAAGCGCGGCTTTCATCTCTTCTAGTTTGTCATCGAAATGCGGAGAGCCATGTGCGACTTCCCGTCGCACGAACAGCATCGCATCGAATGAATCGATTCCGTCCACGATTCGCCCTTCGAACGAATCATCTTCCGCCTCGACAACAAAACGGTGGAAGTGAGGACGTAACGATTGCGATAGCAGTTCGACAAGACCGAGACTTGCTGTCCGCTCCATACGTTCGATGTGCCCAATCAAGGTCGGTTCTTTTTTCGTCCGGTGCATGATTGGACCGGTCTGCACTTCATTCATGTCGTGGAAAATAGCTTTCCCGAGCAAATCGAGCAAGTCGACTTCACGTCCGTTCTCTTTCTCCACATAAGCCGCGATCAAGCTGAAGACCGCGACACGAAAGCTATGACTCGCTGCGTTGTCATGATAATGTGGGGCATACTCGTCCCATCGTTGCACGTTTTGCATGCGTGTCATCTTTCGGATAAACGTTCCGTTATGCATGGTTTCACTCCTTACGATAATCGTTCAAATACATCGTCGTGACAGACGACGTAAAGCATGTCTGAATCCTGTAGCGGCAAATCGAGCATCGTCGCCACATCCAATCGGTCATTGACCGCGATGAGCGTCACCCCTGATTCAAGTAAAGCCGTGTTCGCTTGTCGAACATTTTGCCACTCGGCCTTTGGTTTCAAGGCTTGAATGTTCCCACCCGACTGTTTGCTTAACAATTGACGGAAAATCGCCGTCGTTCCTGGTTGTAACGTCGCTTTCGCCATCAAGAGCGAGACCGAGTCGTTCGCTAAAATAAAGTCGTCGACCCGGACGTGTTTGAATTTCGAGATGTTCCGCTCTTCACACACTTCAACGACTGTATGCAAGTCCACCTGATGCTCAGAAGATAGCGCCTCGACCGCTGACGCGATCAAGAGTGATTTCCCATCGGCGAGTAACGTCTCCGTGATGCGCGCATCCGCGAAAATGGCGACGCGTCGTGCCTTCAAGACGTTCGCCTGCAACAATACCGCTTCATCTGAAGCATCTCCTGATACGAAGTGAACTTGATCATGCACGTACGGCTCCTCGATTAACTGGTCAATGAGGACGATCTCTGCTTTCGGTTCATAGTTGAGCACTTCATCGATTGCCTTTCTCGTCTTCGGGGACCACCCGATATACACATAATGTCCCTCTCCACGATACACTAGTCTTCCCTCCCGTTTTAACCGTTGAAACGTCGCACCGATTTCAACCAATTTTCCAATCAACGCCCCGATAATCCCAATCCCGAATAGGAATAAGAAAATCCCGAGCCATCGCCCTGCCACGGAGGACGGATAAAAATCTCCATATCCGACGGTCGTCAATGTCGTCATCGTCCACCAGAACGAATCAAACAATGACCCGAATGTTTCTGGCTCTAACCAGTAACCGAGCACGGTTCCTAGGATAATGATGCCAATCGAAGCTAAGATGACATTCAAAAATGATAATTTCGCTAACCCTTTCCATAAACGAAATAAGATATGCACTGTTTCCCCCTCCTTCTCTCTTATATACTAAACGTATCCACAAAAAGATTCACGAAACCATTTTGATGGTGATTCCGTATAAAAAGAAAAAAGGAAGGACTGACATATGAACTCAATCGTCTTAGAGTATCGTCTCTATAAAAATGAATTATCGTTCGAACCACTATACCATTACACGTCTCTCGGATTAGATGAAGTGTTGGCCCGTCGCGAATGTGAGTTTTTCGTCAAAGACGGCATGACATACAAACAGCGCTCGTCTGCCCTAGAAGGCGATCAGTACTTTTTAATCTATGTCGATCGCTATACAGAGGGACCGATGGACAAGCACGAAACGAGCGAAATCAAAGTCGAAATCCGCACACTCGATGACCGATTTGACAACCCATTGCTCGAAGCCTATTACGTCGACCGCCACCTCGATGCGCTTGCCATGCTCGGGAGCCAGTACTTGTATGTCGCCGGCAAAGAATATGAACGCGATTCAGCAGAAACAGATGAAGATCGTGGTGTGTATGTCATCTACGTCACACCGACGGGTTATGAATTGGAGGAATCAACATGAAGACAAGCAAGAAAATTTTAAGCGGACTCTCCGTCGCGGTATTGACGACTTCCCTTGCTGCTTGCGGTGGGGATGAATATGAAGAAGCGGCGCTCCCGGAAGAGCCGACCGGTTACGAATGTGACGATTGGGACTGGGATGACGAGACCGAGTCGTATTATTGCGATGACGACCGTTCTCCGCACTACGGCAGTTACTTCTTACTCGGAAGCCTGTTCCGCTCAAAAAACGCATTGAAGAGTTCTTCGTCATATAAGACATATAAAGCCAACGGTGGTGCGACTGGCGCCGTATCGAACGGCTCAAATTCAGGATCATCAAAATCTGGACTCGGCAGTGGCTCTAAAGGTGGATTCGGCGGATGACGCGTGACGAACTTTACAGTCAAATCCCTTATTTTTGGCCCGATTTAAACGATGAAGAATATGCCTTATACGATTGTTTCGAGATGACCGCCTCGCAGGTTGCCTCTGTCCGAGAGGCGACCGAGGCGGTTGACTCGATTTTCCGGAAGATGAATCAATTGTTACGCACGCTACCTGACGAGACGCTCCGACTGCTTGGTTATCCCGAGGCGAGCCTGCCGTTCTTACGGGAGAAGACGATGCCACAGGAGACGATCATCGGTCGTTACGACTGGATCATGAAAGACGGTCAACTCAAGTTGATGGAGTTCAATGCAGATACGCCGACCTTTATTAAAGAGCTGTTTGACGTGAACGGTGTGGTCGCTTCTGAGTTTGGTCTCCTCGACCCGAACAGGGAAGCCACCGCCCAACTGAAAACCGAGCTGCGGAAAGCTATCGTCGCCGCGTGGCAACGACTTTCTCGAGAAGGTACTCCAAAGATTGTCTTTACGGCACATGATGACAATATCGAAGACAAGTGGACGGCGCGCTTCTTACAAGAAACGCTTGACTTACCGTCTGAATTCGTACCGTTGCACGCTTTACTCGTCGACGAAGACGGCGTTTACACGCCATCCGGTGAGCGAATCGACATCCTATATCGTCAAACGTATCCGATTGAGCATCTCGTGGACGACCGCGCAGCAGACGGGGATTTGATCGGCATTCGGTTACTCGAACTGAACCTACAAAAACATGTGTCACTGCTCAACCCGCTCTCTGCTTTTCTCATGCAATCGAAAGGCGTACAGGCCCTGATTTGGGAATTGTATGAGACCGAGACACTGTTCGATGAAGCCGAGCGTGACATCATCGGAACATATTTTTTACCGACTTACTTAGAAGACACACCGTTTCTCGGTGAAGCGGACTATGTGAAAAAGCCGGCGTTCGGACGTGAAGGTGACTCCGTCATCTTGTACACGAAAGACGGTCAACCGTTTCATCGCGAAGCACTACAAACGTATGCGGAAGAGACGGCTGTGTACCAACAGTTCATTGAACTTCCGACACGGATGACGATGACCGTCAAAGGTCGGATCGAGACACATTATATGATCGGATGTTTTTGTCTGAATGGACACTCGTCCGCACTCGGCGTTCGCGCCGGTAGCATGATCACGAACAACCAATCTTATTACTTAGCCACTGGCACACCTACACAAAAGGAGACGAACTCATGACATTCATCACACTCGATTCAATCTTAAGCTTCCTCGCCCACCTCGGGACAGGATTCGGTCTCATTCTCGCGGGACTCATCATCTTCGCACTGACGACAAAATATTCGGAACGCAAGTTAATCAAAGAAGGCAACATGGCCGTCGCGTTGAAACTTTGGGGGAAAGCGCTCGGACTCGCCATCGTCATCTACACGGTTTGGGCGAACAGCGTCAACTTGCTCGATGCGTTCATCTGGGGACTCGTCGGCATCGCCGCCCAAGTATTGGCGTTCTGGACGTTTGAATACATCCTCACGCCTGGCGTGAACTTAGAAAAAGAAGTCGAGAACGGCAACATGGCCATCGGTTTCAGCTTGTTCGCCGCATCACTCGTCGTCGGGATCATCGTCGCCGCGAGTTTGACGTACTAATCAAAACACCCCATGCACTCACACGAGGCATGGGGTGTCTATGTTTATAAAAGACAGGAGGAAAAATCATGTCCAAGCGAATCGGACTACTCACAATCGTCTCCGGTCTCATCGTCGTGGCCATCGCAGTCGGTGTCGGACTGTACACGTACACTAATATTCAGGCCGGCAACTCATACGAAAACGCCCAAAAAGAATTGAACCGCTACATCACGATGAACGACTGGTACAATTTTGAGATTCATAACATGGAACAGTCCATTCTATCTTTTTACACAAATGAAGATCGCTCCGTCATCGGTCTAGCCGAGATTGATGTCACGACAGGGTACCTAGGGTCTGTCACTAAACAAGTGACATCGGACGAACCGTTCGATTTTGTTGTGCTTGAAGACGGAGAAACCGAATATATCGCCGTCCATCTAAAAGAGCGCCCGGAAGATGTCGTTTATTTACGTTTGAACGGCGACGATGTCTCAAAAGACTTTCTCGTCAACGATCCCGAGAACGAAGGGTATGCGATGACATACGTCATTGAAACAACCAAACGGTCCGATGGCGCGTGGTATCTTGAAACTTTGGATGCCAACAAACAAGTCATACATTCAAGTGAACTCACAGAATAACCTATGTTGTGCATCAAGACGACTTTTTCCAGTCGTCTTTTTTAGTTGGTCGTGAGAACTCCAGACGGTCCGAAAAATTCATATCGTGCCTGAGGAATGACGCGTACGACCGTCTCCATCATCGCGTTCGGTCCGCACGTATAGACATCATGACCTTCGACATCGAGTGCCTCAAGTTGCGTCGCACTCATACAACCCGATTCGTCATCCACGTGTGTGATGAGGTGAAGCCCTTGATCCACAAGTTCATCAAGTTCGTCTCCGAGCGGACGGAGTGTTGTGCTGCGAACCGCGTGCAACAATGTGACCGAGCGCCCTTGTTCGAGTGCCGTCTTCGCCATATTGAAGAGCGGTGTGATGCCGATTCCTCCAGCAATCAGTGTGAGCGGACGATCAGACGCTTCAAGGATGAATTCGCCTGCTGGTGCGCTCACCGGGATTTCTGTACCGACCGCCTGTTCATGAAGCCAGTTTGAGACAAGTCCCTCTTTTTTAGGTGCGATCCAGTAGCCGTCTTCTGTTGTGTCGATGACACTATATTGCCGGTGGTGCACGATGTCCTCACCAGCGATTCGCGCCTGAACCGAGACGTATTGTCCTGGAATGGCTGTACCGACGACCTTATCTTTTGCGACGAGACGGAATCGCTTCACTTCCGGTGTGTCTTCAATGACTTCTTCGATGACAAACGATTTAAATCCGACCCACGGTGCGTCATCATACATCTGTTTCTCAAGTGAGATGAAGACGTCGGCAATCACGCCATACGCTTTTGCCCAGGCATCGATGATGTCTGGTGTCGCGTCTTCCCCGAGGACATCTTGAATCGCCCCGAGCAAGTTTTCACCGACGATCGGATAGTGTTCGGGACGAATATTCAAACTCTTATGTTTATGGAGTGCCGGTTGAATGGCTGGAAGAATCGCTTCGAGCCGGTCGATATGAAGCGCTGCCGCATAAACCGCGTTCGCGAGTGCCTCTGGCTGACGTCCTCGTTTTTGGTTCGTATGGTTGAAGAAGTGACGAACTTCTGGATTTTGTTCAAACATTCGTTCATAAAAGTGCTTCGTGATTGTCACACCATGTTCTTTTAAAACGGGTGCTGTCGCTTTTACAATTTCAATCGTTTGTTGATCTAACATATGTTTATCCCCCTTTTGTTTCGTACACGTTCATTATGTGAGTCTAATCACTTTAAAGCAATATATGAAATACTTCTTTAAAACAGATTTCACGATTCCGACTCATTTCTGTCATCACCCTTTCACATTTACACGAATCGCACTTTTAGAGATTGTCTTGTACAATGAAACGAGAGGTGATGATGGATGAGACTTACGCAAACGTGTGACTACGCACTACGGACGTTAATGTATAGCGCCACGTTTTCACATCGGCTCGTCACGATTCAAGAAGTGGCGGATCAATATAACATCTCCAAAAACCATGTCATGAAAGTCGTCTACGAACTTGGCAAACATGGCTACTTGGAGTCGGTGCGTGGTCGCGGCGGTGGATTCCGTCTCGCGCGCCCGATGGAAGACATCAACGTAGGCGAGGTCGTTCGGTCGATGGAACCGCTTGAGCTCGTAGAGTGCTTTGGGGAAGGCCGATGCGTGATCGCGCCGGCCTGTGACTTACGCAGTGTGTTGAACGAGGCGATGTTGGCGTTCTTTCATGTGCTCGATCGTTACACGATCGCGGACCTCGTCGCAAATCGAACGAACGAACTCGCCATGCTATTGGGCATACAAAAACCGACGGACTGAAAAGTCCGTCGGTTTTTGGTTACAGTGGCTTTAGCTTTGCTTCGATGTCTGCTCGTCTCGGCTCTAGAAACGGTGGCAATGCCAAGCGTTCTCCGAGCGTCTCAATAGATTCATCCGTCGCGAATCCCGGTTCATCTGTTGCCAGTTCCACTAAGATTCCACTCGGTTCACGGAAATAAATCGACTGGAAATAATAGCGGTCAATAAGACCAGAGTGACTGATCCCATGCTCGTCAAGTTTCTCAATCCACTTCGCCATATCGTCTGTATCTTCCACTCGAATCGCCACATGATGCACACTTCCCCGCCCTGGTCGTTCCGATGGTAAATCCGGTCGATCGACGAGATGAATCTCTGTCGCTACTCCACCTTCTCCCGTTTCAAAGACGCGCACGTCATGACTATCACGTTCAAACGTCGTCACATATCGATAGCCAAGTATTTCAGTCAATACCCGTGCCGTCTTTTCGATCCGTCGTACCGTCCACTCACTGAATCCGAGACCGAAGATACCGACATCTGTTGGCACAGGACCTTTTTTCCAAGGTGTCCCACTCCCACCTTCCACAAGACAGAGACGTTGCCCCTCATGGTCTTCGAACGAAAGAGTTGCCCTTCCTAAAACCGACTCGATTTCTCCGTAAGATACATTGAACGTGTCAAAACGCTCTTGCCAGTACGTGAGCGCCCCATCCGGCACCTTGAGCGATGTCCGGGAGATACTGTTCGACCCTCGATACGTCTGTCCGAGAAACGGTAACTCAAAGAACGTCAAATCGGTTCCGGGTGTCCCCGTCTCGTCTGCATAGAACAAGTGATACATCGATGGGTCATCCTGGTTTACCGTCTTTTTGACGAGCCGCATCCCTAGTACTTCCGTGTAGAATCGTAAGTTCTTCTTGGCATCCCCGGTCATCGCTGACACGTGATGTTGTCCACTAATCACCTTCACCATCCATCTCCCCTTTCGACTATATCGTTATTGTATCATCTCTAAATAAGTAAAGTCTTCTTTACATTATGTAAAGTTTGTTTTACAATGGTGGTAGAAACTAGAAATGAGGTGGCATGATGCCATTAGTCAACCGCGTGAAAGAACTGCGTGCCCGGCACCAGTTAACCCAAGGCGACCTTGCCGAACAGGTCGGTGTGACGAGACAGACGATCATCTCGCTCGAGAAAGGCAGCTACACACCATCACTCATGCTGGCGATGCACATCGCACGCGTGTTCGAGGAACCGGTCGAATCTATATTTACAATCGAGGAGGAAACAAAATGAAACACGTCGTCGTTCAGTCAATTTCCAGTATCATCTTGTATGTCCTGATGGCTTTTCTATTCAGCTCGTTTTTGTCTGATGTTTCGAAGACCGTCATCGAGTCTGACCGATTCTTAGTTGAATTTAATCTACTTCCACTGCTATTACTCATTGTTTTTGGAATTGTTTGGACAGTCTATTCGTTTAACACCCGCCCGAATAAACAGTTGAGCTTTGCCCAATGGTCTGTCCGGATGACCGAGTTCAGTGAGGTCGATGAGCGTGAACAAATCATCACAGCGAAAGCGACAAAAGCTGCATACGTCTCGTTCGGCATTTCCGTTCCTATTTTCATGGGATCGTTTATGTTCTATCCGTTGTTTGAAGATACACTCCCCGCCTATCCAATTTATGCACTCGCCTCAACGCTCATCATCGCGACACTCGTCTATATGACGACCTGGATTCGCGGCTATCAACATTAAGGAATTCATCACGAATTCCTTTTTTTTGTGTCCATTTTTCATCGATTCGGACATCATGATTGCCAATTCTATTACACCGTGCTTATATATAACTAAATGGTTATATAAAGAATGTAAGGAGTCTTGCTTCGTGAAAACTGTCGATTTAACGATTGGAAACGTGCAACGTGTCATTCTGGCTCTCGCCCTTCCGCTCGTCGGTAGCTCATTATTACAGTTTACGTATAGTCTCGTCGACATGTTTTGGGTCGGCGCGCTCGGGAGCGATGCTGTGGCAAGTATCGGTGCGGCCAGTTTTTATATCATGCTCGGCCAGGCGATTCAATCGTTGATTGTCGTTGGCGCCGGCATCAAAGTATCACAAGCTGTCGGGAGACGTGACCTCGATCTGGTTCAGCGCTATGTCCGGGCCGGCAGGCGTCTGAATCTAACACTCGGTCTTTCGTACATCACATTGCTGATTTTGTTCGGTCATACCTTCATCGGCTTTTTGAATATGGGCGCCTCCGACGTGGAGCAGCTTGCGTACGAATATTTATTCGTCAGCGCGCCGATGCTCATCTTCTCTTTCTTTAATCTGTTGTTTGCTCGTCTATTCAGTGCATATGGTAATACGACAACGGCGATGCGAATCAATGCGACAGGCGTCATCCTCAACATGATTCTCTCCCCGATCTTCATTTATCCATTCCAACTCGGTGTGATTGGGGCTGCTCTTGCGACACTTGTCGCCAACGTCATCATGTTCGGATTGTTTTGGCACCGCGCTCGTACATTGTTCAGTTGGGATGAAGTCGTTCAGCCGACTCGAGCTGATTATGTAGAGGTGTTTCGTCTTGGTTTTCCGATGGCAACCCAACGTATTTTGTTCACGGTAATCAGTATTTTTCTTGCCCGCATGATCGGTTCGTATGGGACAGAAGCGATTGCGGCACAGCGCATCGGACTCCAAATCGAGTCGATTGCCTACATGATGATTGGTGGCTTGAACGGAGCAATGGCTAGCTATACCGGACAAAACCTCGGGGCACGAAAAGTAGATCGTGTGTATGAAGGTTACCGCGTAACGACCCGACTCGGGATGATCTATACGGGATTCATCATGTTGGTATTTTTAATCGTTCCGGATTTGCTCATTGCTCTATTCGTCGATGACATTCGAACCATCGAGATTGGGGCGAGTTACTTACGAATTATCGGCATTTCGCTCGTCTTCTCATCGATTGAAATGATCGGAAACGGATACTTCTCAGGACTCGGATTACCGAAAATCCCTGCGACCATCTCGATTATTTTCACAGTGGCCCGTATCCCGCTCGCATTTGTTCTTGAGCCTTATCTCGGAATCGATGCCATCTGGTGGAGTATCGCCATTTCAAGTATCACGAAAGGACTTGTCTCCGCCCTCTTTGTCCGATTAACGAAAAAGGAAGTGATTTCCCTTGCAGAAGCAGTTTAATCAACTACCCCACCAGCTCATCACGAGTGGAAAATTTGCCATCGAGCGAGAAATGTTACGGGTCACGTCAGACGGCACACTCGCTGTTACGAAGCATCCAAAAGCACTCGGTCATAAAGCGACACATCCATATATCACGACTGACTTCTCGGAAAGTCAAATCGAGCTCATCACCCCGACATTTCCGACAATCGAGGAAGCACATCACTTTTTAGAAACGCTATACGACATCACGGCGCTAAACATAGGCGACGAACGCCTGTGGCCACAATCGATGCCATGCGCATTGCCGGAAGGTGGCACGATTCCACTCGCTGATTTTGGTGTGACTGGACTCGAAGCTAGCCGTTACCGGGAGCATTTGCTCCACAAGTATGGGGCGAAAAAACAACTCATTTCCGGGATTCATTTCAATTTTTCGTTTTCCGATGAGATGTTATCCGCACTGTACGAAGGGTCTCCTGAACAATATCGACACTTCAAAGATCAGCTTTACTTAAAGTTGATTCGTCAATATTTACGGATGCGTTGGCTCATCGTCTATTTGTTCGGTGCTACACCAGCCGTTCATGTGAGTTATGAAGAACAATGTGTCAGTCAGATGCAAGCGCTCCACGAAGATACCTTTTCAAATAAACAAGCATTGTCATATCGGAATAGCGACTGTGGGTATACGAATGTTGAACCGCTTTATCCAAATTATGCGACACTCTCAAGTTATATAGACGACGTAAGACGGTTCATTGCCAAAGGCGAGATTGCCAATCCGAACGAACTCTACTCACCCATCCGATTGAAAACATCGAAAGGTGGTAACGATTTAAATCAACTCGAAGCACACGGCATCGATTATATCGAAATTCGCAATATTGATTTGAATCCGTTTGAAAAGACCGGAATTGCGCGTTCGGATTTACGGTTCCTTCATCTGTTTTTGCTGTACTTGACCTTTACTGAGGAGACACCTTATTTCGATTGGCAAGCTGAAGCGTACAATAATCAACAACGTGTCGCCAAAGAAGGCATGTCTCCTACAAGCATATTGACTCGAGATGGTCACGCCATACCTTTACACACGTACGCAACAGAACTTTTCGATGCCATCGATGCGTTCAACACACACCATGGCCTCGGCTTCGAAGATGTCTTTCCCGCTGTACGCGAAAAAATTGATCACGTGGACCGGACGTACGCTTCCCGATTAAAGACGATTATGACCGAGACAGGCTATCACGCATGGTCCCTAGCCCAAGCAGAACATTTTTATGAGGACGCCTATGCAAATCGTTTTCGCATCCACGGTTATGCCGACCTGGAACTGTCTACTCAAATCTTAATGAAATCCGCAATTAAACGTGGTTATCGTGTCGACGTCATCGATCGTTCCGACCAGTTCATTCGGATTCGAAACGGCAAACACGAAGAATACGTCAAACAGGCAACGAAAACATCAAAAGACAATTATGTTTCCGTCTTAATGATGGAGAATAAAACGGTGACGAAGTTTGTACTCGCCGAACACGGCATTCGTGTCCCTGAAGGGGTAGAACTTCAAGATGAATCAGATTTATCTCAGGCATGGCATTCATTTTCAAAACAACCCATCGTCTTAAAACCAAAGTCCACAAACTTCGGAGTCGGTATTCACATTTTTAAAGACGGAGCGACGTATGAGGAAGCACTCTCTGCATTTCAGTATGCGAAAACGTTTGACGATGTCGTTTTACTAGAGACATTCTTACCTGGAAAAGAGTATCGCTTCCTCGTCATCGGAGAGGAAGTCGCGGGTATCCTCCATCGTGTTCCGGCGAACGTTACTGGAGATGGCACCTCTTCCATTCGTCAACTCGTTGCGACAAAAAATGAAGACCCGTTACGCGGAAAAGGATACAAGACACCACTCGAGAAAATTGAAATCGATGACATCGTCATTTCCTTTTTACGTGCACAAGATATGACACCTGACAGTATCCCCGCTGTCGGTGAGCGTGTCTTCTTGCGCGAAAACTCTAATATCAGTACAGGTGGCGACAGTATCGACTACACAGACCAAATTCCTAACGTCTATAAACGCATTGCTGTCGATGCCGCTAAGTCAGTCGGGGCAACCATCTGTGGTGTCGATATGATGATTCCATCTCTTAATGATGAGCATATTGAATACGGCATCATCGAACTGAATTTTAATCCCGCCATTCATATCCATGCGTTCCCCTATGAGGGAAAAGAACGATCGATTGGTGAGATACTACTTGATTTATTGTTTAAATATTGAGTATTCCTGTTTCGGAATATTCCTAATTGGGAATATTCAAAATAAGAGGACGGTGACGAAAAAATGGAAGAGAGATTGGCTTCTTTGTTTCAAGCGTTAGCCGACCCGAACCGGTTGCGGATGATCGAATTGTTACGGAAACAAGAGTGGACGGTCGGAATGATGGCAAATCAGCTTGGGATTAGTCAACCGCAGACATCGAAGCATTTGCGAATTCTATACGACGCAGGTCTCGTCACGGTAACCATTGATGCCAATCGAAGACGCTACGCACTCAAGTCTCAAGCACTCGAACCGTTGGATGCTTGGCGGACCTATATGGCTCGGGAAACAGAGCGACTCGATCGATTGGAGACGTTTTTAGCGGAGTCACAACGAGAGGAGAATGGATCATGAGTATGGTCAAATCACATGTAGAGGGCACGACATTGATCATGGAACGTCTGTTCAAGGCATCACGTCAACTTGTATTTGAAGCATTCTCGACACCCGCACATTTAGAAAAATGGTGGGGACCGTCTGGATGGGAGACGAAAGTATACAGCTTCGACTTCAAACCAGATGGGATTTGGCATTATTGCATGACTTGTGTCGACAAAGATCAAGGTGACTTTTACGGTATGGAGTCATGGGGAAAATCGACCTTTATCGACATCGATCCATACTCCCGAATCGTCTATACGGATGCGTTCTCGGATGCGGACGGACACGTCAACCCGGACTTGCCTGTCATGACGATTACGAATGAATTTCTCGATACATCAGAAGGCACGTTATTCATTAGCCGCTCCGAATTCCCGAATGAAGAGGCTCTCCAACAAGTCGTCGACATGGGCGCTGTCGAAGGGTTCACCTCTCAGCTCGATCGTCTTGAAGCGATTGTTAGCCCGTAAAAAAAAATGCACCCTTCCCGAAATAGGAAGGGTGCATTTTGTTGTTTACCCGAACTGCCGAAACAATCGATCAAGCTGTTCTTGCGTCATTCGTTCAAACGTGTCCCCGATACTGATTTCTGTGGAACAGTACCCTTCCTTTTCAACGAGATAACCGGTGATACCAATCCCCGTTTTTTCTTGGATTCCTGCAATCTGCTCACCTACTTCCTCCTTTGCCCCACGGAAGTGAAGATGGAACATATTCGTGACCGGGATGTGTGGTGTCGTCCACACGCCATCGAGTTCATTGAAGCGCGCTGCCAATCGGACGGCCTCGTCTCGATACTCGGTCATCTTCTCTTTCCGCAACTCATAGTAATAATCCGAAGAAAGGATGTATGGATATAGGCTGATCAAGTCACCACCGTAGCGTCGTTTCCATACTTTCGACGTCTCACAAAATGCCTTCGGTCCAGCAAGGATAGCACCGGCAATGCCACCGATTCCTTTATAGAATGAGACGTACACGCTATCGAAGAGCGCACAAATCTCAGACGCTTCTTTCTCATAATACGGAAGCGATTCGAACAGTCGCGCACCATCCAAATGTAGATGAATCCCTTTGTCACGACAGTGTTCGCTAATCGCCACAAGTTCCTCGAACGTCGGCAATTCCCCGCCGATTTCTCGCTGCGGCAGTTCGAGCAACAGACATGCGATGTCCGATAACGCTTGAATCTCTTCGAGTGTCATCAATCGGTTTTCGTCCCCGACTAAGATCGGTTCGATGTGATGTAATTCTTTCAAGCCATCCTGTTCGTGAATCTCGAGATGACAGAGCGGATGATATGCGACCGTCTTCTTCCCTGTTTCATCACACCAAATGCGTAAGGCAATCTGTTGTGCCATCGTTCCGCTCGGGAAGAATACCGCCGATTCTTTCCCGAGAATGTGCACCATTTTCTCTTCGAACTGGCGAATCGTTTTCCCCTGTCCATACTGGTCACTCGGCTCATCTTCACGCACCTGTTCAAACGCGCGTTTCAACACCCCGACTTCCCGTTTCCCGTGACCGCTCAACTGAACATCTGTCTGACGATATGTGTCTGCCAATCGTTCCATCCTTTCCCCTCCTCAACAAATAAACTCCCTGTCAGTATAACAGGGAGCCGTCTTTTCAGTCGCGAATGCGGACGATGAGTTTACCGCGCACTTTTCGCGTTTGTAGTTTTTCGAGACCTTCTTTCAATTGGTCGAACGACAACACTTCTGTCACGAGATCGTTCAGTTCACCCGCATCGAGCAAATTCATCAACTCTTCGGCCATATATGCCAAGTTGCGAATCGCATGTTCGTCCTCGCTCGCATGCGCCGCCCCGAGCGCCACCTCGTGAATCGAAGGCGAAAGAGTGAAGCCTTTCATGTTCGTCATATCTGGTGGACCGGCGATATAGGCGAGGTGTCCGCTGAACGCGAGACGATCGAGGTCTGCCGTCGCGACGTCGCGACCGACCGTATTCAAAATCAAGTCGACACCACGTCCATCCGTCTCTTCCATGATCCGTGAAGTCACATCTTCGACGTTATAATCAATCGCCACGTCCGCCCCGAGTGACTCTACCCACTCAAAGTTTTCAGGAGATGCCGTCGTGAACACCTTCAGACCGAGGCGCTTCGCGAGCTGAATCGCAAAACCGCCGACACCGCCCGCACCGGCGTGCACAAGAATCGTTTCTTTATCCCGCGTGTTCAACTTCTGCATGACCGCTTCATACGCTGTCATTCCCGCGCACAGGATCGAGGCAGCTGCCTCGTCACTTACACCTTGTGGGACGACTGCACACGCCCGGGCATCGACGACCGTATACTCGGCGAATCCTCCATATTTCGAAAGATTCGTATGCACGGCTACACGTGACCCCGTAATGATGTTGGCGATACTCGAACCGACCTCAACGACTTCTCCAACGAGGTCGACACCGAGAATATGTGGATATGACCAATTCGGGTTTCCGTTTGAGCCGACTTTATAGTCGACCGGGTTCAAGGCGACCGCTTCGACACGAATCAACAGTTCTCCGGTTCCAGGTGTCGGACGCTCGATTTCTCCAATATGCAGATGATCTAGACCGGGTTGGTCGAGTAGCCATGCTTTCATGTTTAGTAAGCTCCTTCCGAATATGTGAGTTCGTATGAATGTGAGTAAATTTCGACGAGGTTACCGAATGGGTCTTCGCAGTACACCATGCGATACGGTTTCTCGCCTGGGTAGTATTCGCGAATCGGCATCCGTTGTTTGCCGCCGTGAGCGACAATCTTCTCGACGAGTCCTTCGATGTCAGGGTCTTGTACACAATAGTGGAAGATGCCTGTCTTCCAAAACTCAAAGTTGTCTTCTGGTGTCTCGTTGTTCGGGAATTCGAACAACTCGATCCCGATTCCATCTCCCGTTGACATATGGGCGATGCGGAATTTACCCCAGCCTGGTCCGAAGACGTCGGTACACATCACGCCGATTGGCGAATCATCCTCGACGACGTCTGATGGTGTCATGATGGTATACCACCCCATCACGTCCTCATAAAATTTAACGGCCTCGGTTACGCTCGGTACAGAAAGACCGATGTGTGAAAATGTTCTTGGATATGTCATGTTTCATCTACTCCTTTTTGTTTGCTCAATTTAGCGGATAACGATAAGATACTGTCATTGAAGCAAGAAAAAAAGTACGCACATTGAAGTAACTACCCGAAAGTGAGGCTCCTTGAACATGACCACATCGTTCCCCGTCAACCGCGCACTTGAGATTATCGGCGGCAAATGGCGCCCCCAAGTGTACTGCACGCTTCAAGATGGACCGCTCCGTTTTTCTGATATTCAACGGGCGATTCCTGACGTCAGCCGAAAAGTGTTGACCGACCAATTGCGCGAGCTCGAGCAACTCGGCATGGTTCGCCGTGTCGACTACTCGACCGAGAAGCACCTGCACGTCGAATATTCATTGACCGAAGACGCCCTCGGACTGCAACCCGCCATGAATGCCCTTTGTTCATGGGGAGAGTGCCACGACAATCAATAATCCCGAGCCACATGGCCCGGGATTATTTTTATGAAGCAAATAAACTGATTAAATTCCCATCGGCATCGTACAGGATGGCGTAACGTTGACCCCAGAACGCATCCCATGGGGCTTTGTGTGACGCATATCCTTTTTCGAGAACCGTGTCATATAATCGATCAAGCGACTCACGGCTCTCACATAAGAAGGCGAGCTCAATCCGATGCCCGTCTGCCTGTTTCCATTCCCCGTATACCGATTCAGCCACTTCCACCGTATCAAACGCGAGACGCACGCCCCCCTCATCGATTTCCACATGTGCTTCCCCATTCATCACTTCCGGAATCTCAAACCCGAGCACCCTATAAAAATCGAGTGAGCGCTTCATATCTTTCACGACGATGCCGACCATATCCAACTTGACTGCCATCACGTTCCCTCCCTTTGTTTTCATGATACGATTTGAGTGTAGCACGACCACTTCGATCAGAGACGAGGAATTTTTATGAGCCATACGTTTCATCCACTCACACAAGAGCAAGCCGAACTGATTGCCTTCGAATGGCGCTATGAAGGCAACTATGCATTTTACAATATGGACGCCGACGAGGAAGACCTCGCCTTATTTTTAGATGCGGATGAACGGGGAGAGACGACGTTCGCCATCCTTGATGACGATGAACTGATCGGCTTCGTCACATTGCAGTTCGAATCAACGGACACCATTTCCATCGGTCTAGGGATGCGCCCTGATCTGACAGGAAACGGGAATGGCAACCGATTTCTCACATCGATTCTAGATTGGATAGAGGTGACATATAAACCTTGTACGATTCAATTGGCCGTCGCCACGTTCAACAAACGGGCCATTCGATTATACGAGTCGCTCGGTTTTATTCCACAGAAAACGTTCATGCAGGAGACGAATGGCGGGGTGTATCCCTTTCTTTCGATGACACGTGAACAGAACGAACCCCCGAACGCTTAATGTCCGGGGGGTTTGTTAGGTCAGCTGTTTCTTTTGAATATACGACAGACCGAGTGCTCCAATCAAAATCGTCCCTTTGACGATGTCTTGCGCATAATATGGAACGTCCCACATCGTCAGTCCGTTCAAGAGGATTCCAATCAAAATAGCCCCAATCAATGTCCCGATGACGTTCGGGCGCCCCGTACCAAAGACGGCATAGCCGATATAGGCTGCCGCGACGGCGTCCATCAAAAGCGGCGCCCCAGCTGAGACTTGCCCCGTCCCGATTCGCGATGCGAGAATGATGCCGCCGATTGCCGCGAACAACCCACTGAGCACGTAGGCGTACAACTTGATACGATTCACGTCAATCCCCGAGCGACGGGCCGCTTCTGCGTTCGACCCGACATAATAGAACTCTCGTCCTGTCCGTGTGTAGGTCAAAAACAGATGAGCCCCGATGAAGAACACTAGCATGAGCAGGGCGACGAACGGAATCGGACCAACCGTCCCTTGTCCAATGAAGAGGAACGATGGGATGAAGCGTCCTGGCGCCGTCCCTCCTTCGATCGGCATATTATCATAAATCGAGAACCCTTTCGTATACGTCAATTGAATCCCGTTAATGACGTACATGATGGCGAGTGTTGCCAGTAAATCTGGCAATCGAAACTTGATTGTGACGAGCGCGTTCAACAGCCCGACGAGAATTCCGAGGGCAATCGGAATGAGCAATGCGACGAGAAGCTCTTGTCGATGAAGGACGAGGCTCGCCGCTGCCCCGATTGTCGCAAGACTCGCCGTCGATCCGACCGATAAGTCGAAGCCTCCCACGATGAGCGAGAACGTGACGCCGAGGGCAAGTAACGAGACAATCGAAACCGATTTGATGATGTCACTAAAATTTGCATACGTCAGAAATTGATCGTTCGTCACGGTAAAGACCGCAATCAAACCAAGGATTGCGAGTAATGTTCCATACTGCCCGATGTGTCCGCTAATTCGTTTTCGTTCCTTGACCACCAATTGTGCCATCTTACACGCCTCCTTTCTCTACAATTTGTCCACGGTCGAGCCAAAGAATCCGATTGGCGACCCGTTCGAGTTCATGTCGCTCACTTGAGGTGAACAACACGGTCTTCCCTTGTTTCGCGAGTGCGACGACGCGCTCATACACGTCCTGTTTCGCAGCGATATCAATCCCTTTTGTCGGTTCGTCGAGCAGATAAATCTCCCGATCATCGAGTAACCATTTACTAAAAACGACCTTCTGTTGGTTTCCGCCACTCAGCTCACGGACCGGTTGTCTCACGTTCGCATAACGAACACGAAGCGATGCCAATACGTCTGAAACACCACTTGTCGTTCCTGCGACAGCAATCACATTCCGTTCAATCGACTCATCGAGAAATAATCCGTGATGACGTCTCTCCTCTGGAACGAGTGCAAATCCTGCGCGTACGGCATCTGTCGGTCGCTGGATGACGTGTGCGGCCCCGTCAACCGTGATCGATTGGCGAAGCCCAGAAAGACCGAACAATGCTTCCATCAGTTCCGTCTTCCCGCTCCCCGTCAATCCTCCAATCCCGAGCACTTCCCCGCGATATGCTTCAACAGTGAGACTCGTCTGGAACGCTGGAAGTGTCAACTGTGCGGACAAGCGAATCTCCTTCTCAGGGATCGCTTTTTCCAGACCTTCCTCAAATGTCGTCCCACTCAAAAAGGTTTGAACCGCTTCCGTGGAAAGCTGTTGAAATGGTCCTTCATATACAACGCGTCCATCCCGAAGAAACGTAGTGGTCGACGTGACACGCGTGAGTTCGTCTGACCGATGCGTGACCAACACAATCCCCACTCCTTCTGCCGCAAGCGTCCGAAGTAACTCGAGCAGGGAATCGGCATCTGTTTCCGATAAGGCCGCGGTCGGTTCATCGAGTAATAAGTACTTGGCATTGCTCTCAAGTGCCCGAGCAATCAACAGGCGCTGTTTGACACTGAGCGGAAAGTGACCTGCCGGAAGAGTGGCGTTAATGTCTAGCCCCACCCGAGACAGCACACGTTTCGCTCGCTCCTTCAAAAATTGTGGACGAACCCGCTTCACTGTCTGCCATGGAAGTACATTTTCATATACAGGCAAATCCAAATAAAGCGCATCGTCCACTTCTTGCGATACCGTGATGATTCCGTGACGAATCGCTTCTGCCGGTGTAAGTCGGACAGTTTTCCCATCAATCGACAATTCCCCAGACGTCGGTTCGACCGTTCCGTTCAGCAGTTTGATAAGTGTACTCTTACCCGCCCCGTTCAGACCGAGGAGTCCGTGGATATCTCCTGATTTCAGGCTGAACGACAGCTGATCAAGTACGATCACCTCACCGTACTGTTTCGTGATTCGTTCCAAGCGAATCATCAGTCCGTCTCCTTCATCCAGTCCGACCATGCCGCATTCGACTCACCCCAACCTGGAACATACTGTCCGAGGTCATTCATCGTGACAGGCTCATCCGGTAAGACGTCACGATCCACTAAATACGGATCAACTGAGTGAATCGAAGGTGTTTCTTCCCCGACCACTTTTTGATAAGCGTAACGGACTTGTATGCGACCAATTTCAGCAGGATCTGTAGCGGCCGTCACGCCCCACGGACTCCCATCTTCTTGCATGAGCTGTAAGTCTTCGTCACTCAAGTCAATCCCGTAAACGGCAATCTCGTCACGTCCTGCCTGCTTGATGGCACGGCTCGCTCCTTTGGCGAACTCATCCCACATCGCAAACACCGCATCAATTTCCCCTTCCGGATACTTCTTCAAAATCGCCTCCATCTGACTTTGTGTATCGAGCGCCGTATTGTTCGTCGCCGAACCAAATTTCGCAACTTCTTGTATGCCCGGGTAACGTTTCAAGAACGCGTCATAAATCGTATGACGACGTTCCATCGGGGTGAACCCACCGACCCAAATCGTGACGATGTTCCCTTCGCCGTCCAAATCTTCAGCAAGTGCTTTAAGGGAGCGCCAAGCGAGGGAATAATCATCTTGGTCGATGACCGTCACCCCTTCATTCGTTAAATCATTATCGAATGCGACGACTTTGATGCCTTTATCGAGTGCACGCTGAACGGGTTCTTTCAAAGCATCGGCACGTCCGTGGTCAATCAAGATCACATCGACCCCTTGCGTCGTCGCCGTATCGACGTAACTTGCCATCTTCGACAAATCATTATCAGCGTTATACACTTTCACGTTGCCACCGAATGCTTCGACTTGCTCGGTCACCCCTTCGATATACTGCGAAGAGAACGTCCCAATCGACATCTGCATGACGAGGGCGACTTCTAGGTCTTTTGGAAGCGTCCCGTTAGATACGCTGACCGGTTTCGTTTTCGTTTCCGTTTGACTCGCTGTCGTCTTCGGTTGCGCCTGTTCATTCGTGCATCCGGCGAGCGCCAGGATGACGGTCAACAGGAAGAAGATGAGTTTTTTAGACATATGCGTTTCCTCCTACGTGTTGTACAATGACCGACTCGGTCGGTTCGAGCACACCTGTCTCCGTGATGAGACCAGTGATGAGTTCTGGTGGGGTCACATCAAACGCCGGGTTGAAGACTGTGATGCCGACGAGTGCCGTCGGATGTCCCCCGATATGGGTCACTTCATGCGCGTCCCGTTCCTCGATTTGAATCGTGTCATCTGCCTCTAAATCGAACGTCGAATGCGGGGCGGCGACATAGAACGGGATGCCGTAGTGTTTCGCCAAAATTGCGAGCTGGAGTGTCCCGATTTTATTGGCTGTATGACCGGTACGTGTGATGCGGTCCGCCCCGACGATGATGGCATCGACTTGTTTCGTCTGAATCGTCCACGCCGCCATATTGTCGGTGATCAACGTGACATCGATGTCTGCCCGGTCGAGTTCCCATACGGTCAACCGTGCCCCTTGAAGCAGTGGACGGGTTTCCGATGCGAACACCCGAAACGGGATGCCACGCTCTTTTCCGACATAGAATGGGGCAAGCGCAGTACCATAACGTGACGTCGCAATGGCACCGGCGTTACAAATCGTCAATACATTGCCACCGGCGGGTAACACGGTGAGCGCATGCTCACCAATCGTGCGATACGTCGCCACGTCTTGTTCATAAATTTCAATCGCACGCTCTTTAATTGCTTTTGCGATCTGTTCAAAGTCCTCCCCTACGTTCAATCGTAGGAGTGATTCGATGACGTGCTGTAAGTTGACCGCCGTCGGTCTGGTCGCAATCAATCGTTGCCCGACTTGGTCCAATTGGCGGTGAAAATATGGATTATCTTGCAGACGTGATGCTTCTTTTGCGAGGACGAACGCCCCGAAATAGGCGATGGCCGGTGCTCCTCGAACTTGAAGCGACTTGATCGCATGTTCGGCCTGTTCGAGCGTCAACACTTCAATATAGCGCTCTTCTTGCGGCAACTGTGTCTGATCTAAAATCGTCAAGATTTCAGTGTCGGCATCGAAATGAATACTTTGCACACTCATACTCGCACCTCCGACAGGACTGGAATCAACTGGTCAATCGATTGAATCTGATGGCGCTGTTTGATGAGGCGCGTGCCGAGTTCTAAGGAGTGGCGTTTCCGTTCGATGCGAAGGTCGTCTGGTAGTGTTTCTAAGTCAGCGACCCCAGCAAGACCAATCGTTCGACGAATCAGTTCACAGCCTGCGTAACCAATCGCATCACTCAAAATCGACGGCAACAGTTCGTCCACGAATCCTACTGTGTTGAACGGTTCGACCGCCTGTGTGAAGCGTGTGCGGAACGTTTTTTCAAACGTCTCCCAGACGGTGAGCACTTCTGTGAAGCGTTCGAACCGTTTCAACGGATGCGCATACGTCGAGAACACTAAATGAGCAATGATTTGACCGATATCAAAGCCGAACGGACCATAAAACGCAAACTCAGGATCGATGATTTTCGTTTCTTGACGCGTCGCAAAAATACTTCCTGTATGTAAATCTCCATGTAATAACGCTTCATGTTTCGTCACGAACCCGACCTTCAATTTGGCCACTTCAATCTTCAGGGCGAGATCTGACCATAATTTTTCAACATCTGTACGAATGGCAGATTCAATCTGATTCGATTCTGCATCGCGATACGGGTCGGTAAAGATGAGTTTCTCCGTGATATCGCACAGTTCTGGATTATAATACTCCTTTTCGATTTGTTTCTTGACGAGTGGACCGTTCGCATAGTCAGACGTCGCAAACAACGTTTCACCGAGGAATGTACCGACGTGACGCGCTAAATTCGGATAGCTCTCGCCTTTTAGAAAGCCGGTGCGGACAATCTCAAAAGCTGATAAATCTTCCAAAATCGTATAAGCGAGTTCACGGTCGCTCCCGAGGACACCCGGTACGAACTGTGGAACGACTTTGTAAAACTCACGAAGGGCCAGCTGTTCAATCCAAGACCGATCAAGCGTGAGCGGCCAGCTCTCTCCAACGACTTTTGCGTATGGTAACGCCTGTTTCACAATCAATGACGTATCGCCTTGGCGAACGCGAAAGACGAGATTTAAATTTCCATCTCCGATTTCCTCACATTCTGCGATCCCCTCTTCTAGTAACCCCAACTGTCGAACATGGTCGACGACACTCTGTTCTGTAAACGCCTTATAAGCCATGATGCTTTCCCCTTTCCTGTGCATATACATGAAAAAAGCCCCTTTCTCCGCGAGAAAGAGGCACACCCAAATTGGTTGTTCCTCTCATCTTTCAGACATATGTCTGGTGGATGTAGCACCGTGCCAAATGGTCGGTTGCTGCGGCGTCTTAGGGCCAATTCCCTCTGCCAACTCGCGATAAGAGTAAATGATTTAATTGTGTTTGACGTGTTGAGACGAATATTACGGACTCGAGACGCTAGTTGTCAATCCTCTATTTTCGGTCGACTCCCTATTTTTGACACGCATATATAGAAACATTATTTTCAAACTTTTTTTCTCAAAAAAAGGAATTGACGAGTGAGCGATTCTATGTAAAAATTCAATTAAATTTCACAACTTCACAACTATTCTTATCAAGAGCAGACGGAGGGACAAGCCCGATGATGTCGCAGCAACCGACCAGAAATGGCACGGTGCTAATTCTTGCAGCTATCGCTGAGAGATAAGAGTTCATTGTTTTCGAATGACCTCTTGCCTTGGCATGAGGTCATTTTTTGTTTGACCTGAAAGGAGGAACTTATGGGAATTATCGCTACTTATGAAATCAAACATACCGATCACGTCGAACGCGTGGCTGAAAAAATCGCACATGAGCTGACCGTCGGCACGTGGACCGAGTTGAACCACATCGAGCAACATCAACTGCAGGCGTTCCGTGGTGAGGTCATCGAGACGTCCCAACAAGAAACGACGAGTCGCTTCTCTATTCGTTACCCGCTACATAATGTGACGCCAGACTTCTCGTCCATTCTGACGACGACGTTTGGAAAACTATCACTCGACCCAAGCGTCCAACTGATTGACCTATCACTCCCGGAAGAGCTCGCATCAGACTTCCCTGGTGCCACATTCGGTGTCGAAGGTGTTCGCGACATCCTTCGTGTACACGACCGACCGCTCGCCATGAGTATCTTCAAAGGTGTTATCGGACGGGACCTCGACTTTTTGGCGACACAGCTCCGTGACCAATTCAACGGCGGAATCGACCTCGTCAAGGACGATGAGATTTTATATGACAATCCACTTACCCCGTCGCTCGAACGGGCACGGGTCGGGGCATCGATCATTCAAGAACATCAAGAATTGACGGGTCGCTCCGTTCTATACGCCGTGACATTGAGTGGACCCGTCTTCACGTTACGCGAACAGGCGAAGCAATTGATTGAGGCTGGCGCGACCGCGCTCTTGTTTAACGTGTATACGTATGGGCTCGATGCCTTGCGAGAACTCGCCAAAGACTCTGAGATTCACGTTCCGATTTTGGCACATCCCGCTTTTGCGGGGGCGTTGACTGGATCAGTCCGCCATTCCCTCCTTTTCGGGAAACTGATTCGACTCGCCGGGGCGGACTTGACGCTCTTCCCGTCGCCGTATGGTTCGCTGTCGACACCGAAAGACGAAGCGCAACAGATTCAGACGTATGCGACAGAACCCCATTGGACGAAACCGATTCTGACGGTCCCATCTGCCGGGATTCATCCTGGACTCGTCCCGGACTTGGTTCGAGACTTCGGAACGGATGTCGTCATCAATGCCGGCGGCGGGATTCATGGGCATCCAGACGGTGCGGTCGCTGGAGCGAAGGCGTTCCGACAGGCGATTGACCAGACGCTTGGCAAGACGAACGATACCGATGCACTATCGACCGCGTTGGATGCGTGGGGTGCACGATGAGCACGCATGTCATCTGTGACTTCGACGGGACGATCACCGAAGAAGATAACATCATCGCGTTGATGCGACAGTTCGCACCTCCTGATTGGGTCGAGCTCAAAGATGCCGTCTTGAACCAGACGCTCTCCATCCGAGAAGGTGTCGGTCAGATGTTCGGCTTACTTCCGAGTGACCAGGAAGTACGATACCGTGAGTTTCTTCTTTCGACCATCACGCTTCGGCCAGGGTTCATCGAGTTTTTACAAGAGACGCAGTCACATGGCTTCCGATTTGATGTCGTCAGTGGCGGTATGGACTTTTTCGTCCATCCGATTCTAGAAGGTCATGTCGTACCTGAACACATTTACTGCAATCACGTTGACTTTTCAGGAGAGACGGCACGCGTCACATGGCCTCATTCATGCGATGCCTATTGCTCGAACGATTGTGGATGTTGCAAGCCGACGATTGCCCGACAGATCGTCTCACCTACCGACACGTTGATTGTCATCGGCGACTCGGTCACCGATTTTGAAATCGCTAAACGGGCCGATGTCGTGTATGCGCGTGGTCAATTGATCTCTCTTTGTGAGACGGAAGGAATCCAACATATTCCGTTTGAGACATTCCACGATATTTCAGCTCATTTGAAAGGAGTGCGTGTATGACGATACAAGAACGATGGGTAGAACTTGCCGACATTAAAGACGAGCTTGCCGCACGGGACTGGTTCCCCGGAACAAGTGGCAACCTGGCAATCCGCGTATCGGACGACCCGTTGACGTTCCTCGTGACGGCAAGCGGTCGTGATAAACGAAAGCGCACGGAGAAAGACTTCGTGCTCGTCGACGCGAAAGGTCAATTGATTGGAGAACAGTCAGGCAAACCGTCCGCGGAGACATTGCTGCACATCGAAATCTTTAGCAACACGAACGCAACCTGTTCTCTTCATGTGCATACGGTCGACAATAACGTCATCTCAGAACTTTACGCAGCGAAAGGATATGTCACGTTCACGGGCCAAGAAATCATCAAGGCACTCGGCTATTGGGAGGAAACGGCCAGTGTTCGGATCCCGATTATCGAGAATCACGCGGATATCCCGACACTCGCCCATGCATTTGCCCCACATGTCACAAGCGATGCCGGTGCCGTCCTCATTCGGAACCACGGGATCACCGTTTGGGGAGAGACGCCCGCTGCGGCAAAACGTTATTTAGAGGCATATGAATTTTTGTTTAGCTATTCATTAAAATTACGCGCCCTAGGCGTCCATTCATAAGGAGGAATTCAACATGGCAACGATTTATTTTCAACAAACCGAAGAACGTGTCAGTGATCAACAAGAGGTACGTGACTTTTTAGAATCACGAGGCATCCTTTACGAAGCATGGGACATCGCGAAATTACCGGCTTCCCTTCAAGAAAACTATCAACTAACAGACGAAGACAAAGCCGTCATTTTATCGACGTTCCAAGACGAGATTCAAGACGTATCGACGCGACGTGGTTATCAAACGGCTGACGTCATCTCCTTGTCCGATGCGACGCCTAACTTAGACGAACTGCTCGTCAACTTCCAAAAAGAACATCACCATACGGACGACGAGGTTCGTTTCATCGTCAGTGGTCACGGCATTTTTGCCATCGACGACGCAGAGCGCGGATACTTCAATATCGAGCTCAATCCGGGTGACCTCATCTCGGTGCCTGTCAACACACGTCATTACTTCACGTTGCAAGAAGACCGCCAAGTCGTCGCCGTTCGCATTTTCGTGACGACTGAGGGCTGGGTGCCGATTTACGAAAAAGAAAACGTGAATGCATAAGAAAAGGTCTCTCGCTTAAAAACGAGAGACCATTTTTTAATGTTTGACCGCTGTCGGTTTCGATGAGAACCAGCCCCATGTCGCAATCCCGACCATGACCGACCAGAAGAAGATCGTCCAAGCCGTCGAGTGAACAAATCCGTCTGGGAGTCCCATGAATTCGAACGGTGTACCGGCAATCAATTCTTTGAATCCCGGATGTTCGAGTACGAGAACTGTCAACTTGACCCCGACCCAACCGACGATGATGAAAGCAGCCGTTTCAAGTGTCGGACGTTGATGAAGCAACTTGACGAAAATACGTGCCGCAAATCGCATTAAGACGACCCCGATGAGACCACCTGTCAAGACGACGAAGAACTGACCTGAGTCAATCCCACCGATTTCACCGAGACCGAGTGGCGGCAAGCTGACCGCAAGCGCGACCGCTGCCAAAATCGAATCGACCGCAAAGGCGATATCCGCAAACTCGACTTTCGCGACAGTGAGCCAAAACTCTTTCTTCGATACCGGCTTTTCTGTGACAGCCGTCTCTTCTTTCGCTTCGGCCGCCAACTCCTGTTGCGGCTCCACCTTTCTCGCCTTATAGGTCATATACAGGTGTCGCGCACTCATCCCGATTAAGTAAAGTGCACCGAGTGCCTGTACTTGCCATACGTTGATCAAGAATGAGATTAAGAACAATGCGATAAATCGGAAGACGAACGCCCCTAAGAGTCCGTAGAACAATGCCTTCTTCTGCTCCGTACGCGGCAAATGTTTGACCATGACGGCCAAAACGAGCGCGTTGTCTGCAGATAACAAGCCTTCTAAACCGACGAGTACGACGACGATCCAGGCATACTGCAGGACTAACTGCCAATCCATAAAAACATCTCCTTTTTTCTTTCAATTCCTTCATATTTAATAGTGATCTATTTTTTAAGTTCACAGGACCATTTTATTCCCGTTCATAACGTAAATCAATCCTCTTTCTTCAATATCTGAAGGATTTTTTTCCGATTGCATATTGAAAACATGTTATGAGAGCAAAATCATACCCGTTCAGCCATCATTTCGTGATAAAATCCTAACAAGAACGAGTGGTCATTTGAACCGCTCTAAAAAAAGGAGAATCCGATTATGTCTACAAGCCATGTCGCTTTACCTACAAAAGCAGAACGACATAAATTGTTCGGGTCGGTCCCACCGATTAAAGGAACAAAACCGACCGAGAAAGAACAGATGGTCGATTTACAAAATACACCGAAAAACTTCTTATTCGCCCTCGACAGTGTCGGCATCTCAAATGTGAAGCACCCGGTGAACGTCGAGACGCCAGAAGGGGTCCAATCTACGGTCGCTACATTCGAATTGACAACATCGCTCGTTCAAGACCGTAAAGGAATCAACATGTCTCGTTTGACGGAACAGCTCGACGCGTACCATCAACAAGGATGGACGGTATCGAACCGTTCGTTGATCGAGTTCGCACAGGAACTTGCCGAGCGTATGGAACAAACGGAAGGGCAATTGACAATCCGTTACCCATGGTTCTTCACACGTAAAGCACCTGCGACAGGTCTTAGCGGTTTGATGAACGCAGACGTCATGCACCGTGTGACGTACAACCTTGAAACGGGCGTCGCAAACGTGACAGTCGGTCTCGTTATCAACGTCACGACGCTTTGCCCATGTTCAAAAGAAATCAGTGAGTATAGCGCTCATAACCAACGTGGTTACATCACGATCGAAGCCGGTCTTGATGAGACGTCGATGGACGGATTCGACTGGCGTGCAGCCCTTCTCGATGCGGCAGAGTCGAACGCCTCTGCACCACTTCACCCGGTCCTCAAACGTCCGGATGAAAAACGTGCGACTGAAATCGCATACGAAAACCCACGTTTCGTCGAGGACATGGTCCGCTTGATTGCGGCTGACTTGTACGAGATGAAACAAGTCGTGAACTTCTTCGTCGAATGCCGTAACGAAGAGTCGATTCACCAACATGATGCCATCGCATCAATCACTTTTGATAAGCGCCAAGACGCATAAAAAATGCGGAACCTTCTTTAATAGAGGTTCCGCATTTTTTATAGACTGGTTACGAGTTCAATCGTCAACAAGATGATGATGAGCATCACCCAGACTGCCCAGACGAGTCGCCACTTCTCCCAGTCAAATCGCTTCATCACCGCATAGACAGTAAGGTAAAGCGCGATGAGAAGGGGTACGACGACCCAAGGATTTTCTAACATCACGCTTCGATGTCGCCATCCCAAGCGAGCATCCCGCCGTCGACGTTGACGACTTTGTAGCCTTGTGACTCTAAGTAATCACACGCTGTTTGACTCCGTCCACCTGAACGACAAATGACGTGATAGACGTTATCTTGCGCCAATTTTTCTGTCACATGTGGGAATTCAGATAGTGGATAGAGCGGTACGTTCGGGATATGCCCTGCATCATATTCATCTTGTTCGCGCACATCGATGATATGGAGAGACTCCCCGTTCTCTAACTTTTCTCGTAATTCCGTCGCATGAATGCTTTGCATACATAGCTCCCCTTTCAATAATGGATTCCTCTTATAGTTTACCTCAGCTACTATTCAAAAAAACACAAAAAAAGCACCCTTCTAAGAAGAAGGATGCCAAAAACTTACGCTTCGTTGCGCTCGTCGATTGCTTGTGCTGCTGTGATGAGTGTCAATTTGTAGACGTCCTCTTCGTTACAGCCACGTGATAAGTCGTTCACTGGTTTGTTGAGACCTTGAAGGATTGGACCGATCGCTTCGAATCCACCGAAACGTTGAACCATCTTGTAACCGATATTTCCTGCTTCAAGACTTGGGAAGACGAATACGTTCGCATTACCAGCCACATCAGAACCTGGTGCTTTCTTCGCCGCTACGCTAGGGACGAATGCCGCATCAAATTGAAGTTCTCCGTCGATTGGAAGGTTCGGTGATTTTTCTTTCGCAAGGCGTGTCGCTTCCACGACTTTCTCTGTTTCAGGTGACTTCGCAGAACCTTTCGTTGAGAAGCTAAGAAGCGCGACTTGTGGGTCGATGCCGAACGTCTTCGCTGTCGATGCCGACAAGAACGCGTTCTCTGCTAAATCCGCTGCGTCCGGTGCGATGTTGATTGCACAGTCTGAGAAGACGTACTGCTCATCGTCACGTACCATGATGAACACACCTGACGTCTTTTTAATGCCTGGTTGCATTTTGATGATTTGAAGTGCCGGACGTACCGTATCAGCCGTCGCGTGCATCGCGCCTGAGACAAGACCTTCTGCTTTTCCTGTATGAACGAGCATCGTTCCGAAGTAGTTCACATCCGATGTGAGGAGCTCACGAGCTTGTTCAGCCGTCGCTTTCCCTTTACGACGCTCGACAAATGATTCGACGAGGACATCGATGTCTTCGTATGTCGCTGGGTCGTATTGTGTCAAACCTGAGATGTCGAAACCGTGCTTCGTAGCAACCGCTTCGATGTCTGTTTTTGCACCGACGACGATCGGCTCAACCATACCGTCCGCTTTCAAACGAACAGCGGCTCCAAGAACACGCTCATCGACGCCTTCTGGGAAGACGATGGTCGGACGAACCGGGCTGACTTTTTGCTTCAACGTTTCAAATAATTTCATAACGAATGAACCCCTTTTTCTCAATTTACAGCATGACGACGAATGGTCTTGCCGTTGACTTGTGTCTTTACGCGATTTCAATTATACACAGTACCCTTTTTAAAATAAACTATTCTGCCCATTTCGCCATAAATCGCTTAGAATCAATCATTATATGAATAGAACAGTTTTAACAAATCGACTGATACAGCCATTTTTGTAGCCGTTTTCATCCCGGTACCTTCTGTTCTTTACCCCTCGTGAATCGTGATAACCCTCACAGTGTCTCAAATTTGCCAGTCAGTGAAGCGTGTATGGTAAAATAGACGGCGAAGCCAAGTCCCGAAAGGAGTTTTTTTATGTCAGAACGTCCAATACCTACAACAGATACACAACATGCCGCCGCCACGTTAGACGGTTGGTATTCACTTCATGATTTCCGTACGATCGATTGGGCTCGTTTGAAGCTCGTCGATGCTGAGAAACGTCAACAGATGATTGACGAGTTCACTGCGTTCCTCGCTTCACTCGAAGAAGTCGAAGTGAACGGTGAGGGAAGCCACGCTTTCTACTCGATTCTCGGTCAAAAGGCAGACCTCGTCTTGATGGTGCTTCGCCCGACATTCAACGAACTTGAAGATGTCGAGCGCGCATTCCGCAAAACGGCACTATATGACTATATGATTCCGTCGTATTCATACGTATCGGTCATCGAGCTCGGTATGTATCGCGGGTCTGGAGATGGGGACCCGTATCAAAATCCTCATATCCGCTCACGTCTCTATCCGACACTTCCAAAAACGGCACACATTTGTTTCTATCCGATGAGCAAGGCTCGTCGTGACGGAGACAACTGGTACATGTTGTCGATGGATGAGCGCAAAGACCTCATGTATCGCCATAGCATGATCGGCCGTAGCTATGCCGGTAAGATTCAACAGTTCATCGGTGGGTCGACTGGATTCGACGCATGGGAATGGGGCGTCACGCTCTTCGCTGAAGATTCACTTCAGTTCAAGAAAATTGTCTATGAGATGCGTTTCGACGAAGTGAGTGCGAAATATGGTGAGTTCGGTGACTTCTACGTCGGAAATATCTTACCGAAAGAAAATTTGAGCACATTCTTTAGCGTGTAAAAGGTTTACGTGTATAGCACCTCGGGAATTAAGGATGATGTAAGCAAGTAATCCTGATCAACGAGGTGAACAACGATGCGCGTGTTCAAAGAAACCGATCGAGACACTGCGGAACGTTTAGATTCGTTCATCGAACGAATGGCACCGACAGCAGAATTAGTCCAACATCGATTTGAAGAGCAACTCAAACATACACAGCAAAAGGGTCAGGCGAGCGCCTGACCCTTATTTTGTCGTGATGACGTGAAGTGCGTCCCCTAAAAAAGTTGCCAATTCAAGCATCCCGAAACGCCCCGCTTTTGCTTCGGCATCGGAATTATAGTTTGTGTTCGTATTGACGTCATAGGCGTAGACGTTGCCATCTTGGTCTCGAATGATCTCGATCCCGGCGATATCAATCGCATTCGCTTTCAGGAACTGCTCGAGCTGTGGAATGATCGGGTCATTGAATCCTTCGACGATTTCGAACTTCGCAGGCGGCGTCTCTCCGACCGGACAGAACTGATCTTCAATCGAGCACGCATCTGCCGGGCAGAGCTCGAAGCCTTCCGACGTATCGACACGAACCGCATATAAGAACTTCCCACCGATGAATTCACAGCGAGTGATATATGGTTCCGGGGCTTCGATATATTGTTGGATGAGGGTGATGCCGTCAACCGAGTCCTCGAACGAGGGACCATATACATATTCTTTCAGTCCTTCGATCGTATGGAACAACTGGACGCCAAGCCCTTTCCCGGCACGGTTGTGTTTCGTGATGAACGGTGTCATCCCAAGCTTTTCGGCCGCCTCGATGATTTGGTCCTTACCGACTGCCGCAATCGTCTTCGGTACGCGGATCCCTTCGCGGCGAAGCGCCGTGTATTGATTGACTTTGCTCACTTCTAGGCGGATGGCACGTGTGCCGTTGAACACGGTCCGATCGTTCGCCTCTAACCAAGCGAGGACACCTTCCGTTAACTCGGGTGCGTACCGATGTCCACGTGTATGCGAAGAGGCACTCATGCGATTATAGAAGACACCTTCCGGGGGCGTTGCTTCGAGATCAATCGTCCCTTGGTCCAAGTGCCATAATTCATAAGGTAACTGTAGTTCTTCTAAGCGATGGACAAGGTGGTTCGTCCATTCTTCGTTTTCATGAATGACGTGAATTTTAGACATCATCATCCCTCCTTATCGTTGCTTTCACTTTATCACATTTATAACTGACAATTCCAATGTGTATGGTTTGTCTAATCGCCAATTCTGAAATATCAGACGATTTCATGGTACAATGAACCTAAGAGTATTGTTTTTGAAAGGATGTGTTGTGCTTGCCCGTACCTGTTCTAAGTACTGATGTACTCATTTTACTCTTCGGATTACTACTCGTGTCCGGTGTCATGGCGACGCGAATCTCCACTCGATTCGGCTTGCCCGCCTTGATTTTATTTATGGGAATCGGCATGATCATGGGAAGTGATATCACCGGTCTCATCTTCTTCGACGATTCGAATCTGGCGCAGTTGATCGGAGTCGCCGCCTTAATCGTCATTTTGTTTGAAGGGGGTCTTCAGACGAAATGGTCGTCGATGCGGAACGTCCTCGTTCCAGCCGCCTCACTCGCTACGTTTGGTGTGTTGATCACGACAAGCGTTGTTGCTGTGGCCGTTCGTTTCGTATTTGGTTTCGATTGGATTGAATCTTTCTTGTTCGGTGCGATTATCGGTTCGACCGACGCGGCGGCCGTCTTTGCCGCATTTAAAGGAAAGAATATCTCACCGAAAGTCGGTGCGACACTCGAAGCCGAGTCCGGCACGAACGACCCGATGGCGATGTTTTTAACGATTCTTGCCCTCGATTTCATGATGAAGCCAGATACGACTATCTGGGATGGCATCTGGATGTTTGTCCTTCAAATCGTGGTCGGGGCTCTCATCGGTTTCATCCTCGGTCAACTGTCCCGCCTCATGTTGAATCACCTAAGATTAGAGTCGAGCGGTCTTCATGCCGTGCTCATGATTTCGATGGCATTTCTCACATATGGTGTCACCGCATACTTATTAGGAAGCGGTCTGCTCGCGGTCTATATCGCTGCGATGATTGTCGGAAATGCGGACACGGCGCATGAAGTGACGATCGTCCAATTCTCAGAAGCGCTCGCATGGATCATGCAGATCATCATGTTCGTCATCCTTGGGTTACTCGTCTTCCCTCGTCAACTCATCGAACCGGACTTGATTTGGAAAGGACTGCTCATTTCATTCGTCCTCATGTTCTTGGCTCGTCCGATCGCCGTCTATTTATCGACGCTCGGGATGGCATTCACGAGAAAAGAGAAGCTGTTTATCTCATGGGCCGGCCTAAAGGGAGCTGTTCCAATCGTCTTAGCTACATTCCCGTTAATTGCTGGTATTGAGGACAGTCAACTCTTATTCAATGCCGTCTTCTTCGTCGTCGTGACGAGCGCTTTGATTCAAGGGACGACATTGACACCGCTTGCCGAGAAATTGGGATTACTCGGTCCGGATAAAATCCGTTCCCCATATACCATTGCCCTCGTCTCGAGCAAACAGTCCCAACATAAACTCGTTCCTTACGTCGTCACGGAGAGTTCCTCGATGATTGGCAAGACGCTCGCGGATATCACGCTCCCACCGAACACCGTCGTGAACGCCATCGTCCGAAACGAATATTTGATTCCACCAAATGGACAAACATCCATCGAGGAAGGCGACCTTTTATATGTACTCGCCTCGATGTATCGTCATGATCAACTCGACCAGAAATTTGGTGAAGACGGTCTCGACCGAGTGGAATTGTAGGCAAAAAAATCAGCGCTTCGTATGAAGCGCTGATTTTTTATACGTGCATTTGTTTTGCTGATTGAATCAACGTCTCAACGTCTTTTGTTCGTCCTTCATGGAGCGCCTCGACGATAAAGCTTCCGACGACGACACCATCACATGCATTTCCAAGCGTCTGCACTTGCTCCGGTAAATGTACGCCGAATCCTGCCAAAACAGGAACGCGTGACTGCTCTGTCAATCGAGTCAAATAGGCAAGTAATTCGTCCGGGAACACATCGGCTTTCCCTGTCGTTCCTTTGAGCGTGACCGCATAGACGAATCCTTCCGCTTTCTCTAAGATGGATGCTGTCCGCGCCTCACTGCTCGTCAACGTCACGAGCGGGATGACCGCGACGTCATGCCGCTCGATATCTGCGAATAATTGAAGACTTTCTTCAAACGGAAGGTCCGGAATGATGACCCCGCTTACCCCGCATTCCTTCGCTCGGTCAAAGAACGGTTGAATCCCGAATCGAAACACAGGATTCAAGTATGTCATCAACACGATCGGAACGTTAAATTGATCATTTCCTTCTATTAAATGGTTCAATACCATTTCGAGCGTCACGCCCGCTTCAAGCGCACGCATTCCTGCCGCCTCAATGATTGGACCATCTGCCACCGGATCGGAGAACGGGATACCGAGTTCAATCGCTGTCGCACCCATCCGTTCTAGTTCAACAATGGTCGGGATGAGTCGGTCCATCCCACCGTCACCGGCCATAATATACGGAACGAATGCCGCTCCTTCTCGTTCGCGAATCGCTGTCTCTAATGTCATCGTGTCGCCACCTTCTCTCGGATTGTGTGGACGTCTTTGTCTCCGCGTCCTGATAAACAGATCACCAATGTTTCGTCTTCTCCCATTGTCTTCGCGAGCGTTTCTGCGTAAGCGAGAGCATGAGACGACTCCAAGGCAGGAATAATCCCTTCTTGGCGGCTGAGTGCGAGACACGCATCGAGCGCTGCGTCATCCGTGACAGCTGCATACCGCACCCGTTCGATGTCTTTCAAGAAGCTGTGTTCCGGTCCTACCCCTGGGTAGTCGAGCCCGGCTGAGATCGAATGTGCCTCCTCGATTTGACCGGCCGCGTCTTGCAACACATACATGAGCGACCCATGTAACACACCGACTTCACCTTTCGTGAGTGTCGCCGCGTGTTTGTCTGTATCAATCCCACTGCCTGCTGCCTCGACACCATAGAGGGCGACCGACTCATCGTTCAAGAACGGATAGAACATGCCCATGGCGTTGCTTCCTCCACCGACACAAGCGACGACGGCGTCTGGGAGGCGTCCTGTCTGTTCAAGGATTTGACGACGTGTCTCTGTCCCGATCACACTTTGGAAATCACGTACCATCTGCGGGAACGGATGCGGTCCAAGTACTGAACCCATCACGTAATGGGTATCGTCGACATGTTTGACCCAGTAACGGAGCGCTTCATTGACGGCATCCTTTAGTGTACGACTACCTGATTTGACCGGAACGACTTTCGCTCCGAGCAATTCCATCCGAAACACGTTCAACGCCTGGCGTTCAACGTCGACCTCACCCATGAAGATCGTACATTCTAAATCGAGTAACGCACATACTGTCGCAGTCGCGACACCGTGCTGACCCGCTCCCGTCTCGGCGACGACTTTTTGTTTCCCCATCCGTTTCGCAAGGAGCGCCTGTCCGATCGTGTTGTTGATCTTATGGGCACCGGTATGGTTCAAGTCCTCACGTTTCAAATAGACGTTCGTCCCAAGACGACGACTCAGGTTCGACGCATAATAGAGCGGCGTCTCACGTCCCACGTATTCGTTTAATAAGGAAGAGAAGCGTTCTTGAAACTCAGGGTCTTGCTTCGCCTCTTCGTAAGCGACCTCTAATTCTTCGACTGCCTGCATGAGCGTCTCCGGAATATATTTTCCACCGTATTGTCCAAATTTCCCGTTCACTGGTTGTGCATACATCCTAGTTCCTCCTTGGCACGTTGAATGAACGTGCGAATTTTTTTGATATCTTTCACACCGTCTGTCTCAACACCGCTCGAGACATCGACGCCGTCTGGTTGGATCGTTTGAATCGCTTGTCTTACATTGTCTGGGGATAGGCCACCTGCTAGCCAAAATGGACGATTCGGTCGCTCAATCGTTGCCCAGTCTAAAATCTGTCCACTGCCCGGGGTCGGATGGTCCATCAATCGAACATCCGCCGCCACCTCAGTTGAAGCATCGATAATCGGTAATCCGAAGATTCGCAGTTGTTCAATCGACTGCGTTCGATGGTGAATTTGTAAATCCGTCAGTCCCACGTCCATCGTTTGCGCGATGTCTTCCATTGAAGGACTTAAAAACACACCAACGATTCGAACCGATTGCGGGATAAACGTTGCTAACGTCTTCGCTGTGGCCACGTCGATTTGACGGGAACTCGGGGCGAACACGAATCCGATGGCATCCGCCCCCGCTTCGACCGCCGCTTCGACCGCTTCTTCTGTTTTCAATCCACAAATTTTAACGAACATGTTTTCAACTCCTCGAGTAACCGGGTCGGGTCTTCTTCCCGCATGAGTGCTTCTCCGACGAGAATGGCGCTGGCCCCGGCTTCTTTTAGACGCGCTGCCGCCTCGACGGTGCTGACTCCACTTTCACTGACGAACGTGACATCGGGATAACGTTCCATCAAATCGATTGATGTCTCAAGTGATACCTCGAACGTTTTTAAGTCTCGATTGTTGATGCCAATCAACACGTCATCGAGCTCGAGCGCGATGTGTAACTCGGCTTCGTCATGCACTTCGACCAAGACGTCAAGACCGATCGAGCGAGCGTATCGTGTCAACTCGTGGAGACGTTTCGGATGAAGTGCCGCTACGATGAGGAGCGCCACACTCGCACCGTAATGCTTCGCATAGTCGAGTTGTCGTTCATCGATGATGAAGTCTTTGCAGAGTACCGGGATTGTGACCACGTCGGCGACTTGTTGTAGATCTTCAAAAGACCCATTGAAATACGTCGTGTCCGTCAACACCGAAATCATCGTCGTTCCGGCTTGTTCATATTGACGAGCCCGTTCGGCGACGTTCACATCCTCCCGAATCATTCCTTTCGAAGGTGATGAACGTTTGATTTCCGAGATGATGTGGAATCCATCACGCATTCGATTCAAGAGAGCAATCGGCTCTGTCACGGTGACATCGATTGGCTCCATACGACTGACCTCTTCGATTTTCGTTCCGATGATTTTCGTTAAATAACTCATGCCTCTACCTCCGTACGTTGTAAGTGTTGTAACACGCGTAAGGCGTGCCCTTCATCGATACTGCGTTTCGCCTCTTTCACCCCTGCACGAAGCGTTGAAGTCGTGCCGTACGTGCAAAGGGCAAGCGCCGCATTCAATAAGACGACATCTCGCGCCGGGCCCGACTCCCCGTTCAATACAGCGAGTAGTGTCGCGGCGTTCTCTTCCGGCGTTCCTCCACGTAGTGCTTCGAGCGGTGCCCGCATCAAGCCAACATCTCGTGGGTCGACCGCGTAACGCGCCGTCTGTTCCCCGTCAAAGAAGTACACCTCGTTCACACCAGCGAGGCTCGCTTCATCGAGGCCACCCGCACCGTGTACGACCATGCCACGCTCTACTCCAAGATGACGCATCGCTGTCGCCATCTTCTCAAGTAGTGATGGATGGTAGACACCAATCAGTTGTCGTTTCGGACGAAGCGGATTCGTAAGCGGTCCGATTTGGTTGAAGATGGTCGCCGTCGCGAGTCGTTTCCGGACCGGCATGACGTGCTTCATGATCGGGTGGACATGCTGGGCGAACAAGAAACTCAAGTTCGTCCGTTTCAAGTCGGCATGTACTTCTTCCGCCGTCTTCACAATCGGAACGTTCAATGCCTCGAGGACGTCCGCACTTCCAGACCGACTCGATACGCTACGGTTCCCATGTTTGGCGACCGGGATGCCGAGACCGGCCAACACGAAGGCGACGGTCGAGCTGATGTTGAACGTGTGCGCCCCATCGCCGCCCGTGCCACAGACATCAAGTACAGGCAAATCCGTCGGGGGGAACTGTGCTGCTTCACGGATGTATGCCGCGAGTCCCGCCATCTCTTCTGCCGTCTCCCCACGTTCTTTCATCGCGAGTAGCACCCGTTCGATTTGTGCTTCATCCGCTTGGAACATCTCGCTTGCTGCCACTTTCATATCTGCTGTTGATAGTGCGTTTGTCTCCAATTGTTGAATCATCGTCTGTTCCCCCTCTAAAAATGTGTATAAAAAAACTCCACACGACAGTCGTCGTATGGAGGACGGTTCTAGACCGCGGTGCCACCTCTCGTTGATTCCGAAGAATCCACTCTCCGATGCAATCACATCGTATCCCGATAACGGGGGAAGCCGTCACGACCTACTTCATTCAGCCATGCTCTCATGAGCCCATTCACGCGGACACCTCGGTCAGGATCTCACCATCCCTGACTCTCTGGACGAAACGTCTTCTCGCGCTACTCTTCTCAATCCTCGATTTATGTTATAGAAACGAAAAAGGGGTTACCCGCCTCCTCATAGCCTATGCTACAAGAAGGACGAGTAACCCCGTGGTGCCACCTTCGTTGGTTCCGAAAAACCCACTTCACGGACGATCATCCGCTTCCCCATGATAACGGTGGGTAACCCGCTAAAGCCTACTCAAAGTTCGGTTTAGAGCTCAGAAGTCCATTCGCGACGTCCTGTATACTGATTCGCACCAACCATCAGCTCTCTGTCATACAAGATTCGTCGTTACTTCTCTTCGTCGACGCCTTTATTCGTTTCAGTTAAGTTAACTCGTACTATACAGGGAGGATGCATCCCTGTCAAATAAAAAAAATCGAAAAACTTTGCCTCTATATGTGCACCCCGAAATCGAGAACCTTCATCGGTTTTTCGAATTGACATCGTTTTTTTCTGTCTGCTATAGTCGTCCACAACAACATTTCACTCAACTAAAGGAGAATCGATTTTGGAAACAAACAAACTAAAACGCGAGCTGTCCACCCGGCAACTCACGATGATTTCCCTCGGGAGTGCCATCGGAACCGGGCTGTTCCTCGGAAGCGGGCTCGCGATCCAAACCGCTGGTCCGAGCGTGCTCGTCAGCTATGCCATCGGGGCGTTCATCGTCCTCTTACTCATGGGTGCACTCGCCGAAATGACGGTCGCCCATCCAACATCTGGATCATTCGGAACGATTGCCGAGCGATACGTCCATCCACTCGCAGGCTTTCTCGTCCGTTACTCTTACTGGGTCGCGAACGTACTCGCTGTAGGGGTTGAGGTCAGTGCCATCGCTATCTATATGCGCTACTGGTTCCCGGATGTGAACGGGTTCGTCTGGGTCGCCCTCTTCGGTGGACTACTCATTTACGTCAACGCCCGTCATGTTCACACGTTCGGGACGACCGAATACTGGTTATCCTTCATCAAAGTAACTGCCATTATCCTATTCATCGTTCTCGGTGCCGCCACATTGTTCGGCGAACCAGGATCACCGATTGAATCGATCACGACTGGAAACGAAGGTTTCTTCGCTTTCGGGTTTTACGGAATGTGGGTGACGATTTTCATCTCCCTCTTCAGTTTCCTTGGAACCGAACTCGTCGCCGTCACAGCAGGCGAAGCAAAAGACCCGGATCAGGCCGTACCACGCGCTTTACGCGCTACCGTGTTCCGATTGACGTTCTTCTATGTCGTCACGCTCGCCATCATGCTCATGCTCATCCCATGGCAGCAAGCGGGTATCGATCAAAGTCCGTTCGTGCTCGTCATGGAACAGTTTGATGTGCCGTTCGCGGCAGGTATCCTCAACTTCGTGATTTTGATTGCCGCCTTGTCAGCGATGAACGCACAGCTCTATGCATCAACACGCATGATGTACTCGCTCGCAGAAGCCGGCGATGCACCGAAAGTGTTCAAAAAAATCAGCAAAAACGGCATCCCGATGTTCGCATTACTCGTTTCAACGGGTGGCATCGTCCTAGCCGCTTTATTACAAGTGTTTATGGAATCGTCATATCCGTTCTTGATGGGAATCTCGATGTTTGGAGCCATTTTCACTTGGTTCATGGTCTTCGTCTCCCACTTGTTCTTCCGGAAGAAATGGACCGGACGAAAACTCCCTGTCCGTATGATGGGATATCCGTTCCTCCCAATACTTGGAGCTGTCTTACTCCTCAGCCTGATGATCACGACATGGTTCACCGATTTCAACATCTTGTTGAAGTTCGGGGTACCTTGGTTGATTGGGTTGACGATTATCTATTACGTGCGTGAACGCATGCGTAAGAAACAAGATCATTCAAACGATATCGAGCAAGCCAACTAACGAGCATCCCTTCGCCATCGCGGAGGGATTTTTTGTACGCACAAAAGCTCCTCTCGCAATCGAAAGGAGCTTTCTGTATAGGGCATCAGAAGAACTGACGCGGGTTGACCGTGCTACCTGCGCTCGTTGCCGAGTACGAGTAGCCGCCTTTATGAATCTCAAAGTGCAAGTGCGGACCTGACGAGTTCCCTGTGTTTCCAAGTGTCCCGATATTTGATCCTTGTGTCACACGCTGTCCTGAGCTGACAGATACTGAGTTCATGTGTGCATAAACTGTCGTCCAAACTTGACCGTTGATGACGTGCGCGATCATGACGTGGTTCCCGTAAGCGCCACCCCAGCCTGCACGAATAACTGTACCTGTCGCAGATGCACGAATCGGTGTACCTGTTGGACCAGCGATATCTACACCGTTATGGAACGTGTAGCCGTACGCACCGCTCGCCGGACCCCACCCTTGTGAGTAGCGTCCTGAAGCCGGTTGAATGAACATTGAGCTAGACGGTGCTGGCGTCGATGTCGTCGGTGCCGGTTTCGGCTCCGGTTTCGGCGCTGGTGCTGGCTCCGGTTTTGGTGCTGGTGTTGATGGAGCCGTGTTGTTTGAAGACGACGAAGACGGGGTATTCGTTTTATTGTCTTGCTTTTGTTGTGCAGCAGCTTGACGAGCCGCTTCCGCTTCTCGTGCTGCCTCTGCCTTGCGAGCAGCCTCAGCTTGACGTGCAGCTTCTGCTTGGCGTGCTTCTTCTGCCTTACGTGCCGCCTCTTGACGAGCTGCTTCTTCAGCACGACGACGGGCTTCCTCTTCTTCACGACGCTGCGCTTCGATTTCAGCAGCGATTGCTTGTTCTTGTGCCACTAACGTCGCTTCAATTTCTTGAAGGTCGAAGATTTGCGATTCAAACTTGATGTTCTTCTCTTCAAGCTCTTTGATACGCTTCTCACGTTGCTTCATTTTCTTCTCGAGCTCAGCTTGACGCACTTCAAGTGCTTTTTGTTGTTTGAGAAGTGAGGCACGTTCTGCTTTCAAGTCAGCTTGTGCTTCTTTGAGCGATTTTTGTGTCGCTTCATAGTCATCGAACAACTCTTGGTCACTACGCTGAATCGTTCCAGCCGTGATCATACGCGTGACAAGATCAGAGAGGTTTTTTGAACCGAAGATGAATTCAGCCCAGTTAATTGAGCCGCCACCGTTCTTTTGCATCGTGGCCATACGTTCTTTCATCATCGCTTCTTGTGCCTTCATTTTTTCTTGGTAATCTTTAATGTCGGCTTCAAGATCCTCGATTTTCATCTCGGTACGCTTGATTTCTTGGCGCTTCATGGCGACATCGTTGATGATGTCCTGCAACTGTGCGTCCATTTTATTGACCTCTGCCTGAACTTTTGAAATCTCTTCTTTGTTCACTTCAATCTTTGAAGACGTATCGGCTTGGTTCTTTTTCACGTCATTGCGCTTCTCTTGTACTTTTTGTTGTTCTTCTTGTTTTTCTTTAATCGAAGTCGATGCGTCGGCAACTGTATGTGTGCTGATGAGCATCACACCAAGCGTCAGCGTCGAGACTGTGCGTTTCCAATTCATGAATGGGGTACATCCTTTCTTAAATGACAAACGTGAGTACCTACTACACTACATATTTTAAAGCCGTTTCAGTATGTAACAAAAACGATCATTTGGTTGAGTTTCAACACGACTAATTATATCTAACTGCTAGATATTTTCCTGTTAAAGTTATATTTCAATTTTATTACGCACGCACAACAGCATAGGCAACGAATGTGTTGAACTTATTATTTATCAATACCTTTTCTAATCGTCCATTCTGACATGTTCCTGTAATATTTTATGTAAATAGAGAACGCTTTACCCTATTTTCAAATAATAAATACATGAAGCGCAAATCTGTTTTCCAATTGATGGGATGACTCATCAAAAAAATCCATGCCTTCGCTGCATGTGAACATGAGCAAAGACATGGATGTCGAAATAAATTGATTCTGTCATTATAATTTCATCGCACCGACGATGACAAAAATCCAAGCAGCAATGAATAAGACGCCGCCGATTGGTGTCACGGCTCCGAGTTTCGTGATTCCCGTCAACGCCATGACGTATAAACTTCCAGAGAAAAAGATGATTCCCGCAAACATGAGCCAGCCGGCAATGTTAAATTGGCTGATACTCACACGCATGAGGAGCGCTGCGATCCCGACGATCCCGAGCGCATGGATCATGTGATAGAGCACGCCCGTCTGCCAGTTCGCCAACATGTTCGGTGACAGTCTCTCTTTTAGCGCATGGGCACCGAACGCGCCAAGTGCCACACCGAGTGCCATCAATCCGGCACCAATCATTAGTAAAATCTTCATTTTCGTTCCCCCTTATCTGACTTTTCGTGCTGGTAAATTCCACTTCCGATAGTAGGATATCACTCGAAGTGTCGCTACGACAATTAAAAGCGCATAGACGGCAAGACCGCCTTCGAGCTTGAAGTAATACGTGATGACCGCAATGAGAATCGCCCAAATCGCGTACACCTCTGATTGCAAGACGAGCGGTTTACGCCCAGCCAGTAAGTCGCGGACCACACCACCCCCGACCCCGGTCAGGACAGCCGCCGCGATTGCTGCCGATAACGGTAAATCCAGCTTGATGGCGACCTGTGCTCCTTGAAAGGCAAAGGCGACCAATCCGATTGCATCCACAATCACACCCCAGCGTTCCCAATGTGGCAATACGACACTTGGTAGCAGGAAGATGAGGAGTGCGACCAGAAAACATAAAATAAATAAATCATTCTGTTGCCAAATCAAACTGACGGGGTTTCCTAACAGGACGTTCCGAATCGCGCCGCCCCCAAAGGCGGTGATAAACGCGAGCAACCATACCCCAAAAATATCGTATTTTTCATCCATCGCAATGATGGCTCCGCTCGCCGCGAACGCAATCGTTCCGACGACGTTGAGCAATTCCCACTCCATGAACATCCCTTGCCCTTTCTTCAACGCATTGTATGGTAAAGTATAGTTACAAAAAATCAGGTCAGTCGAGCGACTGTCGTAAAGGATGTCGGTATTACAATGAAACGTATCGCTTTGTTCCGCATATGGATTATCGTCACCATGTTCGCCCGATTCATCATTCGGCTATACGCCTTTTCACGTAAGCAACAGCAAGGTGTCGCCACGACAGAAGAATATGAAGCACTCATGCTCAAGCTCGCGCGTGAGTATAAACGAAACGCACTCCGACTCGAAGGCTTGTTGATCAAGCTCGGACAATTCTTGTCCATTCGTGCCGATTTATTGCCTCCGGCCGTCTTGAACGAACTATCTGAACTCGTCGACCGTGTCCCGACATCGGGTTGGGACAAGTCGCGCGCGATTCTAGAGGCGGAATGGGGCGTCCCTTACACGCAAGTCGTCAAAGACGTTGGCATCGACGCCGTCGCCTCCGCCTCAATCGGGGAAGTGTACGGTGCCACCCTTCTGGAAAACGGCAAGCGGGTCGCCATCAAAATTCAACGTCCGAATATCGAAAAAATCATCCGTACCGACTTCCGGGCCATGCGGATTGTCACGTCGATGTTGAAGCGGACATCCCTCGCAAAATCGACCGACTTAGATAGCTTATATCGCCAAATGATTTTTGTCATCGGGGATGAACTAAATTTTCAAACCGAATTAAAAAACGCCTTATATTTCAAAGCCAAATATGCGGATAATCCGGACGTTTACATCCCGGATTATCACGAACACCTCTGTACGAACCGCGTCTTGACGATGGACTGGGTCGATGCACGACGCATCACCGACCTCGCCTTCTTAAAAGAAAATGAAATCGATCGCTCCGCCCTAGCCGAACGACTATTTACGCTCGCCGCCGAACAATTGTTGTTCGGAGGACAGTTCCACGCTGACCCGCACCCCGGAAACGTTCAAATCCGAGCAGACGGCACCATCATCCTACTCGACTTCGGGATGGTCGGACAGACGACGGCACAGGACATGGCAACGATCCGAAACATCTTACAGGCGTTCATCTCGCTCGACTATGACAGCATCGTCGACGGCCTAGAAGATTTACGCTTCCTCTTGCCGACGGCGAACAAGCAAAACATCCGCCAAGCACTCGAGAAAGCCGTCACTTTTTATTTAGAGACCGATATCGACACCGTCGATACGAAGTTAATTGAGAAAGTGTTGCAGGATATTCAGTTGCTCGTCAAAAACGAACCGATCCAACTCCCGGCGGAATTCGCCTTCTTCGGTCGGGCCGCCTCGACTTTGCTCGGCATCCTGCAAATCCTCGATCCGAAAATCGACCTGTTCACACTCGGCAAACCGATTGTCATCGAATGGCTCGAGGAGGACGGCACGACACTTCAAAACCGTTATGTGAAGACCGGGATCAACTATGCGAAGAAATTGTTGAACGTGCCACCGCTTCTCGACAATTACTTAAAAGAGCCGACACGAAAACGCCTGTCGGAGCAAGCGATGTTCCAACGCAACTTGGAATCGAAAGAACTCTTGCACCGTCAGACGTTCAATGCCATCGTCATCTTGCTCGGGTTGCTCGTCGGGCTACTCGGCTATATCCGACCAGATGAATGGCTGTTCTGGTCAGGTGGCGTCGTGTCTGTGCTGGCTTACTTCAATTGGAGACGCCTCGGACGAAAAATTCGTCACTTGGCACGTCAGGATTTTCGTGTGTAAGCGAACCGTCACTTTCCAGAGTGGCGGTTTTTTGTTGCATCCACTCGGCAATATAGGCACCAACGTCACGCATCATGCGAGTTGTCGTCCAGCCCATCGTCGATACTTGGATGACGTTCGCCCGTTTCAAATATTCGCTCTCATATTGGACGAGATAACCTTGATAGGATAGTTGTCGACCTAACTCAATCGAGGACTGTCCGCACGGCATCGGAATCGTGATGATGCCAGGTGATTGGGCGGGACTCAGCTTGAATTGTAAGCCATTCTCGCGAAGTGAGTTGACCAACAATGCCATCTTCTCCTGATGCGATGCGACCTGTTCTTCCGTTAATTCCTCTAATGCGACATCCATCGCCGCAAGGAGCGGTTCCGATTGTGTGAAGGCGATTGGTTGATAGAGGGACAAATCAAAGTAGCGTGGCACGTCTCGCATCATTTCCGCCCGCTCTTTCATCGCGACGAACGCGAGACCTGGCGCATTCCGTAATCCTTTCCCCGAGGAAAAAGTCACGTAGTCCGCGAAAGAATAATCATAGACAAGTGTCCCGACCGCGCTGATTGCATCGACGGCGACGACACCTTGCCACGTGTGAAGCGGGGCGAGGTCGATTAAGATGCCTAAAGATGTCTCACAATGTACCGTCCACACCCACTCCGGTTCAATCTGCTCAAGTTGAGCAACCTCCCATTTCCCTTCCCCGTCCACTTGAATGACATCAAATGAGAGACCGGCGCGGGATGCGTGATCCATGAGACGCTCCCCGAATTCGCCGGCGCATAAAACGACACCATGTCCCCGCAATCTTGCCGCGACCGCATCATTGGCGACCGTGCCACTTCCGAGAAGCGTATAGACGTAAGGAAGTCCGATTCGCTTTGTCAGTTGTTGCTGAACCGATTCGAGCATGCGACTCGTCTCTTTTGAACGGTGTGGGAGTGGTTGCCTTGAGAGTCGTGCTCTCACGCGCTCCGAACATTCGACAGGGCCCGCAAGGAAACTTATTGGTCGAAGCGTCGACGCAGACTTTGATTCATAAAAGGCTGAACGCGTTAACATCATCGGAACGTACCTTGCTTCCTCAGGGCCGATTGGATCCGCAAATGGAATAAATCCGAATCGGTGATAGAGCACTTGTTCACGCGTCGTCCCACTGATGACAATCCCATCCACTTCACGATCGGTCGCATCTTTAATGACCGCTCGCATCAGTCCGGCGAATGTCCGATTGCGTCGATACGCTCTCTTCACAGCAAGCAAACGAATTTCGATCCAATCCCCATCAGGAATGCGCACCCCTTTTTGTTCCAACGAAAAAGGTCTTTCGCCACGTAGTGCACACATGGCGACCACTTCACCGTCTACTTCACCAATCCAATATGTATTCTGTCCATGAAACCGATCGACGAGCCGTCGTTCCGGGTTCGGTGAATGTTGCGGAATCTCTTCGACAAACGTTTCGTAATTCAATCGATGAATGGCGTCAAAATCCGATTCACCGGCTTTTCGATACATAATCATGCTTTCCCCTCCTTCACATGATGATAAATAATGATCATCGCAATGAGCATGGCCCAGATGATATGTTCGAGACTTCCGAGGGCTGCTAGCGGTAGTAGCATAAGCATGACCAGTCCTGTCTCACGTGAATTGCCCGTCACTTTGATCAAGAGCAATAAGATCAGGAGACCACCGATAAACCACCACGGGTCGTATGCCCATATGATTCCAGAAAAAACGGCATATCCCTTCCCGCCTGCGCGAATTCGCCAAAACGGATAAATATGACCAAGCGTGAGCGCAAGCGCTGTCTGCCAAAAATACGGTCCGCTCATCTGCAAGACAAGGATCGTCTTCAGCACGTCGAATCCGTACACGATGAAAAACGCCCATACCCCTCCGATGCGATGCGCATTGCGGGCCCCTGTGTTTTTTGAACCGGATGTCGCTAAATCATGACCACTTAGTAACCCATATAGCCTACCCCCGAGTAGGCCCCCGACTAAATAGCCGACAATAATGATCCACATGGTATCCCCTCATTTTTTGGAAAATTGTGTGCGTTCTAGAAAAACGGGTATCCTCTAATTAACTGTGCACTTTTTGGAAAGGGGAAATCAAGATGCGAGAAGAGAAAAACTTTATTAATGGGGAATGGACAGAAACGGGGCAGACGATCGAAGTACGAAATCCGGCTACCGGAAATGTGATGGCCGTTGTGACGAAAAGCGATACCGCGGAAGCGACACAAGCCGTTGATGCGGCGCACGAGGCGTTACAGGAATGGCAACAAAAAACCGCAGATGAACGAGGGGCGCTACTGAATGAGTGGCATCGTTTGATTGCAGAACATACGGAAGAACTCGCACGGACGATGGTCGAGGAGCAAGGAAAGCCGCTCAAAGAAGCAATCGGTGAAATCAACTATGCGAACGGCTTTATCGATTGGTATGCCGCAGAAGGTCGACGAGTGTACGGGGAGACGATTCCCGCCTCTTCGAACAAGAAACGAATCTTTGCCATCAAACAACCGGTAGGCGTCATCGCCGCCATCACGCCATGGAACTTCCCGGCTGCCATGATCACGCGGAAAGTCGCACCAGCGCTTGCTGCTGGATGTACGGTCGTCATGAAACCCGCATCGGCGACTCCGTTGACGGCGATTGAATTAATCAAATTGGCCGAGAAGGCAGGATTCCCAAAAGGGGTCATCAATCTTGTCACAGGGCAAGCGTCTGATATCGTCAAGGCGTGGCAACAAGACAAACGGGTTCGAAAATTGACGTTCACAGGGTCGACCGAAGTCGGGAAGATGCTCATGCGTGACGCTGCGGACACGATGAAAAAGATTTCGCTCGAACTCGGTGGCCACGCCCCGCTCATCGTCACGGCCAAGGCGGACTTGGATAAAGCTGTCCCGCAAGCGGTCGCCACGAAGTTCCGTAACGGTGGACAGACATGCGTCTGTGCGAACCGAATTTATGTCGAACGAGCCGTCGTCGATGAATTTTCGGAGCGTTTCATCAAAGAGGTCGAAGCGTTGAAAGTCGGGAACGGATTAGAGGAAGGTGTCGATATCGGTCCACTCATCGACGATGACGCGCTCAGTAAAGTCGAAAAACACATCGAGGACGCTCAAATTCGTGGCGGTGAAGTGTATGGTGGTGAAGTGTTAGATGGGCTCTTCATTCGTCCGGCGGTCATCCGTTACGCGAACGAAGACATGCTCTGCATGAACGAAGAAACATTTGGACCGGTCGCACCGATTGCGACATTCGATTCACTCGACGAAGTGATCAAACGGGCGAACAATACGCCGTTCGGATTAGCCGCCTATCTATTCACGCAAGACATCAATGAAGCCGTCTACTTAGCAGAGTCGTTAGAGTATGGGATTGTCGGTGTGAACGATGGGCTACCGTCAACTCCTCAAGCGCCTTTCGGTGGTTGGAAAGAGAGCGGACTCGGCCGTGAAGGTGGTCACCATGGTATCGAAGAATTTTTAGAAGTCAAATACATCTCACTCGGGTTGTAAATAGAGGCATACAAAAAAGGCTTGTCGACATGTGCGACAAGCCTTTTCTTATCGGTTGACCCATTCGACTAAATCGTTCGGTGACTTGATGACGTGATCCGCAAGCGCCCACTCTTCTTCATTTCCGAATCCGAATCCTGTCAAGACGACCGGAAAATCGTGCGCCCGTGCTGCCTCGACATCCGATTTGCGATCGCCGACCATAATATAGTCCGCCTCACCGTGACGGACCCGATGCGCCGTCAGAATGTCTGCTTTCTTCTCGCCACTGACGGACTCCAAGCATTCCGGCGCCGTCATATATGAACGAATCTGTTGCGTATCTAAAATCAGGTTCATGTAATGGACGCCGCAGTTACTCGCCGTCGTCAACGTGTGGCCTTGTTCGTGAAGTGTTTCCAACATGTCACGAATTCCATCGAATAAGACGTTCTGCCCTTCCATCGTCTTCTCGAGCGTCGTGTGACGCAATCTGCGAATGAGACGAATCTCTTCGAGCGACGCTTCTGGAATAACATGCTCCCAAAATGCGTTACCTGCCAAGCCGTATCCTGAGCGGACTGCTTCTTCACTCGGTTTCGGAAGATGAGGAAGTTCCTCAAGCGCTTCATGAATTGCTTGTGTCATCGGTCCTGTCGTATCTACTAACGTGCCATCGATATCAAATAAAATCACTGCCATTGGATTGATCCCCTCTCTTTCACTCTCTCCCTACCGTAGCAGAATCCCCGAAAATGCAAAAGGGAAAACGTAGTGACAAAAAAACGACTGAACCGATTCGTTCAGTCGCGTCCATTATCCTCGCCAGAAATTCATTCCGCCTTTTACAGAATAGACGTCGGTATATCCGGCACTCTTGAGCATCGCTGCGGCGCGTTGGCTACGCATGCCACTTTGACAGATCACGTAGACAGGACGCTCTTTTTCCTTCGGATATTTCGCTTGCGCGTTCCCAAATCCTGAAAGAGGCACATTTTTCGCTTGCTTAATATGTCCTCCGCGGTATTCATGCGGCTCACGCACGTCCAACAGTTGAATGTTCCGCTCTTCCGCGATTCTTCGTTTCAAGTCATCCGTCGAGACCGTTTTAACATTGTTTCGGCGACTCCACCAGAAATACACAAGTCCAATGACGACCGCTACAAAAAGAAAGTCCAACATATTCATGCCTCCATTTGATTTTCATTTCTTACACCCATTATACCCCCTAAGGTATTTAAGTCAATGAAAGTGATTCCACAAAAAAAACCACATGTGATGCACATGTGGTTCAAAAATCGAGCAATGAATCCGATTTAGGTTGTTCGTCTTCTTCCATTGGAATCCCTAGGAAGGCGGCCATCTGACGATCGAGCGGTGGTTTTGATTCACTCGCCGGTATCGTCGCTTGTGGCGTGCTGACACCCTTCGCTTCAGACGTCTCCGCTAATAGCAGTTCGCAAAAGCCCATCAACTTTGCCAAATGACGCTTTTGTACTTCGCCCGTCGATGACTCAATCTGTGTCATCACCTGACGCATCTGAGCGATGACTTGCTGTTCTGTAATCATGGTCCTTACACATCCTTTACGCTTCCATTGTGCAGGATTTCCCCTTCGATTCGCAAGTTTCCTTAACGCTTCCTTGATTCGACCCAATTCAAAAAGGCGTCGTAGTCAAAGCGAACCTGATTTGCATAAAAGTCAGCCCATCTCGATAATTGACGAACGAATAGTGATGGGGAGTCACCGATTGCCGCCGTGATTCGTTCACTCGCCGTATAATCCAACGCATCAGACGTCGCATCGGCCCGTGCGTGAATCTTCGCTGTGATTTGCGCTTGCACTTTCAACGTCTCGATGAGCGACTTCTCATCTTTCATGTGTTTCGCCTTCACTTTGCGCTTATAAGGTGAGCGCTGCCTTACATAATACTCTTTTCCATCAATCGTCAAATAACCGAGATATGGATCACGACTATGGACCATTGCCCGCTGTGCGGCCACGACACGCGCTCCTTGATGCGATAATCCGTTCTCAAATAGCGGATGCGTCGGCAAAAAGAGCGACGGGACGGCAGATTGTGCCTGTTTCATTTCTAAAATGACATCTTCATCGTGCTCTTTGTCTGCTCCTTCAATCAAAATATAGTAACGCTCTAGACCGATAGAAGCCGTTCCACTTTGAAGCTTGATGGCAATGTCTTTGATTTCATAATGATCGGCGTGATGACGATGCTTCTCCGACAAAGAAGACAGATAATCTCCCCAGGCCGTCTCGATCTTCTCGCGCATACCTGATGAAAGGGGAATCAAATCCTCACTCGTTGAAAAGTAACGTTCCTCATCCCGTACTTCCGTTCGTTCGGACATGAATTCGTCCTTCTTTTTCTCCGCTTTTTTAATGACTTTTTTCACGGCTTTACACGTATTCTCTTTTGTAAATTGAATATGCTCACTTCGCCCGTTCGCATGCTTCTCAATCGCCTCTGCGTAAGAGCGGGCAAACGCCTCGATAGCCGCTTTTCCATCAAACCCAGACTCAGCCGCGAACAAGTCGACAGAGACCGCCATCCGCAACAAGTCGAACAAATATGATCCGATGTACGCCTCGTCAAAATCGTTTACGTCATAAATGATCGTACCGGCACCATCCTCGAACACACCGAAATTTTCAAAGTGCAAGTCTCCTTGAATGAACGTCGGGTGCTCAGGACCTGTGTCAAACGCAATCGGAACTTTCGCAAAGTCATAATAGAACAAGTGTGAACTTCCTCGAAAGAACGAGAACGGGCTCGAACTCATCTTCGCATACTTCTCTTGTCTCGCTTCTTCCGACAGATGTCGAACCGACTGATCGTAAAAATCAAGGACGGTCCCGATCGTCTCGCACCGAATTTGTTGTTTGACGGCTGTGAACATACGGCTCTCTCCTTCACTTGTTGAATAAGTGTTTATATTCCCCGTACCCAGCCTCTTCAAGCTCTTCTACAGGAATGAATCGGAGAGCAGCCGAGTTGATGCAATAGCGTAAGCCGCCTAGTTCTTTCGGTCCGTCGTCAAACACGTGACCGAGGTGACTGTCACCTTGTTTTGAACGCACTTCCGTCCGAACCATGTGGTGCGTCGTATCCATATTCAAGTCAACCCGTTTTTCCTCGATTGGACGTGAGAAACTCGGCCATCCGCAATTTGACTGGAATTTATCATGAGACGTGAATAGTGGCGTTCCATCGACGATGTCGACGTACAACCCTTCCCGCTCTTCGTCCCAGTATTCATTTTGAAACGGTGGTTCCGTTCCATTTTCTTGCGTCACTTTATATTGCATCGGTGTCAAGCGCTCACGGAGCGCTTGTTGTTGCTTACGGTCACTCCATGCTTCTTTGATGAACTTCGCGCGACCCGACCCGACCCGATACATCTCGTAGCGGAACGGATTCTTTTTATAATAGTCTTGATGATAATCTTCTGCTTCCCAGAACGTTTTCGCCGGTCGGATATCGACTTCAATCGAACGGTCGAATCTTCCCGAGTCTTCTACTTCCTGTTTCGAACGCTCTGCTGCAGCCCGTTGTTCCTCTGAATGATAGAAGATGGCCGGGCGATACGATTCGCCGCGATCGTTGAATTGTCCCCCACCATCAGTTGGGTCGATTTGACGCCAATAGATGCGGAGCAGTTCCTCATAAGAGATGACCTCAGGATCGAACGTGATCTCGACCGCCTCTAAATGTCCCGTCGTCTCTGAACAGACTTGTTGATACGTCGGGTTATCGACATGTCCTCCAGTGTATCCGGAAATGACACGCTCAACCCCCTCATATTTATGAAACGGTTTGACCATGCACCAAAAACAGCCTCCCGCAAATGTAGCTTTTGCCATAAAAAATCCCTCCTTACTTTGTAGTGTACCCAAAAAAGTCATCAGACAACAAAAAACGAGAACCACAAAATGTGTTCTCGCTTCAGTCTTCTTCGACTTGGTTCACATGACGCATCACTAAAAATAAGATGACTCCTACAATCGCAGCCCCCAAAAGGGTCAACACCATGTTATCTCGAGCCGATAAAGTATAAAAGATCGCTAATCCAATCAAAATGAGCGCAATCGGAATAAACGCTCGTTTAAAATGATCCCAGTAACGCACGGACAGTCCTCCTTTTCTCTTATCATACCAAACTTTCGATTTCCGATAGCGAAAGTTCTAAAAGTTGAAACATGTCTGTGAAACCGAAGAGGAGTAATCGGGGTTGTGCGTGAATTCTAATCTAGAATAACTTGTTTAAGTCGCAGGTTAATCCTACCTGTTTCAGATCATATGCTTTATACTGTAACTAAATATTTCCATACAGGATAAGGGGGAGCTTCGATGCTCACAATCGTTAATGCATTCTTTATCAACCTGTGTATCTTGTTCACGCTCTTCACGATTTCCTTTTTACCGTTCCGCAATCGCCCTCGTTTGACACCACAATCCCCACTAAAAGGCAGAATCTTGCTCGGTGTACAAACCGGAGGCATTGCAATCCTATTGTTAGTCAATGCCTTACCTCTCGAAGGCGTGCTCATCGACTTGCGCAACATTCCAATCATACTCGCCGTTCTGTTTGGCGGCTGGGTAAGCGGGGCTGTCGCGGGTGTCATCTTATTGACGGGGCGCTTCCTGGTCCTCTTTTTTACAGATGGAGCTATGCTCGGTCTCTATCTTGCCATCGCGACAATGATTGTGTTAGTCGGGGCGACAGGCATTTTGCGTAAACGTATGGATAACACGCGTTCCACTTTACTTGTTTTTACAACGATTAGCATCGCCATCTTCGGGGCAGCTATCTATACCGCGCTACCGCTCAATCTGTTTTATCCCGTCTTAATCGTCTATACACTCATGTCATATGGCGGTTCTTGTGCTGCCTATCGATTGCTTCTCGAACTACGCCGTCATTTCGAGAACGTCCAACATCAACAACAGCTTGCTCGAACGGACGCACTCACTGGGATTGCCAACCGTCGTCTCTTGAATGAAGCGATGGCCAACTTGACGGTCGAGGCAGAAGAATATGCGTTAATCTTAGTCGATATTGATCACTTCAAACGAGTGAATGATACGTATGGGCACGACGTTGGGGATGATGTGTTACGTGAACTCGGTATGCTGCTCGTCAATGAAAGTGAAGAGCGGCATTTGGTCGGTCGCTTCGGCGGTGAAGAATTTTTAATCGTCATGCCACACGCTACGCGAGATGAAGTGTCTCGCCTCGCAGAATCTATCCGAGAAAAGGTTTCGTCGTTCCCGTTTGAGACGAGCGCAGGAACGCTACACATCACCGTTTCGCTAGGAGCCTGTCATTCGAACGATATTGAAATCGATAGTGTATTGAAGCACGCAGATGAAGCGTTATATCACGCAAAAGAGTCTGGACGAAATCGCTTCATCCTCGCCTCTTAATCGATTGAACACTTCACACTTGAGCATGTTTTCTCGCTTTACTTTCTCGAAATGAATCGTTAAACTAGGCTAGACTTTGGTTCAGATTGGTACATCAGGATTTATTCAGAAAAGGGGAAACATCGTTCATGTCAGTTTTGTTATCTTTGTTTGGAATTATGTTTATCAGCTCGTTCGCGATTGACTATAAACGTGGGAAGACGCTTCAACAATCGGCACTCGGGGGAATTCGTTCGATTCAACAAAACTTATGGATTTTCTTCCGTACGTCGCTCTCGATGATGATCGTCATCGGCCCACTCTTATTGATTTCAGGATTCGTATTCTCAGATTTAGTAGCATTTAACACCGTCCCATCTTTCCTGATCGCCGTGCTCAGTATCGGTTTTGCTGAACGGATTATCGGAATGACCGTCGCACCACTGATCCGTACGTTTTGGCATCAGCGTGGTCGTCTCATGCCACTTTATTTAGACGCTGCCCTTTACGTATTCTTGCTATCCATTCTCGTGTTAGAGTTTTTGATGAACATCCCGGGGATTCATCTCCAGTCACCGTTCATTGCGCTATTTTTCGCGTTCGCTCTCTTCTTCACGAGATACTTGTTCAGTCTCATTCGATTCACCGTTCGAAAAGGCGTCGCTTCGAACTAAGCAAAACAGAGTCCCATCCATGTTCGCATGGATGGGTCTTTTTTTACCTTTCTTATTGACAATGAGAATCGTTATCAACTATACTCTAGATGTAGCTTCCCAAAAGCTTGACGTGCACGTTCCCCAAACACATCACGTCACGTGGATTCCCCTCCACGACACACTTTTTGAAAGCATTGCTGCGACAACCCCCATTTGTTGCACCCATATTTGCCAAAAACAAGACGAGCAGCCCACCGACGGGGCTGCTCGTCTTTTTATGATGCGAACACTTCTTGTTCGATTTGTTTCAATTCGTAGAACATGCCTCGCTTCGTCATCAGTTCTTCATACGAACCGACTTCAACGATCCGCCCAGCTTCCATCACAATGATTTGGTCGAAGGCTTCGAGTCCCGTCAAGCGGTGACTGACGAGGATGAGCGTCCCTGCATCAGCTTGATTCAACAGTTCAGAAAAGACGTGCGCTTCCGTTCCGGCATCAAGCGCTGAAGTAGGTTCATCGAGCAACCACATCAGCCCATTTTTCAGAAGGGCTCGTGCAATCGCCAGACGTTGCCGTTCTCCACCTGACAAGTTCGCTCCTTTCTCAAGGACCGGTTCATCAAGCGCAAACGATAAACGGACACGTTCAAGCGCCACAAGCATCTCTTCATCACTAAATTCACCGGCCAGTGCCAAATTCTCACGTACTGTTCCATAAAAGAAGTGATTGTCTTGCAAGACGACACTCGCATGCTGCCAGATTGCAGTCTGTTTCAAATCATTCAAGTTTTGATCATCTAATCGTATCGTTCCATCTTCTGTTCGAACGAACGCCAATAAAAGTTGAAGTAATGTGGACTTCCCAGATCCGCTCGGCCCGACGATGACCGTCTTCGAACCGCTCGGGATGTGTAACGTGACATCGTCGATCACGTCCCGATACGTGTCCGGATAGCGATAGCGAACATGCTCAAATGAGATCGATGGGGACGTCGCGAAGGTCACGTCATTCCGTTTCGCTTCAAGCGCCTCAATTCCTTCACTTGGTTCCGTCACTTCAAACAATCGATCAGCGGCTTGCTTACTGTCCGCAAAATGACCCGGGAACACGGCCATCGGTGTCGTATTCTCAAATGCTGTGAGCGACATCATGATGAGCATCGCCAAGAACAACCCGTTCAAGTCTCCCTCTACCACTTGATATGCCCCAATCGCCAAGACACCCCATGAGACGAGTAAAGAGGCAGCGACGACGAGCGCGGAGTTGAAAAACTGGTTGGTCGTGTCTTTCCGTTCTGCTTCCATGTATCGCTCGCTTCGCGTATAGACGGCTTGCTTCGTCCGGTCAAGTTGATGATGAAGCTTCAAATCTCGGTATCCGTACATCATCTCTGTCAACTGAATCGATACATCCCCGCGCAATGCGCGAATCGTCTCGTCATGATGAGCACGAATCCGAGCAAAGCCAAGTGGAATCAAGAATCCAGTGACGAGTACACCGAGTAGGATCCATACACTGACTGCAAACGAGAAGAACGTGACAAAAAAGATGGTGCTTAAGAAAACAAGCACGAGTATGATCGGCGGATAAAACACACGAAGGAAATAGTTTTGCAGACTCTCGACGTCTCCGACGACACGTGCAAGTAAATCCCCGCTCCGATATTTCGCAAAAATCGACGGGACGAGCGGTTCAAGTTGTCGATAAAAACGGACACGTAGCTCGCTCAAAATCGTAAACGTTGCTCGGTGTGACGCGAGACGCTCCCGATAACGACTGCCTGCCCGAATGACCCCGAACAGTTTGATGAGGACGACAGGTACCATGAGCGCATACAGCGGCGGGACGAGACCCGCACGTGATACGAGGTATCCACTTGCCGCAAACAAGGCGACCGCCGCGATCCCAGCTGCATATCCAAAGAAGATGGAGAGAAGGATATCTTTCTTCTCACGCATCATCCATTTTGTGATTGTCCAAAGCGAGTTCATCGGCTCACTCCTTTCTGAAGCGCAAATAGTTCCGCATACTCTGGAACAGCGAGCAACGCGTCATGCGTCCCTTCTGCGATGCGCTTCCCATCCTCCATAAACCAAATCATATCTGCCTCTTTGATTGTATGCAGACGGTGTGCCACCGTGATCAACGTTGCCTCTTTTGACAGCTCAGCGATTGAACGCCTCACAATCTGCTCGGTCTTCAAATCGAGACCGGTCGTCGGTTCATCGAACAGTAGGATGCCTGGTCGTTTAAAGAACGCTCGGGCGAGTGCGAGACGTTGTCGCTCACCGCCTGACAGACCGAACCCGCCTTCTCCAAGCTCCGTCCAGATTCCATTCGGTAACTGGTCGATCACCTCAGAAAGTCCTGCCGCATCTGCTGCTTCTTGTAACGCGAGCTCGTCGGCTTTTTCGCCTAATGCGATATTATCGGCAAGCGTCCCGGCAAATAGATAAGGGTTTTGTGAGATATAGGCAATGTTTCCATACCAGACGGACTCGTCAAACGAATGAAGTGGCTCACCGTCTACGAGGACGCGTCCCGACTTCACTTGCAAGAGTCCGGAAATGACGTTGAGCACTGTCGTCTTCCCGGACCCGCTTGCGCCGACTAAGGCCAGATGGGTGCCAGAAGGAATCCGACCGCTCAACGGCTGAAGCGCAAAGCGTCCGCCTACATATTCGAAAGACACATCTTCCAGCTCAAGGTCCGGTGTCCGTGAACGAAGTGACTTCGATCCCCATTCGATGCGATCATCCGGGGCGTCTAGTACGTCAAAGATTCTTTCTGCCGCACCCATACTTCCACGTCCCGTATGGAAGGCACTTCCTAAATCTTTAATCGCCAAATAATACTCCGGCGCCAACACGAGAATCAAGAAGCCAGAGAAGAACGTCAGGTTCTCCCAAACGACCATCTGTAAGGCGACCTCTAACGCCACGACACCGGTACTGAGCATCGAGATAAATTCGAGCATGAGTCCCGATAAGAACGCCGTCTTTAAGACGACCATCGTCGCATCCCGAAAGTCGAGGCTACTCTTCTCAATCGCCTTCGCTTCTTGCTCGGTGCGATTGTAAAGCTTGAGCGTCGTCAATCCTTGTAACACATCTAAAAACTTACCGGAGAATTGGTTCATCTTCTCCATTTGTTCTTCCGATTTTTTCTGGGTCGCAATCCCGATGATGATGAAGAACAGCGGGATGAACGGTGCCGTCACCATCATGATGACTCCTGAGATCCAGTGTTGGCTGAAGACGACGACCAAAATAAGAAGCGGGATAATCGATGTTTGGATGACTTGTGGCCAGTATTGGCTAAAGTAAGCGTCCACCTCATCAACTGCATCCATGAACACGCTGACCTTTTTCCCGGACTGACCCGTCAAGGACGATTCGACCGGGCTCGTGGCATACCGATCCAACAATTGTAGGCGTAATGCCTGTTTTGCTTTTTCGGACAAACTCGCACCGATTCGTCCCGATACGTAGCCGAAGAGTGCTCGCGCCAACAAAGCGACAACGAGCCACACCAATGCCGGAAGGATGGCTTCGAATGATTCATCTTTCAAGAAAATTCGGTCGACGATGTCGACGATTAAATACGCTTGCGCTAAAATCGATAGTCCAATCATGATCGCAGACAACACGAGTCCGATGATATGACTTCTTTCAGCGAAAGCAAGGGCTTGCAGTCGTTTCACTGCATTCATCCTTTCTCTATTTACAATTCCATTGCTTTGTGAGATTCATCACTAATTATACAATATGCTACGTTTTGAAGCGAACGCTCCGCTCGTTTGAGTATGTAAAAGACGCCATCATCTGAGTGGCGTCAATCGCTGTCTTGTTCAAAATATTCAGGATGCCCGATGACGAGTTGATGGGCATCCATGCGAAGCACATCTTCTTTTCGGAGTTTGGCTAAAATCGTCGAAACCGTCTCCCGGGACGTTCCGGACAAACGAGAGAGTTCGATCGCAGTGAATGGGCAGCGGACACGAACGCCTTGCTCGTCAGGCTCTCCTAAATCTTCAATTAAGAAATGGAGCGTATTGATGACACGCTCTTTCGCGCTTGGCGTGATGATTTCTTGGACACGACGCTCATGCAGATCGAGAATCCGGTTCATCTGGCTGATGATATAGAGCAACATGCTCGACTGCGTGGACACGAACCGCTCAAATCGATCCGTCGGGATATAGATGACCTCAATGTCCGTCACGGCCTCGGCCGTATGACGATAGTCTTCCTCCGTGAATAAACCGTTGTAAGGAAAAAATTGTTTCGGTTTCACATAGTCGGCATAATGATGGGTCGCATTCTCGTTCATCCGTTCGAGTTTGACGTAACCGCTCATCAAGAAATAGACACGTTCTCGCGGATCCCCTTCCATGAACAACAGTTGCCCTTTCCGATACGTTCGGCAATAGACGTGCGGAATCAGCTGTTCAAGCGTTCGACTCGGACATGTCGCGAATAGCGTCAACTGCCGTAAATCGTCAATCGTCCACATGTGTCGCATGTGCATCCCCTCTTTTCTACTCTTCTATCCTCAGTATAATGGGATTTTTATTGAAAGCGCTTTCTAATTCCGACAGTTTTCTGACATGACAAAAGGGGGTCGCCCCCCCTTTTTCAGTCCAGCATGAGTTCCAACAGTGCATCCTGCAAATCACGCTCGAGTTCTAACGCATGAAGGTCAAACAACCATGCCTCGAGACGTGTCTTTGTCGTCGCCATCTGATACAGGCGATCTTTTAAATCATAGGCGATTTCAGCACGGTCTAAGAACCGATAGAGTCGGTCGAGTCGATGTGCGTTCTGCGTCACTTCGACAGGAAGTGTCACGGTCTGTTCCTGTTTCCATTCACCGAGTGGGATGTGTAACGTTTGCGTCTCCGCATCATAGTCCCCTTCCCCGACGACCCCACGGACAAGAATCGTCAACGTCCGATCCGCCGGCACGAGTGTCAAATCACCCGACGTCTCGATGTGGAGCGTACGCGCTTCCCAATCGAGCGTGAACGTTGTTTCGAGAGACGCGCCTTTCTCATAATCCCGACTCTCCCCGTCATCTTCGTACATCGTGAACGTGTTCGAGGCACCTGGGAAGACGAGTACTTCGAGATCACTCGGATTCCCCGTATTGTTCGCATGCGGTTCATGCGGCATCATCGGGATGATCGCACCGGCTTTGGCGAAGACCGGTTGTTCCTCAAGTCCACGGAACACCCGAATCGACTTGTCCCCTTCATAACGATGTCCCGTGAAGAAGTCGAACCATTCTCCTTTTGGCAACCACACGTTCGCACTGGCGACGTGAAGCTGTCGGTCCATCGGCGTAACGATTGGGGAGACGATGAGTTCACTTCCGAAATAAAACTGATTCGCCACCTCATAAGCCACGTCGTCATCAGGGTGTTCGATATACATCGGTAGCACGAGCGGCAATGAGTCGGCATGATTGCGATAGTTCATCGTATACAAGTACGGAATGAGTTGGTGGCGCAGTCGTAAAAATCGCTTCATCGACTGTTCGGCTTCCATTCCGAAACGCCAAGGCTCTTTTCCGTTGAACGTACTGAACGTCGAATGGAGACGCATGATCGGACTAAACACCCCATATGCGACCCAACGCGCGGCGAGCTCATCGTCTTTTTTACCACGATGATGCCCTCCAATGTCATGACTCCACCATCCGTAGCCGATATTTGTGGCTGTTGCCGTGAAATACGGCTGGAAAGCGAGTGATGCCCACGAGATGATCGTGTCTCCCGAGAATCCAACTGGGTAACGATGGCTTCCCGGTCCTGCGTATCGAGAGAAAATGAGTGGACGTTTGCCGTCACGGGCGATATCGATGGCGTGATAATGATTCAGCATCCATAACGGATCGAGTCCTTCCATCTTCGACGTCGATCCTTGTTGCCAGTCAATCCACCAAAAATCAACGCCGTCCGCTTCATGTGGATGATGCATCTGTTCAAAATACGCTTGAATGAATCGCTTGTCTGAAAAATCAAACGGGATGCGGTCCCCCGATTCCGGATTGACCCCCATCGCCTCAGCCATCGCTGCATATTGATCTTCAAACGCACGGACCCCGTCGGCGGGATGCAGGTTCAGTGTCACCATCATCCCCTCGTCTTTCAACCACTTGAGGAAACGCTTCGGCTCAGGGAACAAGTTTTTATTCCACGAGTACCCCGTCCAACCACTCCCGTACTCTTCTGGAATGTCAGTCACGTGCCAGTCCATGTCGATGACGCTGACCGAGAACGGCACGTCTTCAGACTTGAAACGACGCATCAACGCCTTATATTCTTTTTCGTCGTATCGCCAGTAGCGGCTCCACCAGTTCCCGAGCGCTTTACGCGGAAGCATCGGTGTCGGACCCGTCAACGTGTAAAAGTCTCGAAGTGCCTGCTTATAGTCATGGCCATATCCAAAGTAGTAGATGTCATGAATCCCTTTACGTCTCGGCTCGACGAAACGGTCATCCGTCATTAAGAACGAGGCCGAATCGTCAATGATTGCATACCCTTGTTTGGAGAGGATCCCTTCCTCTAATTCGGTCGCCCCGTCCACATGATCGAGTGTCCGAGCTGTTCCTTTCAATGTTCGCTCCGGACCATTGAACATGTAGCGGCTATAGTACGTACTAAAGTTTCCTTTCACGTCCACATAGAGCGTATTCGGAGCGAACGGACCTTTCGTATAATATAAATGGACATGTTCGGTGATGATTTGGAGCTCGGTCTCGTCTTCAATCACCCGAAACTGCGGAACATCAAATTCTCGATTCCACGCCACTTGGGTGGCACGGTCTTCAAAAACCCCGTCCTCTGCGTACTCCATTCGAATCAACTGACTCGTCAATACGGTGAAGCGATAACAGCTTCCTTGAACGATTGCCTCTTCCTTTGCTTTTGGTCTCATCCACGACTGATAAACATGATTTTCTTCGAATAGGCGCATACATCCGAGCGTCTCCGCTCTCCGTCACTTCCTTCCTGAAATAAGTGCAAACGTTTACACTGAATATGATAGCAATCTCATTTTTGGCATACAACATTCCTTCCCCATGAATGGCGACAGAAAACAAAAAGTCGCAAACGGTTCACGTTTGCGACACATTGTTATTGTTGAAGCGAAGGAGCCAAGCGGACGCGTGTTCCGGCATCCCCATCAATGGCGGCTAACGCCTGATCAAGCGATGTGATAATGGCAACCCGGTTCGTACCAGATTCCGCGAACTGCAGTGCCGCTCTCACTTTCGGTAACATGCTACCCGGAGCGAACTGCCCTTCGGCGATGTATGTCTCCATCTGCTCTTTTGACGTTTCCTGAAGCGCCCTCTCATCCGGCTTTCCAAAGTTGACATACACATGTTCGACAGCGGTTAAGATGAGCAATACGTCTGCGTTGACGAGGTCCGCCAGTTTCGCAGCCGCAAAATCCTTATCGATGACCGCCTCGATGCCGACGTACCCTTCTGCTGTCTCCATGACCGGGATACCACCGCCACCGGAGGCGACGACGATGTGTCCCGCTTCGACGAGCGTTCGAATGACGGCATGTTCGGCAATTTGCACCGGAACCGGACTCGGGACGACACGACGATGTCCCCGTCCTGCATCTTCTTTGAATACGTAACCGGTCGTCCGTTCGAGATGAAGTGCCTCTTCTTCCGTATAAAATGGACCGATCGGCTTCGTCGGATGATGGAACGCGCTATCATTCGGATCGACCACGCTTCGTGTGACGAGTGAAGCCACTTCTCTTTCTAGACCGCGCGCACGGAGTGCTTTCGTCAGCGCGTTTTCAAACCAGTATCCAATCATCCCTTGCGTCATCGCACCGCATACATCGAGAGGCATCGCCGGCGTTGCCGGACTGTCTGACGCGGCTTGTTGTAGCATCAAATTTCCGACTTGCGGCCCGTTCCCGTGAGTGATGATGACGTCGATTCCTTCCGCGATGAGTGTGGCGAGAGATTCCGCCGTCGCCTCGACCGCCCGCATTTGTGCTTCAGCTGTCGCATCTTTCCCTTGTTGAATCGCATTACCGCCTAAGGCGATGACCACACGTTTTTTTCCCATATCGATACCCCCGATCAGATGACTGAGATATTACCAGATAGTATGCGAACGACTGCAAAGATGGCGAGTGCGGTCAAGACACCGGCGACCAGCCATTCCGTTTTGTTGAGTGACTTGATGCCATTCTCACGTTGCGCTTTCATGTAGAGAAGGGTTCCTGGTGCGTATAGAAGGGTTGTCAGGAGTAAATAATCAATTCCTGCGGCGTAGATGAGCCAGAGTCCATAGATGGAAGCGACCAATCCAATCGTCAAATCCCGTGTTCTACGTTCGCCAGCGCTATAACCGATCCCGTTTTTCGATACTTTCACTTGGTAAAATGCCGAGAACACATATGGGATTAAAATGGCACTTGATGCAAGTGAGAACGCAAAATTGTATGCGGCATCTGAAATCAAGAACGTGAAGAGGAACAGTTGGATCAACCCGTTCGTTAACCAAAGCGCGTTGACGGGTGCCTGATTTTTGTTCTCTTTCGTGAACCATTTCGGGAACACACCATCTTTCGCAGCGACGAACGGAATTTCAGCCGCGAGAAGCGTCCAACCGAGCCATGCCCCGAGTACGGAGATGACCAATCCGCCGTTGATGAGCATCGCGCCCCACGGACCGACTGCCGATTCGAGCAAGTAAGCCATTGCCGGTTGCGAGGCGTTCGCTACGTTTTCCGGTGTCATGAGACCGAGCGACATGACGGAAATGAGTAGATAAATGACGAGTGTTCCGAGTAATCCGATCACGGTCGCTTTCCCGACGTCAGAGCGCTTCCGGGCACGACCCGAGAGGACGACCGCACCCTCAACACCGATGAACACCCAAAGTGTGACGAGCATTGTCGAGACAACCTGGTCGCGAACACTACCCCATGATAAGCCGCCTTGCCCCCAAAAATCGAAGGTGAAGTTTTCGAGATTGAAGAAGAACAGCGTAATCGTAATGAATGCAAAAATCGGAACGAGCTTGGCAATCGTTGTGACGATGTTGATCATCGAGGCCTCATGCACCCCTCGTAGGATGAGCGTATGCACGAGCCACAGCATGATGGATGCTCCAACAATGGAGGCAATGTTTTGCCCCCCTTCAAAAATCGGGAAAAAATAACCGACCGAACTGAACAGCAGCGTCGCATACGCCACGTTTCCGAGCCAGGCAGACAACCAATATCCCCATGCCGAGTTAAATCCGACAAACGAGCCAAAACCTGCCCGTGCGTAGCTATACACACCACCATCTAAATCAGGACGACGCATCGTCAAATTTTGAAAACTGAGACCGAGCGCGATAATCCCGATTCCGGTGATGACCCATCCAATGAGAATGGCACCTGCATTCGCACCTTGCGCCAGATCGGCTGCCAAGTTAAAGGCGCCACCACCAATCATCGATCCGACGACAAGTGCCGTCAACGCTCCGAGACCTAACCGCTTATCTTGCTTGTCAGGATGTACTCCAGCCGAACCACCTGAGTCATGCTCCAACTTCGTAGACATTCTACTCATCCCTTTCGCTTATTTTGAAACGGGAGGGGACATTCCCCTCGCCGTCAACGTTCAAGCCATTCGCGTGTCTCCGTGAGCGTTGCCGCCATCACCGCTTTGATGGTATGCATGCGGTTTTCCGCCTCATCAAATACGAACGAGTGACGACTGCGGAACACCTCATCAGTCACTTCCATTTCCGTCAACCCGTATTGTTCGTGAATCGCCCGACCGACTTCCGTTTCTAGGTCGTGGAAGGCAGGGAGGCAATGCAAAAACATGATGTCCGGGTTGCCGCTCTTTTGAAGCATATCCATATTCACTTGGTATGGTCGCAACAGTTCGATCCGTTCTGCGAAGGCCGCTTCTTCACCCATCGACACCCATACATCTGTGTAGACGACGTCCGCCTGGTCCATCGCTTCCTCAATGCTCTCCGTCAATGTGATGACGGCACCTGTTTCGGCGGCAACGGATTTCGCATAATCCACGATCTCGTCAGACGGCCAAAGTGATTTCGGGGCACAAATCCGCATGTCCATTCCTACTTTTGCACCACCGATCAAGAGGGTGTTCCCCATGTTGTTCCGCCCGTCGCCGACGTACACGAATTTGATTCCGGCAAGTTCTCCTTTTTGTTCTTTCACTGTCAAAAAGTCAGCCAAGATTTGTGTCGGATGATAGAGATCGGTCAATCCGTTCCAAACCGGTACACCAGCATCTTTCGCGAGACCTTCGACCGTCTCATGGGCGAAGCCGCGGAATTGAATGCCGTCAAACATGCGTCCGAGAACGATGGCCGTATCGCGTACCGATTCTTTCTTCCCGAACTGGATGTCGTTCTTGCCTAAATATTCAGGGTGCATCCCTAAGTCGATTGCGGCGACCGTGAACGCACAACGCGTCCGTGTCGACGGTTTTTCAAATAGAAGGGCGATATTTTTCCCTTCACAAATCCGATGTGGGATGCCTTGTTTCTTTTGACGTTTGAATGCAGCAGACAAATCGATCAAGTAATTGATTTCTTCACCAGAAAACTCGTTTAACGATAAAAAGTGACGACCTTTCAAATCAAAATTGAACGTTGTAGACATACTGCTTCCTCCTTATCACATTTAGATGTCTTGACGGATAATCGGACAGCTCATGCAACGTGGACCCCCACGTCCGCGCGATAGTTCACTCGACATGATTTCGATCACTTCAACGCCTTCTTTACGGAGCAGTTCATTTGATACGTAGTTCCGGTCATATGTGACCACGACACCTGGGGCGATGGCGAGCGTATTCGATCCATCGTTCCACTGTTCGCGAGCCGCTGCGATTGGATCACCGCCGCCGCAAGGAATCAACGTCGCTTCCTGTAAGCCGAGGACATCTTTTAAGACTTTCAACAAATCAGTGTGCTGTGTGATCTGTAATTCGCCTTCTGCATTTAGTGAAAGCTCGAAAATATTCATCTTGCCTTCAGGTCCTTGAATAAACGGATGGATGGTGAATTTGTCATGATCGACCATCGTAAAGACGGTATCGAGATGCATGAATGCCCGGGATTTCGGAATTTCGATGGCGATCACTTTTTTGAAGCTGTCTCCATGTTTAAGCAAATTGAGGGCGACCCGTTCGATTCCTTGAGCGGTCGTTCGTTCAGAGATGCCGATGGCGACAACTTCTTTCGATAAGACGAGCTCGTCTCCGCCCTCCATCGCAAATCGATAGTCGCGGTCTGACCAAATCGGAACATCATGTTTCGCAAAGCGTGGGTGATAGCGCATAATATATTGCGTGAAGAGTGACTCACGGCGACGTGCCGGTTCTTTCATTCGGTTGATGGAGAGACCATGACCGATTGCAGCGGCCGGATCTCGTGTGAAATAGAGGTTTGGCATAGGATCTAAAAAGAAGGGGTACGTATCTTCAATCATTTCGTGCAAATGTCGGCGTTTCTCCGGTTTGATTTCCGATTTTCGGATACCGGCCATCACCGTTTCAATCAACGTCTCATTGTCATAGCCGAGTAAATACTCTTTTAATGTTTCGTAAGAGCCGTTGATATTTGATTTAGACTCCGATAAGATATCCGCGACAAACTTTTCGCGAACACCGGGGAGTGACAACGTCTCAGCCATTAGTTTTTCGAGGTAAAGGACTTCCACACCGCGATTTTGGAGCGCACTCGCAAAATAGTCGTGTTCTTTTTGAATGACCGGTAAATGGGGAATATCATCGAACAAGAGGCGCTCTAAATATTCCGGGGTGAGATTTTCTAATTCCCTTCCCGGTCGTTTCAGTAATACCGTTTTTAATTCTCCAATTTCTGAATACACATGAATCGGATGTTTCAGCGTCGTATCTTGTGAAATCGGTTGATTCGTCATTGAGATCATCTCGCTTCCTCCTTGTGATTCGGGTGTGTGACTACCCTTACCTTATCACTTTACCAAATTTGCGAATGTCTAATCCGGCACTTCACCTGTTAGGGATTCCACATTGCTGTGTATAAATGTTCACCTTTGTGAATGAACAAACAATGCATAAAAAATTGGCGTCATGACAAGGGGAAATGAGATGTATGGACGATGAATACCCTCTCCCAAAAAAAGATGAAAAACTTTTTTTGAGATTCGGAGAATAAGTTGAAAAATGTGAGAGATCAGGATGTGAGCATATGAAAATAGAAGAAATGGAATACAACGAACATGAAGCAGCACTCCGTACATTGATTCAAAAGGGAGATCCAGTCGATTTTCAAGACCTCTTCCTCTCCCTCCACCCTGGTGAACAGGCCGATCACTTTATCGAACTTGATCAACACGAGCGCGCATTCGTGTATCGCACGATTTCTCCAGAGGTGTTCACCGATTTGTTCGAAAAACTGACGTTAGATGAACAGTGTACATTTATTCAAGAAACACCTCAGCCGTACGCTGTCCGTATTTTAAATGAGATGTATTCGGATAACGCAGCCGACTTGATGCGGGAACTTCCCGACGTGTTCATGGATACGCTATTCGAACAGATGGATGATATCGAAGAACAGGAAGTTAAAGATTTGATGCAATACCCAGAAGAGACGGCCGGTGCGCTCATGACGACCGAGTTCGTCGTCCTTCAAGCGAATAAGACGGTCGGACTGACCCTCGAAGAACTACGTGACCTCGGTCCAGATGCCGAAACGATTTATTACTTATACGTGGTCGACCAAACGCACCAACTCGTTGGCGTCGTCTCCTTACGTGATTTGATTGTCGCGCCGCTCGATGCGAAAATCGAAGACATCATGGGGTTCCGCGTCATCTCGGCAAACGTCATGACCGACCAGGAAGACTTGGCTCGGATTGTCCAAAAGTATGACTTGTTGGCTCTCCCTGTCACGGATGACCAGCAAAAGCTACTCGGCATCATCACGGTCGATGATGTGTTAGACGTCATCGAGCGTGAGACGACAGAAGACTTTGAAGAACTTTCGGCGACGAAGGGGTCGTCCGATATCAACATGAGTCCGCTTGAGGCAGCAAAGAAACGCGCCCCGTGGATTGTCAGCCTCATGTTTCTTGGTATGATTACCGCCTCAACGATTGGTAGCTTTGAAGACACGCTTGAAACGATTGTGCTACTTGCTGTCTTTATGCCACTTGTCATGGGGTCTGCCGGGAACGCGGCCACCCAGTCCCTTGTCGTCGCCGTGCGCTCGATTGCGCTCGGTACGATCAATCGTAAGAACGTCATGAAGATGATTCGACGCGAGCTCGGGACCGGTATCCTGTTAGGAATCGCCTGTATGATTGTCATCTTCGGGGTCATCACGATTTTGTATGACAACATGCTCATCGGCTTCATTGTCGGGATTTCCATTTTCGCCGCTCTCAGTGTCGCCACGATGATTGGCACAATCGTTCCACTTCTCATCAATCGCTTGAAATTAGACCCTGCCGTCGCATCCGGACCGTTCATTACGACACTGATGGACAATCTCGGTCTCATCATCTACTTCACGGTCGCAACGTCTATGCTTCAGTTTTTATGACATTTGTAAAAGTTCACACTAAAAAAGCGGCGCTGATTTTTTCAGCGTCGCTTTTATTGAGATTTTTCTAACAGACGTTTTTGCGTTTCGTTAAAAGCTTCAATGTCTTCATCCGTCATCACGTCGTTATGTTCTGACACATAAGGATTGTCTTTCAATAATGTCTCTAGTTTACTTAATTCAGCACTTAATCCGCTTTTTTGATAGAGGTTGGATGCTCCTACCGAAGTCAATGTCCCCGTCTGACTCACTTTGAAGTGTCCTTGTTGTAGACCGACGATCCGATACGCTTTTTGGATTACAGGTCCTTCATATGGCTGTAAATACAGTAAAACTTTCTCACCCTGTTTGACGAGCGGGTCTTCTTCCATATCATTTTGTAGGAGGGTGATTGTATCAGTTCGCGTCAGCTCATGACTCACGTCTCGATATATCTCCTCCACTTGAATGCGTGATTCGAAGAAATTAACCGAATGATATTCAAAAGGTCTCGGGGGACGGTCCACTTCTCCGACAATGACGACCGGCGAACGTGTAGCTAATTCGTCTATATGTCGAAAGCTTTCGGTCACAGCCAAATCACTCGTGTTTACTTCTTTAAGCATTTCACCAAAAATGACATAACCTGCTACCGCTGCAACAGATAACATTCCAATCATCCACTTCTTCAAAGAGATTCCTCCTATCGATTCATCTATTCAACCTCTTGATTTTCTAATCGATCGCAACGGTAGCTCAACTAATCTATGCCCCAATCCATGACTTTCTATCATTCTATCAAGAAAAAGGGACTACTTTCTGACACTTTAGGGTATTTCCTACAAATACATATAAAACATAAGTAAGAAGTGAGGGGATTGTATGACGATTCAACAAGTGCTCTACATACTCGTGACCGGTGCCGCGTTCATGGCACTCGTCGCCTACGTCTCGTATCGCATGACACGAGGAAAAGTCGAAAGTGCAGATGACTACTTCTTGGCCGGTCGTGGACTGACAGGCGTCTTTATCGCGGGGTCACTCCTGTTGACCAACTTGTCAGCAGAACAATTGATTGGCTTGAACGGTCAATCGTTCGCCGGGAACATGTCGGCCATGGCTTGGGAAGTCACGGCGGGGATTGCCGCAATTATCATGGCACTCTTTTTGTTGCCTCGCTTTCTTGGCATCGGGATCTCGACCATCCCTGAATTTTTAAGTCAACGCTATGACGAGGACGTTCGTCGGTTGACCGTCCTATTGTTTTTACTCGGATACATGTGTGTCACGATTCCGTCTATGTTGTACTCGGGTGGATTGGCCGTCCTTCAACTGTTCGACGTGCCCGCCCTTCTCGGCATCAGTTTTGAACAGTCCCTTTGGATTGTCGTCTGGTTCATCGGGATCATCGGGGCGATTTACGCCATCTTCGGCGGTCTTCGCGCGGTCGCCGTTTCCGACACGTTGAATGGGATTGGTCTTATCATCATCGGTTTTCTCGTTCCGACACTCGGTTTCCTCGCGTTAGGTGACGGGAATCTTTTGGACGGGATGAAGACCATTGCGACGACAAACCCTGAAAAGTTGAATGCCATCGGCTCAGCCAACGACTCGGTTCCGTTCCTGTCCATTTTCACCGGGATGATTTTTGCAAACTTGTTCTACTGGGCGCTCAACCAATACGTGATTCAACGAGCCCTTGGCGCAAAAAACTTAGCAGAAGGACAAAAAGGAGTACTCTTCACTGGCTATTTGAAATTACTCGTTCCCATCTTTATGCTCTTGCCTGGGGTCATCGCGTTTCATTTGTATGGATCGAACGTCGAGAAAGTCGATTTGGCGTATCCGAGCTTAATTGCTGAACTGTTGCCGATGTGGCTCATGGGCTTTTTCCTCGCCGTCTTACTCGGTGCCGTGTTCAGCTCATTTAACTCACTGTTAAATAGTATCGCGACGCTGTTCGTCCTCGATATTTATAAACCGAAGTTCAAGCCGAATGCTTCTGATCAAGATTTGATTCGCGTCAGCAAATGGTTCGGCACGTTCGTGGCGCTCGTCTCTTTCTTTGTCGCTCCGAATCTTATGTATGCACCAGACGGGTTATGGGATTTGATTCGTCGTTTTACCGGTTTCTTTAACATCCCGATTCTTGTCATCGTTTTGATCGGTATGCTCGTCAAACGAGTTCCACCGATTGCCGCGAAGACCGTCGTCTTCTTCCATGTCATCGCTTACTATTTCCTCGTGTGGGGGACAGAACAATGGTTCGGTGTGGAAATCGGGATTAACTTTATTCATATTTACGGTGTCCTCTTTGTTGTCGAAACAGGCATCATGCTCGTCTTTGCGCGTGTACGACCGATGCTTCAAGCCAATCCGATTCGAATCGAACTCGGACGGGTCAAACCGTGGCGCCACGCGTTATCGACTTCAATCTTGCTTGTCGCTTCGATGATTTTCGTCTATCTCGTCTTCTCACCAATCGGACTCGCCTACGCAGACGGGATTGTTTCTGGATGGTTCGCTCCATTGACGATTGGACTCATTGCCGTAACGACCCTTCTGATATGGGCATCCTATCGTTATGGACTCGCACGATATGAACGCTATCTCAACAACTTGGGTGAAGAGCCATCTGAAGTAGAGGAAGCGAGTAGCTAATGAAAAGAGACCTTCTTGGACTAGACGTCAAGAAGATCTCTTTTTTGTTGCTGCTTCTGTTCATACATCGCATCATCTGCTGCTTGCCAGAGTACTTCAATCGATTCTGGGTAAGCTGACCAGGCCAACCCGATGGCAACTGAGATTCCTTCTTTCCTGCATGTCGTTTCGATTTTACAGACCATCTTCTTGCACGCCTCTTCCGACATCATCTGAAGAAACAAGACGAACTCATCTCCTCCAATCCGATAGACAGAGGACTCGATGGTTTGAAGGAGGCTACCGACACGCTTCAATAAACAATCACCGGCAGAGTGCCCTTCCTCATCGTTCACGATTTTTAAATCATTCACATCGAGTACGATGATCCCAACGTCGGTCACTCCTTCCGCTTGACCAATTGTCTCTTCAAACGCCCGACGATTGAAGACACCGGTCAAACTGTCATGCCGACTCTCATACAGCAGACGCTCACGCTCGGTCATGGCCGCCTCGATGTTTCGAATCACACCTTGAACCGCCACAATTTGACCGTCTTCATAAATCGGAGTCGTATACTCCTCAAACCATACATAGGTGCCTTCATTCGTACGCCACCGTTGAAGAATCGCTTCTTCATAGTCGACACGCCCCATCACTTTGTCTAGCAACAGCCGTCGATCATCCGGATGGATTCTACGGAAACATTCCTGCGCATCTGCATAACTACGCATGACCGTCCCTTCCCCCAAATATAAATCTAAGGAAGGACTGATATACCGAAAACGCCACATCGGTTTCGTTTCAAAAATATAGATAACATCTTTCGTTTGGTTCCCGAAATGCATGAACGAAAGCGTCTGTGGTTGTAGCCGTTGACGCTTATGTAGCCACAAAACAATCAAACATCCAACGAGTATCCCTAAAAAGAATAGCGTCATTGAACACACTTCCTCTCTATTCGCCCATATCGTACCACGTTCGAGGTCAGACACCTGTTTCAATTCCTGTTATTTGGTAAATGTTTTTTTGAATATTGAGTAAATTTATGGATGATCTCGAGGTACATGATATAGTCGAAGTACTTGATGACTCACACTATGGAGGTTCTTTTGCAAAACTTTACACATGTACCAGTAGACGAAACGTTCTCTGGCGTCTATTCCGTTACGAGCTTAGGCGCGTCCATTCATCAATCCTTTGGCTACGCCAATCGTTCCGAACAGATTCAACATGACGTGACGACAAGGTTCGGGATCGCTTCTGGCTGCAAACTGTTCACGGCAATCGCCATTTGTCAGTTAGTCGAACAAGGTCGACTCTCTTTTTCAACTTCACTTGAGTCCTTTCAGACACTCGACTTGCCTTACATTTCGTCCCAAGTCACGGTGCATCAGCTGTTGACCCATACGTCGGGCATCCCGGACTATTTTGATGAGTCCGTCTCTGACGACTTCGAAGCGTTATGGCGCAATGTTCCGATGTATCGGCTTCGACAGCTACGTGATTTTTTACCGTTTTTTCAACAAAAAGCGATGCGGGATGAACCAGGTTCCCGATTCTCTTACAACAATGCGGGGTATATCCTGTTAGGGTTGATTGTCGAAGAAGTGACCGGGCAATCCTTCACCGACTATGTCGAGCAATCGATTTTTCAGCCTGCCGGCATGAGCGATTCCGGATATTTCTCACTCGATGCCTTGCCTGCTAACACAGCGCTCGGCTATATCGACCACAAGGACGGAACGTGGCGTACGAATCAATATGCGATTCCAATTAAGGGCGGAGCAGACGGTGGGGCTTTTGTGACCGTTCAAGACATGACCCGATTTTGGCAGGCATTGCTTTCACATCAACTTCTTGATGCGTCTTCCACGGCGCGCCTCCTCACACCACACGTCACCGTCAATGACCGAGGTGGGAGCTATGGATATGGACTTTGGATTCAGCATCATGCGACAGGGGATATCTTTAAATATCATGTAATGGGATATGACCCGGGTGTCAGTTTTCATTCCGGTTACTATCCGGAAACCGATATCATTTCTGTCGTATGTGCCAATCAGTCCGATGGCGCGTTCGACGTGATGAAGCAAATCGAAACACAGATTGGAGAGAAATTCGAATGAAGGTCCGTCCATATGTCTCACAAGATTTTGAACACATCCAGCGACTCAATCGTGATGAGGGTTGGACTCAGCTCGTTGAACGACATGAATTGACCCGTGAAGCATGGCGTCAATCGAACGTCACCTACGTCATGGAGTCTGATCATGGGGAGATTATCGCTTATTTGCGTGGATTGACCGATACGACAGTCAGTCTATATGTGTGTGAACTATTGGTCGCTTCTGCCTATCGAAAACGTGGTCTTGGTGAACAGATTCTCCAACATGTCCATGCGCTATACCCCGAAACGCGTCTTGAAATGCTGGCGAGCTCATCTTCGCACACATACTATGAAAAACTACGATTCCGTCCGTTTTACGGGTTTCGGAAAACCATTCACGAATAGGAGGAATATATATGAAACTCGCTCTCGTCACTGGGGCATCGCGTGGTCTCGGTCGTGCCATCGCCCAAGAACTACAATCTCGAGGTTACGAAGTTGTCGGACTCTCACGCTCACAGGCAGAAGACGTCACGTTCGAACAACGTTCTGTGGATCTCTCAAACGTCTCAGGAATCGAGACAGCCATCGAAGAAATCACTCCGCTATTCGAGAGTGCCGATTCAATCCTTCTCGTTCAAAATGCAGCATGGATCGAACCGATTCATCGTGTCGGACAGTTGGATGGGACGAAAGTGACGGCGCATGTTCACGCCAACTTACTCGCGCCGATGCTGTTAGCGAATGCGGTCCTCTCTTTTAACAAACCGACCGAGTTGATTCATGTGACGTCTGGTGCGGCCAAACGTCCGATTTCAGGTTGGAGCGCGTACTGTGGTACGAAAGCTGGACTCGACCATTTCACGGAAACGCTGGCACTTGAACTCGACGGTACACCGCATCGCGCGGCGCTCTTTAATCCCGGTGTGATGGATACGTCGATGCAAGCGGAGATTCGTTCTTCTTCGGAAGAGGCGTTCGCGGACCTCGAACAATTCCGTTCATACGAAACAGAAGGACGCCTACGTTCTCCCGAGACGGTCGCGCGTGTATTCGCCGAACAGTTGATTGACCGTCCCCTTGAAAATGGCAAGACGTATTCGATTTATGACTTAATCAAATAATTTACCTGGTCAAAAATAAAACCACCCTACTGCCGATAAACCGTCTACACTACTTTCATAGACATGTGAAAGGGTGGATCATGATGAAGACCATTGCCGGAGGATTACTGTTATTTGGCTTGTTCAGTTTAACGATGTCGTTCACGATGATCGGGGATACCGCTGTCGTCGGGGCGATGGTGAGCGGGGTCGCACTATTGTGTAGTGTCGGACTGTTTTTCGGAGCAACTGAGCTTGCCCGAGTACGTAGCGACCTGTTTCACGACAAAAAAACGTCTTTCCCATCTGAATGAGGGAAAGACGTTTTTGATTCAGTCTTCTTCGTATTCATCTAATAAATCGTCGACATCATATTCTTCAAAGTCATCTTCGTCGATAAAAATATCGCAATCATTCACGACGTGAATCGGTCCATTGGCCACATCGATTCGAATCGTCCACGCCCAAGGAATGCGTAACCGGTTATATACCCCTGTCCAAAACTCCATTGACTCTTGCTCAAACCGTTCAAATTCTGTCAGGAGTTCTTTAAACGAAACACCTGATAGCTGGAAGTTTGAGTCCTGAAGTCGTTGAAGCGCATGGTGTTTCGCTTCTAATTCGGCCGCCCGAACCATTTCTTCAGCGGTTGCCATCTCGAGGATTGTTCCGTCTGGCGGGAGAATATCGTATACGTTGAACAATTCGCCTTCTTCTACTTCTACATCGTCAAACTCATAGTCATCGTGCCGCATACTACATTCCTCCTTACGCAATTTGAATCCCCTCTATTGTACCACTCTCTACCCGTTTCCCCCTAAAGATTCGTGCATATATTTTATTTTGTACGGGAAAGAGTCTTAGAGTGAGAACATCCATAGGAAAAGAGGTTATGCAGATGAATGAGTCATTCCAAGCACTCGTGCTCGACCAGCACGATGAACACCTTCATGCCGAAGTGAAAGAAGTAAAAGCTGACGTGCTTCCAAAAGAAGAGGATGGGAACGTCTTGGTGGAAGTTCACTACTCCGCATTGAATTATAAAGACGCACTCGGATTAACGTCATCAGGTAAAATCGTGAGCCATTACCCGTTCATTCCAGGTTGTGAATTCGTAGGCACCGTCGTCGAATCGGACCATCTCGACATCAAAGTCGGCGATGAGGTCATCGCCACTGGTTTCGGAATCGGAGAGCGTCATTTCGGCGGTTTCAGTCAATACGCCCAAGTGCCTGGTAACTGGCTCGTCAAATTACCAAAAGGGATGAATATGAGGGACGCCATCGCAATCGGAACGCCAGGACTCACCGCCATGTTGTCCATTGACGCACTCGAGCATGCCGGTGTTCGTCCGGGTGAAGAAGTGCTTGTCACAGGCGCGACGGGTGGAGTTGGGAGCTTCGCCATCACGTTGCTTCGCCGTCTTGGCTATCACGTCGTCGCCTCTACTGGTAAAACAGATTCACCTTACTTACGTTCACTCGGTGTCGAGACCATCATCGACCGAAGCGAATTAGAAGGACCGGTTCGTCCACTGGCGAAACAACGTTTTGATGCCGCCATCGATTCGGTCGGCGGGAATACCCTCGCCAACATTTTAAGCCAAACACGTTACGAGGGTGCGGTCGCCGCATGCGGTCTCGTCGGAGGAGCAGATTTACCGACGAGCGTCTATCCGTTCATCCTACGCGGGGTGAAACTGATTGGAATCGATTCGGTCATGCAGCCGATGACACGCCGTACGAACGCATGGGAACGCCTTGAAGAACTCATCGATCCGAAAGTGTTGAACGACATGATCCATGAGATTCCGTTACACGATGTCCCACGTCACGCAGAGGCGATGATGCGCGGCGAGTTGAGCGGTCGCACCGTTGTCCGTTTACGCTAACCACATCAAAAGAGGCTGAATCGCTCTGGCGATTCAGCCTCTTTTTCTCTCTATTCTCCATGGTGTGGAATTAGATGGTAAAGCCGGCCGGTGCATCTTTCACAACGACGAGCACTTTTCCTTGATCTAACTTTTCTTCTAAACGTTCCGATTCGTCTTTCGTGAAGCCAAGTTCCTGGAACTCTGCGCGAAGTTCGTCCCCTTTTTTCCGGAACACGTTTTTAGCGGCTGTCCCCAAGCCGACATCGCTTGCCGAAACCGTGTTCGCATCCGCATTGTCTGCAACGCGCTTACTCCGGTCATCGTCATGTGTGATGACGTAAATGTTCGACTCATCTACCCCATTTGATTTCATTGATTGAACGGCGGTAACGACTTCTTCATCATTTGTAAATTCTTTGTACAAAACTGACATGTCTATTTTCCTCCTTCAATTCTACTACACTAGTATGTATTACCTTCCTTGATGCTCTTCACACATTAAAAAACGATGACAAACGTCATCGTTTTGTTAAACGGCAGGTTCCTGCCCTTTTTGTTTTTTCAATTCTTCCAATAGAATAGTTGATTCATTGAATGGAATCGAATGTCGACCGATTCGCTCGACGTGGTCATGTCCTTTACCGACGACAACGACTCGCTTCCCTTTTAATGCTTGCATCGCGGCATGGCGAAGCGCATCTTCTCTCGCTTCAAACGTCACGTAATTCACGTTCGGCTGAAGTCCTTTTACTAAATCATCAACGATTTGTTTCGGGTTCTCCATACGGACGTCATGTACGGTGACGATGATCTCGTTCGAATATTGACTCGCGATGCGCCCCATATCTTGACGCTTCGTCGGGTCCCGGTCTCCTGCCGCACTTAAGACGACGACGAGAGACCCATCGTCTTGTTGTAACGTGGACAAACACTTCTCTAAACCGTCTGGGGTGTGGGCATAATCGATATAGATTTCGGCATCCTCTGTGTCGAGGCGCTCAAGACGTCCTTTTGGTAACGTCAGTCCTGGTACATTCAAGACAATCTTTCGAAGCGCCATATCAGAAGTCGAGACGAGTCCAATCGCTGCTGCCAAATTCGCCGCATTGAACGAACCCATAAATCGCACGGGTACTTCTAGCTTAAATTCTTTCATATGAACAAGAACCGTATCCTCTCGCCAAATGACTTGAATATCGGCTTCTACTTCTTCTCTCGTGCTATACATAATGGCTCGGCGCGTCGGTGCAAACTCAGCCATCACTCGGCTAGCCTGGTCTTCCGCATTTAACACGATCGCATCACCATTCGTCACTTCTACCTGTTCAAACAATCGCGCCTTCGCCCGGGCATATTCATCCATCGAACGATGGTAGTCTAAATGATCATGCGTCAAGTTTGTAAAGGCGGCTGCATGAAAATGGATTCCGGCCACGCGGCCTTCCATCAACGCATGTGATGACACTTCAAGCACACAATCCGTGACACCAGCATCGACCATATCCGCTAAAATACGATGTAAGACGACGGCTTCTGGAGTCGTGTTGGCCGTTTCAATCGTCTGATTAAGAAAACGAGCGCCAATCGTACTGACGATTCCGGCGCGTTGTCCTGAAAGACGTAATAAATCGTATGTCAGTGTCGCTGTTGTTGTTTTTCCATTCGTTCCTGTCACACCATATATGCGCATCCGATGAGACGGATGGTCATAAAAAACACTCGCAACCGCTCCTGCCGTCTGCTTCGTATCGGCAACAACCACATTCGGTACATCGAGATCGAGTGGATATTCTGAGATGACCGCACTCGCACCATTGGCCACGGCGTCTTCCGCAAACTTGTGTCCGTCGACCGTGTAGCCACGAATGCAAATAAAGACATTCCCTGAACTGACCTTCCTGGAGTCTGTTTCGACTCCGGTCACCCATGGATCAAGCTTCATGTCATCCATCTCATTTTGTAAAATGGCGGATAAACGTTTCGTTCTCATGCTGTGTACGTCCTTTCTCATGGGTGTCGCTAGGTGTATAAACCTTATCGTCATGTTACTAGATTTTAACGGCAATTGAGATGACAAATATATTACTTCCCGTTTTCAATGAAAAGCAATCACTTCACGAAAAAAACCTAGACGTCACTTTCACGTACTAGGTTCCTCTTCTTTGAATGCGAGATGATGTTTGGTTAACTCCATTTGTAGGATGTTGATGGCATTCGGTCCGATTCCGTGCCAATTTTCCACCTCATGACGCGTATAGTGACACAGTTGACTTAAGGACTCGATTCCTTTTGACGCCAGAGCTCTTCGGGCTGGTGCAGCTAATTTCGGTAAGGCGATCATCCAATCTCCACCTTCCGCTTTCTCACTCGTTCGTTGATAGGAAGACAGGCAAGAACTTGTTCGATTCGAAACGTTCGTCTGGCCCGTTTATTCAAATCCCACGCCACGACATGTTCCCCTTGCATTTTAATCAATTTGACCCGCCGTTTTGAAAACGCCCCATGTCGATCCACATATACCATCTCCGTGACCAGACCCGAACGCATCCATCGTAACAATTCTTCTCTCATCCTGCTTTCCCCTCCTTTAACTCCATTATACAGAACATTTGTTCTTGTTTCTATGGATAAGCTGTTCGCTTACTCAAATTTCGATTATGATGAAGGAAATTCAACAAGAAAGGAAAGAAGACCATGACCTATGTTTTGTTACTGATTTTAGCGGTCTTTTTATTCGGCGCGATGATTTTCGCCGCACTCGCGTTACCGAACCTTCGCAATATTCTATTCAACCGTGGCAGTTTGTTTAATCAACAGAGTGAGACCGTCACTTGTCCGAAGTGCAAAACGTCGTTTAAACGTGCTCCAGGAGATGCACAGACTTGTCCGAATTGCTATCACACGTTTTGAATGGGTAAGTAGTTGCATATTCGTTTGCCGTTTTTCACATCCTTTTGTTTGAATGACCTCAAATTAGTGAAATAAGAAAAAGGATGCTTTATCCAAGTAAAGTTCCTTATTCTTTTTTACTGTTGAATCCTCATTCCATGCGAAAGGAGTTGCATATGCTTCCTACACTCGACGAGCGCCTAATCGATCAAATTCGTTTAAAAAATCGACAAGCCCTAGAACATTTATATGCCCGCTATGAAAATCTTCTCTATCGATATGCGCTTCATCTAAATAACCATCCCGCAACTGCTGAGGCAGCTTTGACGGACTTATTTTGTCAAGTCTGGCAACAACGCCTCAACTTCGAACCCCATACAGAAACCGTTCGTGCAACCCTTATGCGTTCGTTAGAACACATCATGCATCATATGAAAGAAGAGACATCTGCTTCGAGCACTTCTAAAATCCCTTCTGCATAGGGCTTTTTTGTCACCGTTGAATGCAACCACTTCGCCTGTTCGGTCGCATTGTTCACTAAGTATCCGTTCCCGACATGTTTCAACATGCCAATGTCGTTCCCACTGTCACCAAAAGCGTACGTATCTTCTCGTAAAAAGGAAGCAGTGGCGTATACATATTCTAGGCTTGATACTTTCCCCGCATGCTTCGGATAAAAATCGACATCGAATGCATCAGCAGGGTCACCCGCTTTCGGATTGCATCGACTAATATTGACAGCAATGCCCTCTTCATCAGCTAGCACTTGGACGCCTTCTCTCCATTTCCGTTGTTGATGACGTATGTAATAACTCCGAATCCAAGGACTTGTCCCATTCCCTGGCTGTTCTTCCAGACCGATCCTCATTTGTTCGACTTGTGACACGATACGTTCCACTCGAGACACAAAATCGCTCGGGAACGACTGTTGATACATCCTATCTTCAACAAACGTCCCGTCCGAACCGATTCGATAGAGCTCCGTCCCAAGACTCGAAGCAATTCGATGTGGCCAAAAGCGAAGATTCGCCCGTTTTACTTTTTCGTGTAATGACGCCAGAGAGCTTCCTGTCACCCACATTGTCGAAAATTTGGAGGAATGTCGCTCTAGAAAATCTTCAAGACGACGCACGGATGCCAATTGAGCTGGCGTACATGCATGAGGAAAATAAGTCTCATCAAAGTCAAAACAAATGAGAATGTTTCCTTCATTCGTAAATCGCTTCATCGTATCGTCTCCTTATCGTTTTCTCTTTCTCCTATAGTACAATGAAACAGAGGAGGCATCTTATGATTCAACGTATCTTTCAAGTATATTGCCAAGTGAGTAGCCTGATTACAGGATTTTTCATTGTTTTCGCTTTTCTACTCGGCATTCGATCCTATTTCTTTTGGATAACGGTCAGTTCTCCCTTGATTGCTATCGGATTGATGCTCGTGACAGCGGTAGGACTGAGCGCCATCACCTATACCTTTTTAGAGAAATTACGATTGTTCATTTATACGAGACTTCCAAGCCAATCATCAACATGTTCAATAAATAGTCACACAAAATAGTCATCCATTTTTCTATTTTGTCCGTTAGATCAATACAAGGGACATCCCTTCTGCGCAAAGGAGTATGTTATGACTGACTTAGAATTATACGAGCGTGTCCGACAAAAGGACAAAGAAGCGCTCGAAATATTGTATGATCGGTATGAGCGAATTTTATACGCCTTTGTTCTACAGCTGACAAAGGATCGCGATTTAGCCGAAGAAGCCATGCAAGAAGTATTTATCAAGTTGTGGCGCGGCGGTGGCGTCTATGATGACTCGAAAGGCAAATTCAGGTCTTGGCTCTTTACGATGAGCCGCCACGTGGCCATCGACTTGATTCGAAAGCGTAAACCTGATTTACAATTAGATGAGTCCTACGCCGAGGCCATCCCTTCTGAGTCACCATCCGTTGAAAAAGAAGTGGAGTGGCAAGAAGAACGCGCTCAAATCGAGACGGCCATGGCAACACTTCCGGCCGAACAACAGCAAGTCGTCCGACTCATGTACTTCCAAGGGTTGAGTCAGCAGAAGATCGCTGATGCATGTGGTATCCCGCTTGGTACAGTGAAAGGAAGGGTCCGACTGGCGCTGAAGCAACTGAGGAAACAGTTATCCCATGAATTCATCGGAAAGGAGGTAGAACAATGAACGCATGCGACCAATTGATTGACTATTTCAACCAACATCTATCAGAAGATGAGCGAGCGAAATTTGAACAACATCTGGCTTCGTGTAAAGATTGTCAAGAAGAGCTCGAACAACTCGAAGCACTCGTCGGTGGCGTCGCGTTCTTGTCTACTCCGATTGAACCACCCCGAGGCATGAAAGCACGTGTCCTCGATCGTGTATTCGAAGAAGAAGACAATGAACCTGTAACATCTTCTGTGACATCTGATCCCGTTCCACCTGTCACACCTTTCAAAACAAAACGAGAACGGAAAGTACCTGTCTGGGGGATGGTTACGCTTGCCGCGGCACTCCTTCTCTCTCTGATCGGAAACGGGTATCTGCTCACCAATCAACCCGACTCACCTGGCATCGCATTGACCGAAACGATTCCACTTGAGGGTGAATCGGAAGGGACCGCTTATCTTGCAGAGCAAGACGGTACGACTCAATTGATTGTCCAAACGAACGGCTTAGCCTCACTCGACGACAATGAAGTGTATCAAGTGTGGCTGTTAAAAGATAACGCCCCAATCCCGACCGGTGCTTTTGTCACAGACGATAAAGGCAACGGGACCGTCATCTATACGCTCGACTCGGATGAAGTCGACGTCGACTGGGATACGGTCGCCGTCACGAAAGAACCAAACCGTGGAAACGAGACACCAGAAGGTGAAATCGTCTTAAGCGCAAGTTTATAATTCCCTAACCGGACGCATCTGCCGTCCGGTTTTTTTGTTATGATGGACCAAAGGAGTGGATAGGATGCAAAAACCTAAAATCGGGATCGTCGGACTCGGAAACATTGCCCAAAAAGCGTATATACCGATCCTCGCGAACCACCCACGTATTGACGTGATCGGTGCCTTTTCTCCGAATAAATCTAAACGGGAGAGCATTTGCCAAACGTATCGGATGACCTCTTTCGATACGCTAAGTGAACTCACCTCATCGGTCGATGCGGCCTTCGTACATAGTTCGACTGAAACTCATTATGACGTCGTATCGTATTTACTAGAGCACGGAATCGACGTGTATGTCGATAAGCCGCTCGCAGCAACATTGGATGAGGCGGAACAACTCGTCGAGCAAGCCGAACGGCTCGGTCGCAAGTTGATGGTCGGATTCAATCGACGCTTCGCCCCGATGTACAAACGTCTCCAACAGGAGTCACCTGCGCATATGATTGATGTGGTGAAACATCGAGAAGACGGCATCGGTCCTCATGATGCGACGTTCACGCTACTTGACGACTATCTACATGTCGTCGATACGTTACGCTTCCTCGCCGGAAACGAGCTTCGACTTGTTTCTGGTCAAGTCGAGGTTAATGCCAAACAGGAACTCCGCTTCGCCCGCCACGTTTGGCAAGATGAGCATGGGATGCACACGACATCGATGCATCGCTCGGCCGGCGCGAACCATGAGCACGTCTCCATCGTTCGTGACGGAGAGCGATTGTCTGTGGATGAGATGATCTCGTTACATCGCTTCAAAGATGGACGACATGAAGTCGAAATATTTGGATCGTGGGACACGACACTCACCCAGCGAGGATTCCAAGGGGCAATCGACCACTTCCTTTCTGCGCTCATCGATGATACGCCGATTCAAACAGACGGTCGTGTCGCCCTCGAGACACAGCGACTTGTCACAAATCTAATCAAATAGAGGAGGGCTACATATGGATTTCTTTTTCTACATTATGGTCATGGTGATCGTCGTTTCGTCGGTCGGTGCCAACACGATTATTAAAACGAGAGAAGCCCGTGTCGAAGAACGTCGTTTGAAAATTGAGGAAGAGAAACTTGCCATCCAACGTCTCCAACTCGAAATTAAACGCGAACAAGACAAGCTCGATCATCACGGCTTTTAATCAAAAGCGGTCGCCCCGATTTTTAGAGGGCGACCGCTTTGTCGTCAAAGATTGCGTTCTGAAATGGGCAGCTGTTGTCGTCGTTCTGCGAGCGTCGACCACGTCACGGCCGTCATGATACAACCGGCACCAATAAAGAAATTCAGATGAAGCGTCTCATTCAAGACGAGCCATCCGAGCGTCCCTCCGACCAATGGTTGAAAGAAGAAAAAGAGTGACCCGACACTCGCATCCATCAACTCAAGCCCTTTGTTCCAAAAGAAGAACGCCCCTGCCGTCGATACGATACCGATATACAGGACACTGAGCCAAAGGACACCATTCAATTCCGGAAAGCCGTTTTGCATGACCTCCATACTCATCAAAGGGGTCATCAACAACCAGGCGACTCCAATCGCAAACGTAGTGAGCGTCAACGTCGATAAAGTCTGTGTTCCGATTTTTACATAGATGGACATGAGTGCCCACGTCACGGCGGCTAATACGAGTATAAAACTACCTAATCGATACGTCCCTTCCCCTTCCCAACCAACCACAATGAGAACACCCACCGTCGCCAGTCCGAGCGCCCCGATTTTGACTGGGGTCAATCGTTCCTTCAACAAAATTCGAGCGAATAAGACCATAAACGCCGGCGTCGCTGCGGTCACGAGAGATCCGGTATGCGCATCCGATAGCTTCGTCCCGATAAATTGAAACGAAATCGAGGCGACATACCCGATGACACCGACGAGTCCGATCCATTTCCAATCCGTCCGCCGAATCGATTCCCGTCCAAACCGAAGCCAGACAACGAATAACACGGTAAATGCGACCGCATATCGTAACCAGACGAATGTGAACGGTTCGATATAGGCGAGCGCATATTTACTGACCACATACATCCCGCCCCATATACTCGCCGCAAGTGTTAAACTGAGTGCCCCTAACCATTCTTTCCTCATGCTCTCGCCCCCTCAATGGCGACTATATACGACGCCTTCGCTTCGATTTCCTCTATTTTCGTTGTCAGCCATATGAAAAACGCTTACAATTAAGTCATAGATGAATGGAAAGGAGGGAGAAAGGTGAATTTTGTCGGACGTACGCATTGGACAACAGAACATTTGTACATTTTGCGTGCGATTTTTCACGATGTCGCTTAATCAAGGGACCCGTCTGTCCTTTTTTAGACATTGCTGAATATACGACAAAGCGCCTCTCTCCTTAAACCGAGCGCTTCTTTGCGCTCGGTTTTTTTGATAGGCCCTAACTTAGGAGGAACCTATTATGTTGATTGATCTTCAACACATTCAAAAACAATACGGTGGTCACACCGTTCTCACAGATGCGAATTTATTGATAAACGAAAATGAACGAGTCGGGCTCGTCGGCCGAAACGGAAGTGGCAAAACGACGTTGTTGCGCATGATTGTCGGCTCTGAAGAGCATGATGCCGGGACGATTTACCGTCGGCAGCGACTCTCCATCGGCTATTTAGTTCAACTTCCCGACTATCCCGGTCATAGCGGACGCGACGTGCTCCTTACTGCCTTCGAGGACGTGCTTCGTCTTCGCGAGAAGATGTCTCGTCTCGAGCAAGAGATGGCGACGTCTGAACAACTCGAACGTCTCCTCGAATCGTATGGTACCGTCCAAGCACAATTCGAACATACGGGCGGATACGTCTACGAATCAAAAATCAGTGCGATGATTGACGGGCTAAAGCTGACCTCGTTCGTGGACCAACCGTTCGATACGTTGAGCGGTGGGGAACGAACGAAAATCGGTCTCGCCTTGGCGCTTCTTCAAGAGCCAGAGCTCCTCATTTTGGACGAACCCACGAACCATTTGGATTTAGAAGCGATGACGTGGCTCGAATCCTATTTACGGGATTATGCCTCAGCGCTCCTCATCGTCTCCCATGACCGCGTCTTCTTGGATGTGGTTGCTACGCGAATCGTCGAATGTGAAGACGGGGAATTGACGAGTTATCCTGGCAACTATACGGATTTCGTCGCACAAAAAGAAAAACAGCTACTCGACCAGTTCCATGCGTATACCGAGCAACAAAAGAAGATTAAAAAGATGAAAGAAACGATTCGGCAATTGCGCCAATGGGCCAACGAAGGTCATCCACCGAACGAAAAATTTTATCGTCGCGCCAAATCGATGGAAAAGGCACTCGAACGGATTGAACGAATCAAGAAACCACAACTCGAAGCCGACCAACCGAACATCCACTTCACGACGAACGGTCGGACCGGACGTGACGTCTTCGAAGTGAGTGATGTGACACTCGTCTATGACCGTCCCTTATTTGAAGACGTGCACTTTTATACGGGGCATGGGGAACGTGTCGCCATCGTCGGACCGAACGGGAGTGGGAAATCTTCACTTTTGAAGATGTTACTCGGTGAAGTCATGCCGCAAACCGGAACCGTAAGGCGCGCCGACCAAGCCAAAATCGGTTATTTGTCGCAACATATCACGTTCGATGAATCACATCGGTTGATCGAAGCATTCCGAGACCGGATTGCAGTCGATGAAGGAAAAGCGAGACACCTCCTCGCCCAGTTTTTGTTCTACGGACCGAGCGTGTTTAAACCTGTCTCAAATTTGAGCGGTGGTGAGAAGATGCGACTCATGCTCGCCATCCTCGTCCATGAAGAAATCAATGTCCTCGTCCTAGACGAGCCGACGAACCACCTCGATATCGAATCGAGAGAGGCGCTTGAAGAAGCGCTCGAACGATTCCCTGGAACGGTCGTCACCGTCTCCCACGATCGTTACTTCTTAAATAAGCTGTTCCCGATCACGTATTGGCTTGACGGGACGACGACACGATTTGAAGGCAACGTCGCCTATGCCCTCGAAAAACGGGGACAAGAATCAAAAGAGGAATCGAAAGCGGAACCCGTCAAACCATCCAAATCAGTGAAGCAGACGACATCTGCTTCATCTACAATGAACGAAGAAGCTCATTTGACTCAATTAGAGGCGGAACACCAGGCATTACTTGAGCAGATGAACGAATTGAACGACCTTGATGAGTTGATGGCGCTACAGCAACAAGTCGATGCACTGCAAATAGAAATCGATGACGTGATGACACGTTTACTCGAATCCCTATAAAGAGAAGCGGCACCCAATCAAGGGCGCCGCTTCTTTTGCTCGAATCGAGTCTGTATGAAATAGCCGATGACCGCGATGGCCATCAGCCCGATCGGGAGGAGACGGTAAAGACCTTCCATCGTTCCCGTCGTCAATAGAATCATTCCACTAAGGAACGTCCCGAACCAATATAGCTTTGGCATGTCATCCCTCCATCGATTGCATTCCTCCCATAGGATACCACAAGAAAAGCGCCCTCACTCGGCGCTTTTCTTGATTCTCTAGTCCCCGGACTTTCATCCAACCAAGCCCCGCTCGATTGACCGTCCCATCTATGATTTGGTTCGACTAGAGATGTCAAAGCCAGCGTGACGCATCATTCGAATCGGTTCGTTGTCTATTGGCTCACTAGTCGTCTTCCATCAAACGAAATGAAATCGAACAAGTGACTCGTAGACCGTTTTGATTGAATGGGCACGGCAGGACTTGGCACCTATGATGTCCACTTCTGACGCGGATCATGTGGAATTCCTTATACAAACAGTCTGTCTGGTATGCTTGCTCGGATGGCAAGCAGAGGCCGACGCATCATCGTTTGGAATACACGATTCACGTTCACATGGACTTTCCCATCCGCCTTCTGCCATCAGCTACAGGTGACGAAAGTGCCTACCCTTTCCCCGACTCATTTCAGAAAGTGAATGGTTACATGTATACAATATCCGTTTTAAGCGTGGTTCAACCCTCGTTCACGATTTCTCCATAATCCTGTTTACACATAATGCGTCAGTGCGTAAGCGACCCCGTCCTCTTCCACATCTTTTGTAATATGTGTGCTCAAATCTTTTAGCGGGTCCACAGCATTCCCCATCGCAATCCTCGTCTCTGCCACTTCAAACATCGACACATCGTTCAAATTGTCTCCGATTGCGACGACATCACGCATCGAAATCTGATAATGTTCCGCTAGCTGTTTTAATGCTGCCCCTTTACTCGCATGTGGGTGTCCAATCTCAATTTTCGTCCACCCCGCCGTCGTAATTAAAATATCGTTCCGTGGTTCATAGATTTTGCGCAAACGATGTAGCTTTTGGCGATCGAACGAGTAGACAAACACCTTGTACACCTCATCTCGTGCAAAGTCGATGTCTTCCATCGAATCCATATACGTCAGACCGAATTGCTCATTTTGAATCTCAATCTCACGTTCTGCCCATTCACGGGTGAACGATTGATCATGCGGCAATACTTCATCAAGTTCCCGCTTTAGTAAGTCGCTTCCCGAACGGAGCACCTTCACACCCGCATTTGTATAAAATTCGACGTACGCATCGTCCGCCTTCGCAATCTCCCATAACTCATCTACAACTGTTCGGTCCATTGCATGATAGTAAATTCGCTCGTTCTCATAAAAGCCGATTGCTCCGTTACCTGACAAAATCGGACAGACGAGGTCACTTCGCTTCAATAGCTCCTCGATATCATGGATGGAGCGTCCTGAACAAATCGCGACGATATCGCCACCCTCTTGCCGACGACGAATCGCTTCTTGGTTCGCCTCTGTAATCACACCGGTGCGCGATAACAGCGTCCCATCTAAATCAATAGCAATCAATTTCATAGCATTCCCTCCTCTTTGTTTCTTTTCCCGATTCCACTCCACAAAACACGATTAAACGCGCTTCCTGTTTGCAATGTGGAGATTAGGGAACGGTTTATTAGTGCTACATAATATTTTTTGGAAGGAGACATCTATGAAAGATTCTACACAAAAGCCACGTTTGAATCGCGTCTTTTACATCTCAGCAAGTTTGATCGCCTTACTCGTTCTATTCGGAGCCATCGCTCCAACGACATTCGCTTCGATCGCAGGATCTATTTTCAACTTTACGACTCGCTCGTTCGGTTGGTTTTATTTACTATCCGTCTTCTTGTTTGTGCTCTTTTTAATCTTTTTAGCGTTCAGTAAATACGGAAAAATCCGTCTTGGAAAGGATGACGATCGTCCACAATATCCGTTCTTCACCTGGATCGGCATGTTATTCTCCGCTGGATTCGGTGTCGGACTCGTCTTTTGGGGTGTTGCCGAGCCGATGAGTCATTTCTTCACGCCACCGTACGCGGATACGGAAGCACTGACGGTTGAGGGAGCACGTCTTGCGATGGCTTATTCGTTCTTCCATTGGGGTGTCAGTCAATGGTCTGTCTTTGCGATTGTCGGACTGATCATCGCCTACTTCCAGTTCCGTCGTAATGCGGATGGACTCATCTCGACTAGCCTCTCACCGCTTATCAAAGAACGACCGTACAAACAACCATTGAACCAGACGATTGATATTTTAGCGGTCATCGCCACTGTCATGGGTGTCGCGACGTCACTTGGTTTAGGTGTTCTTCAAATCAACGGTGGCCTAAACAGTGTGTTCGGGCTCCCAAACACCGCTTGGATGCAAGTCGCCATCATCGTCGTCTTGACTGCTCTCTTTTTAACATCGACGACGACTGGGCTCGATCGTGGCATCAAATGGTTGAGTAATATCAATTTAGGGACCGCCCTCGTCTTGATGGTCTTTGTCTTCTTTGCCGGTCCAACCATCTTCATTTTAGAAACCCTCACCCTTGGGCTAGGTGACTACTTACAAAATTTCATTCGCTATAGTCTTCGTTTGCAACCATATCAGCAAGGGACATGGGTCCGGGATTGGACCATCTTTTACTGGGCATGGGCCATCGCCTGGTCACCGTTCGTCGGAGCGTTCGTCGCACGTGTCTCACGAGGACGGACCATCCGTGAATTCATCGTCGGTGTCCTCATCGTTCCTCCGTTCATCGCACTCTTATGGATTGCCGTATTCGGCGGCACTGCCCTACATCTAGATTTATTCGAAGGGACGTCGATTGCCGAAGCCGTCAATGCGGATGTGACGAGCGCTTTGTTTGTGACGTTTGCCGAGCTCCCGTTCAGTTTCATCCTGTCCGTCTTGTCGATTCTATTAATTTTGACGTTCTTAATCACGTCAGCCGATTCCGCCACCTACATTATCAGTAGTATGACGACAAACGGAAGTCTAAACCCTCCCCTCCCTGTTCGAATCGCCTGGGGTGTTCTATTAGGAGGAATCGCTGCCGTCCTATTGATTGCGAGTGGCTTAGAAGGACTTCAAACTGCGTCGTTGATTTCTGCCTTGCCCTTTACGATTATTCTTCTCTTGATGGTCTTCACACTATTCAAGTTACTTCGACAAGAGAATGTACGAAAAATAAAGTAAGGCGCATTCTTCACCGCTCAAGATCATGCTTGAGCGGTTTTTGTTTGAGTCGTCGCCACCTCGTTGTTTATTGACTTCCTTATGTCCGATTGCTACGATTTTGACAACGTACACAGCTTTAAAAGGGGGAAAATGGGGACATGAAAGATTTCACACGTGCTTACGCACAACAACTAGACAAACAAGACCCGCTCGCATCGTATCGGAAAGAGTTTTATTTACCGGAAGACGGGATTTATATGGATGGGAATTCACTCGGTCTCTTATCAAAACGAGCCGAGCGCACACTCCTTGAATCGCTTGCAGACTGGAAAGAACTCGGGATTGACGGTTGGATGTCGGGGCGTCACCCTTGGTTCAACTTGTCCGAAGAGTTGGCCGAACTGAATGCGCCGCTCATCGGTGGAAAGCCGGAAGAAGTTATGGTCACCGGTTCGACGACGGTGAACTTGCATCAACTCGTCGCCTCTTTCTTTAAGCCAGAAGGCAAGCGTACGAAGATTTTGGCAGACGCCCTCACCTTCCCGTCTGATATTTATGCTTTGAAGAGTCAGCTCGAACTACGCGGGCTCGACCCATCAGAACATCTCGTTCAAGTGGACAGTCCGGACGGACGCTTCTTAATAGAAGACGATTTGATTGCCGCGATGACCGATGAGATTGCGCTCATCGTGTTACCGACCGTCCTGTATCGGAGCGGTCAGATTTTAGATATGTCTCGTCTAGCGAAAGCGGCGCATGAATGCGGTATTTTAATTGGATTCGATGCTTGTCACTCCGTCGGCGCTATCCCTCACGACTTCCATGAATGGGGTGTCGACTTCGCTTACTGGTGCAACTACAAACATTTGAACGGTGGTCCAGGAACGGTAGGCGGTTTATTCGTACATGAACGTCACTTCGGCACGGCACCTGGACTCGCTGGATGGTTCGGTTCACGCAAAGACAAACAGTTTGATATGGACCATACGATGACACCGGCTGAGCATGCCGGTGCGTTCCAAATCGGGACGCCACACGTCATGAGTCTCGCTCCGCAACTTGGCGCTCTCGAGATGTTTAATGAGGTCGGAATGGAAGCGATTCGTCAAAAATCGCTCGCACTCACGACGTATATGATAGATTTGATCGAAGACATGCTGGCACCACACGGATTCTTTATCGGCAGCCCGACGGACACACGTCAACGCGGTGCCCATTTGAGCCTTGAGCACCCAGAGGCGGCACGCATCTGTAAAGCATTGAAGAAACATCATATCATCCCAGATTTCCGGGCACCGAATATCATCCGTCTCGCACCGGTCGCACTGTATAACACGTTCACCGATGTGTATGACGTGATTGTAACGTTGAAGAAAATCATGGATGACAAAGAATATGAGGCGTTCGAGAACGTCCGTGAAGTGGTCGCATAAGGGGGAACCGACATGAGTGAACGTATGGAACATAAAGTGGAAAAAACGATTCAAACTGACTTCTCGAAAGACATGTCGTACGGTGACTACCTTCAGCTCGACCCAATTTTGTCGAGTCAGCATCGTCTTTCCGACCACCATGATGAGATGTTGTTTATCATCATCCATCAGACGAGTGAGTTATGGATGAAGCTCATCTTGCATGAATTGACGGCGGCCACGACCGCTATCACGAACGGGGAACTCGAGCGCTCATTCAAGATGCTCGCCCGTGTCTCGAAGATTCAGCAGCAACTGATCCAATCATGGGGCGTCCTCGCGACGTTGACTCCGGCAGAGTATTTGGAGTTCCGGGACGAGCTCGGCTCTTCATCCGGTTTTCAGTCCTACCAGAACCGACAAATCGAATTTGCGCTCGGTTTTAAAAACGCGCGCACACTCAGTGTTTATGCGCATGATGAAAAGCTGTATCCACTGCTCGAAGGCTCGCTTCAAGCCCCTAGCATTTATGATGTGACTGTCCGTGAAATGCATCGCCGTGGTCTGTCGATTGATGCGAGCGTGCTCGAACGAGATGTCACACAGGATTGGGAATGGAACGAGAGTGTCGAGAAGGCGTGGGTCGAGGTCTATCGAGACGTCGAGACGTATTGGGACTTATATGAGCTAGGTGAAAAGCTACTCGATATCGGTAGCCAGCAACAGATGTGGCGCTTCAACCATATGAGTACTGTGGAACGAATCATCGGACAGAAAATGGGGACAGGTGGCTCGTCTGGCGTGAACTACTTACGCCGCGTGCTCGACCATCGTTTCTTCCCTGAGCTTTGGACGGTCCGGACATCACTATAAGAGGAGCTGAACGAAATGACATGGATTGATGTATCACAACCGCTTCATGCCGACGTGACGACATGGCCGGGAGACACGAAGTTTTCGTACGAGATTGCTTGGCCGATGGCACAGAGCGGTTCGGTCAATGTCGGGAAAGTGACGATGAGTTTACACGTCGGAACACATATCGATGCACCTTTCCACTTCGATGATCACGGAAAACGCGTCATCGACCTCGACCCTTCCCTCTATATTGGTCCGGCACGCGTCATTCATCTGCCGCATAAGTCTAAAATTGAAGCTTCTGACTTGGACGGTCATGACTTGACCGGGGTCGAACGTCTCATTTTGAAGACAGATGGTTGGCCAGATAAACGCGTCTTTCCAGAGACGATTCCTGAACTGACGCCGTCTCTTGCCGATCGCCTCGGGGAACTAGGGATTTTCTTGATTGGACTCGATTTGCCATCCGTTGATGCGATTGACAGCAAAGAGATGAGCGCCCATCATGCGTTAGCACGAAATGGCGTCCATATATTAGAAGGGCTCGTCCTAGACGACATCTTGCCGGGAGATTATGACTTGAACGCCGTCCCTCTCCCGATTGTCGAAGGCGACGGAAGCCCCGTTCGCGCACTGCTTCGCCCTATGTGAACGAGTTTTTGGACTGGTACGAAAAAGTGATTGCAGTATGTCTAAAAAGACGTTGATTCTCTTTACGTTTCGAGAATTAGCGTCTTTTTGTTGTACAGAAAATCATTTGAAATTCTGGATTTGTATTGAAGTTCATCAGATTCGTATAAGACGCCATACTTTTTTCTAAATTATAATATGAATAAATAAATGTCATTTTGAAAATATTTTATAAAAAGAAATGTTATAGGACTTTTAAAAGGAGGATTTATATGAAAAAAACAGTTTTCATTACAGGTGCGTCAAGTGGTATTGGGAAGGCGACGGCGAAGCGTTTCAAGGCTGAAGGTTGGAATGTAGTGGCTACAATGAGAAACACACAAGATGGCACCGACCTTGAAGGAGATGGTGTTCTTGTCACAAAGCTTGATTTACTTGATTCAGAATCAATTAAGCGTGCAGTTAAAGAAACAGTAGAACATTTTGGAAAAATAGATGTTTTGATTAACAACGCAGGTTATGGCGCTTATGGTCCTCTAGAGGCTACACCGATGGATGTATTAAGAAGACAATTTGATGTAAATCTATTTGGATTAGCTGAAGTCATTAAAGAAGTACTACCTATCATGCGAGAACACAAAGATGGAACAATAGTAAACGTATCATCCATCGGAGGACGAATGGCATTCCCTTTTGGTTCTCTATACCATGGTTCAAAATGGGCTGTCGAGGGACTTTCCGAGGCATTACATTTTGAAGTACGCCTTTTTGGTGTTCGGGTCAAACTCATTGAACCAGGTGGAGTGAATACAGATTTTAGCGGAAGATCTTTTGTTTTTTCAAATGATGAAAGTCTAGAGGAATATCAACCACTTGTAGAGTCATTCATAGAAGCAATGTCCAATATGGATACTTCTAGAAACCAAAACCCTCAAGAGGTAGCGGATGTTATTTGGGAAGCAGCAACAGATGGTAGCGACCAGTTGCGCTATATATCCGGAAATGATGCGAGAGCAACATTGGGAAATCGATACTCAAGTGAAACAGATGAGCAATTTGTAGAGTATATGAGAAAATCATACGGTTTATAATCAAGGAGGAGTCGCAATGGCAACAGTTGTAAAGAAAGCGCTAGGAATTGCCCCAACTAAAGAAAAAAATGGTCGAGGATTTATTCCTTCACCACTCGGAATACTGTTAGGTGTGGATAAAAAAAGTGGCTACACGCATAACAAACGTGTTGCCGGGAAATACAAAGGGAATAAAAAAATATTAGTGCTCTGTACGGAAGAACGCTACTTCAAGATGGAAAACGGTTCTTTATTTTCTACTGGAAATAACGTTCAAGAGACTGCAGTTCCATTGATGCATTTAACGAATGCAGGATTTGATTTTGATGTAGTGACGCCAACAGGTTCATCGGCAGTTCTAGAACAATGGTCGATCCCACGAAAAGATCATGCAGTTCTCGCATTTATGAGAGAAAAGAATTCGAAATTTGATCAACCACTCTCACTTCAAGATATGGTTGGTCGCGGAGACTTAAATGATGACTCCCCCTATGTAGCGCTCTTTTTACCGGGTGGTCATGGTTCGATGGTTGGTTTACCAACGAATGAACATGTTGGGAAACTCATACGTTGGATTCATCAATCTGACCGTTATATGGTCACTGTTTGCCACGGTCCGGCTGCACTCTTGGCTGCATCAGTAAATACGAGTGATCCTCACCCATACAGAGGTTATAAGATGGCTATTTTCCCAGACAGTGTTGACAGACAATCACCTTCATTAGGATATTTGCCTGGAAAACTACCTTGGTATCAAGGTGAAAAACTTTCTGAACAAGGTTTGAGTTTTATTAATAAAAAAGTTGAAGGCGCAGTACATGTTGATCGAAAACTCTACTCCGGGGATAGTCCTAGAGCATGTGATCAACTTGGAAAATTAGTAGCTGATACTTTACTAAAGGAACTGGCACAATAATAAATATGGGTAGTCTCCATGTTAAAAATCGTTTGAATTGAATTTTAAGAAAAAATAAATCATATCAGGAGAATGATTATGAATACTGTTAGGATCGAATCAATAAGTAAAATGCATAAGCTTCTTGGACTAGCTCCGCCTAAACATCCTCATATTAGTATTTTCAATTGGGAGGATGTTCAACCTCAAGAAGGTGCAAATGAAAAGAATGATGGACTAGCAGTTTTTGATTTTTATATGGTAAGTGTAAAAGATTTCCCTTGCGGACAGTTGAAATATGGCAGAAACACTTACGATTTTAGTGAAGGGTCAATGATGTTCGTCGGACCCAACCAAGCTATGAGTAGTACTGATGATACAACCTCTTCCGGATGGGCGTTGATCTTTCATCCAGAACTGATACGTCACAGTAAACTAGCAAAAAAAATGTCTGAGTATACCTTTTTCCACTACAATGTTCATGAAGCTCTCCATTTATCCGAAAAAGAAAAAAGTATCATCAGTGCATTAGTTGACCAAATTCAAGAAGAATATTCAAGTAATATTGATGTATTCACGAAAGAAGTCATTGTGTCACAGCTAGAGCTACTGTTCAATTATTCCCAAAGATTTTATAGTCGACAATTTATTACTAGGACAGCTCACAATAGTGATCTTGTATCAATGTTTGAAGCTCACCTCATAGATTGGTTTGATTCCGGGAAAGCTAGCGATCTAGGTCTTCCAACTGTAAAACAATGTGCTGATAAAATAGGGATGTCCCCTGATTACCTGTCTGATATGTTGAAGCAAGAAACAGGGAAAAGTGCACAAGAACATATTCATTATATGTTAATCGATAGAGCCAAAAACGAGCTTCTTAGTACGTCACATTCTGTTAGTGAAATTGCCTACACACTAGGTTTTGAATATCCGCAGTACTTCAGTAAACTCTTTAAAAACAAAACAGGAATGACCCCTTCTCAATATCGTTCAATTTGATGGAAGAGTTTTCATCAATCTATTAACTCCATGTCATAAAGAGATAGTCGGAATCGGCTGTCTCTTTTTTGATTAGACAGGGATAGTCCGACGTTTGGCGAAATAGATGACATACGTTATGAAAGGAGGCAGATCGGGCTTGCAACGCATCTTATCCACTCTACGAAACGGTCTGCATACGTACCGTTACGATCTCATCGCCTTGACGATTATGATGTTATGCATATTCGTCTATGCGTACCCGCTGTTTTCCCCGGGAATGGTCGTCTTTAGCGATATTGCTTTCGGTCTATCGTCTGACCGTTATATCGAAGAGATTTTTGGTGCCTGGAATGAGCGATGGAGCACGACGACATTGTTGAACGTTCCTCGACTCGTCTTTATCGCGCCTCTTTATGGACTGAGTCTATTGTTTGGTGCATCTGGACCGTTTTTGATCAAATCATTCATTTTATCGTTGCTTGTTATGTCGGCGCTCAGCATGTATGCGCTCGTCAAACGACTCCATTCGATTTATATCACGAAACATTTTCAATTGATGACGCTCATGACATTCACGCTCGCCGGTTTATTTTATGCGTTGAACCCATGGATCATCACACGTATCCAACACATTTACCTTTTATGCGGGTATGCGTTATTCCCGTTCGCACTCCTACTCTTCTTCAACTTGTTCGACCCGAAATTCCGCCGTCAGTTGGATCCAGACTTCTCGTTCGACAAACGACTCTCCCCAAGAATCTGGATTGATGCCACCGGATTGTCTGTGACGTTCATGTTCATGTCGGCCGGGATTCATTACTTTTTCTTCTCAGCCATTTATATGGGGATCATGCTCGGGCTCATCGTGCTCAAAACGCTTTGGACCGAACGGAAGACGTTGCCGTTCAAATCTTATATTTTCTACTATGTCCGACTCATCACGGCAGTCGGATTCGTGTTCATCTTGTTCAACGGCTACTGGTTCTTTATGTATGTCGGTTCCATTCTATTCGGAGCACAGGCATCCCAACATAATATTAACGTCACCGAGACGTTGATGTTGTTCAGTCGCAACTCGTCCATCGAGAACGTACTCTATACAATCAGTTACTGGTGGCCGATGTTTGACTTGCATACACTACCGTTGACGTTTTGGGTAGCGGGTGGTGTCTTGCTCTTCTTCATCGCAATCGGTTTTCTCGGTAGCTATAAACGACCGATTCACTTGTTCTTCGGCTTACTCGGTGTCGGTCTGATCATCTTTGCGACCGGGACATATGAGTGGGTAGCAACTGCATTCGTCGCGCTCGTCACGTACACACCGTTGATCGGTCCGATGTTCCGTGACCCAAATAAACTTGTCGGGCTGTTGATTGTCAGTTACAGTCTACTGCTCGCACTTGGGATTGGAATTGTCGATGCCAGACAATCCAAGGCAATTCCCCGACCGCTCTATCGCGGCATCCTTTTCATCGGCAGCTTTGTCGCATTGACACTCTTTATTCATCCGTATCGTACCGTCTATATGGAAGGCTTTTATAAGCCTGTCAATGTGCCTGAAGAATATGCGACCGTCCAAGATGAGGTCGAAGGGAAATGGCTTCAGTTCCCTGTTGCCGATGAGATGACGCAGCCGATCACCGGCGTTGCGACACCGAGATGGAATCAAAACCCCGCACTCGGTGAGACGGTCAAACCGACTGGGGACTTCCATGTGTATAGTTCTCTCGAAAACACGGTGTTCCATCACGAAGGATCGACGCCTGCGATTCGCTATCTGTTTTCGCTCCTTCAGTATCTCCTCGACACAGGACGTTCAGACGAGGCGAGCAACTTAATCAAAGTGTTCGGTGTCAACCAGTTCGCGTATCGAGATGAATATTTAGGGATGGAGGAACGTCAACAGTTCAACTTAGAGATGCTTGCCTCGCAACGTGACTTACTCCGGACGAAACAAGTCGGACTGTTCACCTTATTCGATGTCGTCGCCCCGCTCACCGACCGGACCGTGCCCCAGCTCATCGTGACGCCTTACGGAATCGATCGATCCATCACATATGGGACACTGCCTGGATATGAGCAAGGGAAGCAATCGATTCTATTCACGACACAGCGACATAGCGACGACTTTGAGTGGATTCGTCCAGGTGACGCGATTGAGATGATTGAGCAAAAAGATATGCTCCTCAGCCAGGTTCCGGACGACTATTACTGGAAGCCGTTCGAAGCGATTGATTCCGCCAACCCGTTTCTCACGTGGGGCAAAACTCTTTTCGCGAACAGTGACTGGCGTTGGTATCAACAGACGCAAGGCGTGAAAGACCCTGCGTTCGACCTTGATTTCGGAGACGGCGTCGGATTATCTTTCGCTTCTGCCCGCATCGATGCCCCACCGTACGAGCTCGACGACTTACCCACAAAGCAAGTCGCCTCGTTCAACTCGATGCTCGAAGACGAGACGTTCTTTAAAGCAGATAATCCGGATATCGTTGACCTGTCCCCAAATCCGTTGTCTTCGACGAACGATTTACCACTTCTACAAGCGGAGGTCGCAAAAGGAGACCCGAACTATATTTGGCAAGTCGCGAAGTCCGGTCTGTTGCCGGCACTCCCGAATAACGCGTATCGGTTCGATATCATCGCATCAGGTCGAGGCGTCGACCGCTTGCACGTCAAAGTTCGCTTCTTTGACGCGTCCGGAGAAGAAATCGACCAAACCTACGTCGTGGCACCAAGAGATTCCGGAAATTTAGACGGGATTCACCTTCGCGGGGAATACGTGACACCACGAGCGGCCGAGACGATGCGCATCGACTTATTGAGTTATCAAAAACCAGAACGAAAGACGTATTGGTGGATTCACGATGTACAAATCGAGAGCTTCGAGTCGCATATGGTCCCGAATACGTTCTCCATCACAAAAGAGACACCGCCGGGTCGCTATATCGGATTCGCTCGTGTCTTGATGAATCAGAGTGGCGGACAGCTTGATGTCACCATCAACGATGACAAGCAAATCGTCGAAACGACTCGGCAAACGGGTGCACGTCTTGAATGGGTACCGCTCGGGATACATGATGTCGGTACGGAAGAGACGACCATCACCGTTGAGAATACAGTCGGTTTTAACGCGATTCAAAATATCGTCTTCCTGCCCGAAGACGAATGGACATCTTTACAGCAATCTCTCGAAAACGTACTAGCACCAACGAATACGTTCATGGTGCTCGAAGGAGAACAAGACTTTGATTATAGCGGCACAATCCAATCCGAGCGTAACTATCCGTCGCTCAGTTTCGGGAAAGGTGTCTCACTCACGTCCGGCACATTGTCTCGTACGATTGATGTGGCAGAACCCGGTAATTATCGATTCCATATCAATCTGACACCGCCTGTGTCGACAGATGGGACGGTCCGCTTGCGTCTCCTTCAGGACGAAGATGTCGTCCAAGAAGAAACAATCGATGTCACAGCGATGCGGCAACTGCCTGATGTAAAAACCGAGATCGGGTCGAAGACGGTCACATATGATTCCTTGCGTCGTGATTTCCCGTACAAACTTCAGGAACTCGACGGCGTCCACCCGACTATGAAACGTTGGACACCGAATACATTTGAGATGGAACCGGGATCGTACACGCTCGAACTAGCTGTGGAAAGTCGCGTGCCGTCACGAATCGAGCTGGAGGATTTACGAAAGTTCGACCCGAACGAGATTGTGGTGACTGAACCACTTGCGACACCCGAGGCTGCCGCCACGTGTGCGACTTGTGTATCCATTACAGACGATATGTTCGAGTCAACGGTGGAAGACGATACGTTTATCGCATCCTACGAACCGACTTGTTCTTGTGACTGGTACATCTTCGCATCGGAACAAATCGAAGCACTCCCAGACCGAGAATATTTGGTTGCTTTTGACGCACGAAGCGAACAGATTCGAAATCGTCACGTGAAGATGTACTATCTCGACGAGGAACGTCGCGTGATTGGGACTGACTTCATCAGCGAAGTGGAAGAATATCGTAAATCGACATGGAACCACTATGAACAGATTTTGATTCCGCCAGAGGGAACCACCTCGATGCAGCTTCATATTTGGGCACGGGGAAATATTGAAAATGCCGGGAGACTCGAGATGAAAAACTTGAATGTCGTCCGCTACGATCACCTTCTCCTGACCGATCAAGTGACCGTCGAAGAAGTGACGGAACGTCCACTAATCGCAAATACAGAAGCAGAATCCCTCGATGTGACACGAAGCGTCATGAAACGAACGGTCTCTCACGAAGATTCGCTCGGTCGCTTCACGTTAAACGACTCTCCGTCCCCGCTGTTTGAACTCTTGACAGATGAGGGGGCGCAGCGTGGTGAAGTCGCATTGAACGGCGTGACACAACTGTACATGTCTTCCGAAAGTGACGTACAGGTGAATGCCGTCTTACGTCTCGTGTACTTCGCAGGCATGGTCCTCCTGTTACTCGCCACACCGCTTTCGTTCCTCTTCTATTGGAACGCGCGACAAGAAGAGCCGTTCCTTCGTCGGATGCGACATCGATTCAAGAAAGGATGACGCATGATGATTCGGACTCTAGCGCTCACGACGTTGATAGGCTGTATGATGATTCTTAGTGCTTGTACGATTGATGATGAAAAAAGTGTGATTGAAGACCGGGAAGGATACACACTATTGATTGCTCCGTCCGACCAAGACCCTGAAGAACAGTATGCGCTACAAGAGGTGATACTCACGTCTTCGACGATTGTTGACGGCAAAAAGAATCACCTTGATGCACTGCACGTCGGAGACGTCATCACGATCGACTATGCCGAGACAGACTCTTCGATTGCCGAATCGATTACACACAAATGAGTACAAACAAAGCCCACGTCCAATAAGAGACGTGGGCTTTGTACGTGATGTGATGTTATCGTCTGGCTCGATTGACGGCCCGCTGCCGGCGTAAAAGAAGTGCCATCGTCTTCAAAAATGCGATGGAATCTTTCACGAGATCGACGTGAGACCCCTCCCGTTCGATACAGGTCACTGGTTGTTGATAGACACGAAGGCGTTCTTTTTTGGCGGCATACATCATCTCCAAATCGATGGCGAACCCGCTCGTTGCGCTCAAATAAGGAAGTAACCGCGGAATCGCCCGGCGATTAATGATTTTGAGACCCGTCTGTGAGTCCGACACCCCTTTTGGTAGGAACGGTTTTGTAATCGTTCGTTTTGCGAAACTGACAAATTTTCGGACGAGACTCCGATCTTCAATCGTCAAATCTTTCGTGCCGATGACGATATCATAATAATCATTTTCTGCGATGCTCAATAGTTGAGCGATGTCATCGACTTTGAACGAATTGTCCGCATCGACGAACACATAATATTCGCTCGAGATATGCGTCATTCCCTCGATAAAGAGACCTGCTTTTTTCGTATTCTGCTTCAACTCATACATCTTCAAATAATCAATTTTGAACAACGTGTCCGTCGCATTCATGACGATATCCCGATACTCCTGTAACAAGTGTTTCGATTGATCGGAAGAGGCATCATCTACAAAATAAATCGACCCATGTAAGTAATTTCGTTCAATCATTTTGGTAAGGGATGTCAAAAAAGCATGAATATGTGAAAACCGTTTCTCTTCATTGAAAATTGGTAATATAAAGGCTACAGTCCCTTTTTTCACAGCATATTCTGGATGAATAACATTTTGAATTTCGGCTAACAGTTCATCTGCATACTCTTCTCTATAATAGAATATTCTAAATATCCCATTCCCTAACAATTGATTGAAGGGGAAGTTCCCTCTATGTCGAATAACGTCATCAACCCATAAAATCGATGACTGGGGATGATAGGTGCGCAGCGCCGCAGCAATCGTTAATCCGGTTTCATAATCAACATAATCAATCACATATACTTTAATATGATCTTTCATTGCACGAATTTCTGGTGAAATCTTTGGTTCAGAAGATGGATTCGATTCAGAAATCATAAGCTCATAGTGCGGGATAGACGAAGCGTACGGAATGTTTCGTTGTCGATCTGTAAAAATCACTACTTTACCTTTATCCATCACATGGTCCTCCTTAAGGATTGACGAATTAAAAGAGGTGGTTGATATGAAAGCTGTTATGAGTCGTTATTCGATTTTACTCATTTTTCCCGTCCTTGATGCCTTATTGAATATTATTAACTATTCCTATCACTTCTTTTTAGCCCGTGGTTTGACGAGTCAAGACTACGGTCTCTTAAATGCCTATCTCGCTCTTCTCGGATTACTACTCATTATCGGTAGCGCCGTCCAATGGATCGTTACTCGAAACTTGGGACAACAAATTGCGACCGACTATCGGTATATCGAACGGATCATCCTGCTCGTCGCAATGGGTTTATCCAGTGTACTCTTTATACTTATCCCATATATTCTTCCTTTATCTAGGATTAACCTCTTTTTACTTGCAGTTACAGTATTTTTCCATATTCTCGTGTCATTCCGACGTGGTGTCTTACAAGCGAATGAGCGGTTTTATGCCCTCACTCTTTCCTATTACGTCGAAGCGATTGTGAAAGTGGGCGTCACATGGATCTTTCTCGAACAGCTTGATATTACACTCGCCTTGATTGGGATTTTGATTGGCATGATTCTCACATATGGGCTTAGCATCTGGCAAACGCATTTCCCAGAAACGGCTGGTGACAAGCAGTTTCATGGCTTGTTCCAACTCATTCATGTGCAAATTGTCATGACGCTCTTCTTCTCGGTCGATAGTTTACTCGTCACCTTGTTCTTCCCATCGTTAGTCGGAGATTACTCCGTCAGTCTACGCTTTAGTCAGCTCGTCTTGTTCGTCTGTCTCTCGATTTTCCAAGTACTCTTACCACGACTGAGTCGAGCAGCCGAAACAGATTCGTTCCTATCATTCGAACGCATCGTATTCCGCTTGTTATTAGTAGCCCTTGGCATCATTACAGTGTTGTATTTCTTGATTATCCCATCGGTCGTACCAATCTTCTTTGGGCAAGGATACGACGAGGCAGGGTATTTCGTACGTTATATGATTTTCACCTATATCGGCATCATCATCGTTCAGTACGAGGCGATGTTGCAATTTATATTGCGGAACAAGCGATACTTGCGATGGTATTGGGCACTACTTTTCGTCTTTCTCATCGCCTTATTCCTATTCCGTCAGTCGATGGAGATTTGGCTCTTGGCGCAAGCGGTCGTCTTACTCGGAGGATCACTGCTTCTTCGTCTCCGCTTCCATTCTGAGCGACGCCAACAATTTAAGGAGGAATCGTCATGAAACCCACTTTATTATGTCTATCTTGGCGAGATATCAAACATCCGAAAGCAGGAGGAGCAGAAGTATTCACGCATGAGATGCTATCTTACGTAGCTCCTCGTTACAACATCATCCACCTATCCCCTCATATTGAAGGACGCGAGGACGAAGAATGGATTGATGGCGTTCGTTATATTCGCTCGGGTACAGACATCACGAGCATCGTAGAGGCACGACGCTACTACAAATCGCACGAAGAGGAAATCGACCTCGTCCTCGACCAAATGAACACACATCATTACTTCACGCCATTTTATGTGCCGGCACATAAACGTATTCTCTTCATCCACCAATTGACGCGTGAAATTTGGCGTATCAACCTACCGCCTCCTGTTTCATGGGTGGGAGCATGGACAGAAACGAGTCGCCTGCGCCTCTATCGGCAAAACGATGTCTTGACCGTCAGTCAGTCGACGGCAAATGACTTGGTCGCCGTCGGAATTCCCGAGTCACACATCACGATTTTGCCGGAAGGGCTCAACTTCACACCGTGGCCAGAAGAAGAATGGTTTGCAAAAGAAGAACATCCTACGTTTTTATATGTTGGGCGCATGTCCGCGTATAAAGGAATCAACGATGCCGTCAAGGCGTTTGTCTCCATCAAACGCGACTTCCCGACTGCGCAACTATGGATTATCGGGAAGAAGAACGAGGCGTACATCGCCGAACAACTCGATCCGATCACACCTGAGGAGGTACGATCGGATATCCATTATTTCGGATTTGTCAGTGAAGAAGAGAAGCTTGAACGCATGAGTCGAGCGACAACCCTTCTTTTCCCGTCTCGTCGCGAAGGTTGGGGCTTGACCGTCAGTGAGGCCGCTGCCGTTGGAACACCGACCATCGTGTACGATGCTCCGGGACTTCGAGATGCCGTTCAGTATGGAAAGCTCGGTTATATGACGATGGCACAAACAGCGGAGGCACTCGCACTTGAGATGCGACGCTGTTTGAACGACCTTGATCACTATGAGACCGTCCGTCGTGACGCTCACGCATTCTCGAAGACACTGCAATGGAGTCGCACCGGTGCCGCATTTGAACAATGGTTGAGTCAAAAGCTTGGAATCTTGATTCAGGAAGGGAGAACATCATGATTGGAATCGCGATGTCTACGTATTGTAACGAGGAAATCATTCGAGAAACGATTCAATCCATCCACCAGCAAACGGCCGATTTTGTTTGTGTGATTGCGGATGACGGCTCAACCGATCAAACGGTCAACGTCATGCGGGAGTTGACGGCAGACGATGACCGCTTCATCATCCTATCACTTCCCCACGGTGAGCGTGGAATCGCTCGTAAAGAGGCAATCGGCCAACTCCGTGAACGAAACGTTGACGTCTTATATGTCATTGACTCGGATATGGTGTTGACCGAAGGATTATTGACGAGTTGCCTGCTTTATCTTCAACATCATGAAGATGTCGGAGCGCTCGTCATCCCAGAAGAGGCTTATAGCACGTACACCAACTTTTTCTCTAAAGTGAAGGTATTCGAACGAAATCTGTTCCAAATCCCTGAGGAACGGATTGACGACCGCTCCATCGAGGCGGCACGCTTTTGGCGGATGGAAGCGTACGAGGCATCGGGCGGCATCAATCCCGCTCAAATCAGTTTTGAAGAGACGCAACCGACAATCCGATACATTCAACAAGGTGGCGTGATCCGTCGCGCCACATTCACTTCAGTGAAGCACAATGAAAAAGAAGTGACATTACAAAATCTGCTCGAGAAGAAACGCTATTACTTCCAAGTGATGCCGCAAACGCTCGAGACAGAGGAAGGTGGGTTCCGGAAGGCACTCGCTCGCTGGTATTTCTTCAGACCGGTGCTCTATCATCCGTCCAACCTCAAAAAATATAGACGACACCCTGTATTAACATTAGGGGTCGCCTACATGTACGTTCGATTAACGATGATCGGGGTATCGCAACTCTTTACCCACAAGTTCGGGAAGAACGATCCCGTGACTGATACAAAATAAATTCGCCGTATTGCGTCGGGATGACGAACCGTTTCAACTCATTCGTCTCCCCTGACTCGAACGGGACGACGAGATTTTCCGAGCTGACCAAGTCTCCGCTCTCATAAAACAGACAGTATGCCTGTCCAAGGTCGTTTAGAAACTCCGTCAACGTGTCTGCGACTCGATACTTATTCGTCTTCATAATGACGGCTTGTTGACCGACATCCTTTATGACGCGGATCACATACTCATCGATTTTCATCGGCTTTGTCATGATACGCTTGACGTTTCCGTAATTGACGGCCGCGATCAACGTATGGGTGTGCGTATAGTCAGTCAATACGATTTGATGAATGAGCGGGAATTTTTTCTTCACATAAGATAACAGTTCGACCCCGTCCGTATGCGGAAGTCTTAATTCGGTGATGACGACGTCGATGTCGCTCGACTCTAAAATCTCAATCGCTTCCGTCGCTTCGGTCGCTTCAAAAATGAGTTCTCCTTCTTTCATCAACAGACGAGCCAATGTCTTGCGTGTATGCTCGTGCGGTTCGACGAGTAAGTAATTTGCCATGTTGTGTACCTCCGAAATGTTAATCGAGAAAGGGTGTCACGAAATGAAACTACTCTTACTATCAGGTGGATCTGGAAAGCGTCTTTGGCCACTTTCAAACGATATCAACTCGAAACAGTTCATTCGATTACTTGATGACGGTCAAGGTGCTAAACAATCGATGATTGAACGCGTTTTCTCACAACTAAGTGACATGCAATTAAATCGGGATGCCTTTATTTTAACAAACGCGCTTCAACGCGATGCCATCGTTTATCAAATCGGGACCGATGCCAATATCATCACCGAACCGAGTCGTCGTGATACGTTTCCTGCCATCGTGCTCGGCGCTAGTTATTTGAACGAACAACGTGTCGACCCGAATGAGACGGTACTCGTGATGCCGGTCGATGCTTATGTCGATCTTCGCTTCTTTGAATATTTCCCTCAAGTGGATGAAGCGGTACAGACGAGTGACGATGCCTTACATTTGATTGGGGTCACTCCCCTTCACCCGACATCGAAATACGGATACATCGTCCCACACGAAACGGCTCAAATCTCCTCCGTTCGCTTGTTCCAAGAAAAACCGACGGTCGACGTGGCGGAGCAACTGATTGAGCAAGGTGCATTGTGGAACTGTGGGATATTTGCGTGTAAGCTTCATTTGTTACTTGATGAACTGGCAGAGCGGAACTTGCCTACGACCTATTCAGAGCTGACAACTCGCTACGATGATTTAGAAAAAACGTCATTCGACTACGCCGTCGTCGAGCATGCGGAGTCCGTGTTCGTTCATCGCTACGATGGGGACTGGAAGGACTTAGGAACATGGAACACATTGACCGAAGAAATGACGTCCACCACCCACGGCCAAGTGGATCTGTTCGAATCAACGAACACGCATGTCATCAACGAATTGAACCTCCCGTTGATTGGAATCGGGCTCGAAGACCTCGTCGTCGCCGTCAACGCAGACGGGATTCTCGTATCGACAAAAGATGCGACCCCGCAACTGAAAGATTATCTCGCTTCTTCTGACGACTATCCAAAGTTCAAATGGAAGCGTTGGGGACAATCAGAAGTGATTCATCACGAGACACTCGCGGACGGTCATCATAGTGTGACAAGACGGATGCTCGTCCAGTCAGGGAAAGAACTCAGCTATCATTACCATGAAGCGACCGATACGATTTGGACGTTACTTCAAGGAACAGCGACCGTGACAATTGACGGACAATCGTTTGAAGCGAAGCCGACCGACGTCATCTCGATTCAACGCGGTGCGGCTCACACGCTCAAAGCTCACGAAGACGTCGTGTTCATCGAGGTTCAGTATTCAAACGATTGGACACTCGACGATGCTTGTCCTGTGCCGTCTCCACTTGATAAACAGTATTGACGCGATGCGTTGTTGGAACAGGGACTTCACTTGTGACGATTTCCACCTTCCCGGTGAACAAGTGAGGTCCTTTTCCTTTTGGAACGAAATAGTGCTCCCCTGCCCGGATGGTTTGGATGCCGTCTTCACCTTGCACGAAGCCTTCTCCCGAAACGACCGAGATCAACCGGAACGTTTCGGACTGTTCTAAAATCGCGGGGACCCCATTCACTTGGTGTCGTATGATTTTGAAGGATGGTTTTGAAATCAATTCGGTCGTCAACGCATCTTCTAAATTCGTCCGCACGAGTTCATCTGTCCGGCGATCCGGAATGTTCATCACGTCTACGGCTTTTTCGATATGAAGCTCACGAAGACGACCCGTGTCATCCACTCGATCAAAGTCGTATAGGCGATATGTTCGGTCACTCGTCTGTTGAATTTCGAGCAATACGACACCTGGACCGAGAGCGTGTACCGTTCCACTCGGAATATAAATGAAATCTCCTTTTTTTACGGCTTGCGTCTTTAGACGAGTCGCCCATTCTTTTTGTTGCACACATGTATACACATCTTGTTTCGTTCGGAACGTGTGGCCGACGATAATCTCGGCATTTGGTTCTGCGTCTAACACGTACCAACACTCCTCTTTCCCAAACTCTTCTTGTTCGAGACGTTGTGCCTGCTCATCGTTCGGATGAACTTGTACCGATAAATAGGCACGAGCATCGAGTAGTTTGACGTGTAGGGGGAACGTTGCGAATGGATACGGACCGAATAGCTCCAATCGGTGTGCATCCCATAAATCCGCTAACGTTTGCCCTTCATATGGTCCGTTTTCAAAAGTGGTCATTCCGCTTGGATGTGCGGAGGCAGCCCAACACTCACCGATTTTCCCTTCCGGTAACGAAAGATGAAATAACGTCTCTAGCTGACGACCACCCCAAATACGTTCTTTAAACACCGGTTTGAGCTTATACATATGTGTTGCGTTTCTCAAAAAGAAGAAACGACTCCCCCTTCCTGTATTTTACCTAGATATACCCTGAAAAAGGGAGTTCCTATCCAATTTATGAAGGGGGATATGTGAATATTCAAAAACCTCACGAGGCCCTACCCGAAATCGAGGCACCGTGAGGTTTCATCTTGATTATTTAATTAATTCAAGTTCTACCGGAATGTTCGCTTCCACCGTTTCACCACTCAAGTGGTTGATGGCCGCTTCTACACCGAGTTTTCCGATTTCAGCCGGTTTTTGTGCGACGGTCGCTGCCATTGTCCCACCTTCAACTGCTTTGACCGCATCGTCTGTCGCATCGAATCCGATGACTTTGACATCACTCATTCCAGCTGCTTCAAGCGCTTGAACGGCACCGAGTGCCATTTCATCGTTATGTGCGAATACAGCGACGATGTCTTTATTGTCTTGCAAAATGTTCTCCATGACCGTCAATCCTTCTGCACGGTCAAAGTTTGCAGATTGTTTTGCCACGACTTCCAATTTTCCATCGATCGCTTCGTTGAATCCTTGTCCACGGTCACGCGTCGCAGAAGCTCCTGGGATCCCTTCGAGCTCGACGACTTTTTGACCTTCGCCTACGAGTTCAACCATGTAATCCCCTGCCAACTGTCCACCTGCGACGTTGTCTGAAGCAACGTGTGCGACCACATCACCTGTTTCCGCATTACGGTCCACCGTGATGACTGGAATACCGGCGTCGTTCGCTGCTTGAACCGCTGCACCGACCGCTTCTGAATCTGTCGGGTTGATTAGAATCAAATCCATTCCTTTTTGAATCATATCTTCGACGTCATTCACTTGTTTCGCGGCATCGTTTTGCGCGTCCGCTACCGTCAATGTCGCATCCATTTCTTTTGCCTGTTCTTCTGCCCCTTCTTTCAATGCGACGAAGAACGGGTTGTTTAACGTCGAGATTGAGAGTCCGATTTCATAGTCCCCATCTTTCGTTTCCGTCTCAGACGTTGACCCCGGTTGTTCAGTCGAGCAAGCTGCCATCAGTACCATTGTCAGTGCAAGTAGCCAAGCTGTCCATTTTTTCATGTTCCGTTTCCCCTTTCGCGTGTTACGCGTTTTGTCGACGATCAAGCAATACTGCAAACAATATAACTGCACCTTTTACGACGAGTTGGAAGAAAGAAGATACGCCGAGAAGGTTCAATCCGTTGTTCAACGTTCCGATGATCAGTGCCCCAATCAATGTTCCGACAATCCAGCCGCGACCACCCGCAAGACTCGTTCCCCCGAGAACGACCGCCGCGATGGCATCAAGTTCATATGACGTTCCTGCCGTCGGTTGTGCGGAATTGAGACGTGACGTCAAAATGATGCCAGCGAGTGCCGCAAGCATACCCGATAGCGAATAAATCATGATTTTGACCTTGTTGACACCAATCCCCATCAATTTAGCCGCTTCTTCATTCCCACCGATCGCGTACGTATGACGTCCGAATGTCGTCTTTTTCAAAATGAAATAAAGGACACCGAATGCGAGTAACATCGTCAATGCAGGCACTGGGATGATCCAGAAGTAGCCGCGTCCGAGCATCTCGAACCAGCCAGAGTTCCCGAGACCGGTAATTGGTCTTCCGTCCGTATAGACGAGCGTCAACCCCCGATAAATCGTCATTGTGGCCAATGTCGCGATGAACGGTGCCACTTTCCCGTATGTGATGACAGCCCCGTTAAATGCTCCGAGAACTGCACCTGCAATCAATCCGAGTGCAACGGCCATGACCGCATGTTGACCGTCCACCATCATGCCAGCCACCAATGCGGATGCGAGTGCTAAAATCGATCCGACTGATAAATCAATCCCACCTGTCAAGATGACAAACGTCATCCCGAAGGCAATCAAGGCATTGATGGAAACTTGGCGCAGTACGTTAAAGATGTTATTTAATGATAAAAATCCAGGTTCGAGCGCGGTCACGACGACGACGATGACGAGTAGACCAAACAGTGGTCCTAACTTTTGTCCCCATCCAAGTCGACCCGGGCGCTTCAGTGCAGTCGTTGCTTTCAATTCCATATCATTGCCCTCCTGTCGCATATGTCATCACTTTTTCTTGTGTCGCCTCTTCTTTCGTGAGCGTCCCGGTCACAATGCCCTCCCGCATGACGACGATTCGGTCACTCATCCCGAGCACCTCTGGTAAATCGGAGGAAACCATGATGATGGCAACTCCCGATTCCGCGAGGTCGCTCATGATGTTGTAAATTTCTTTCTTGGCGCCAACGTCGACTCCACGGGTCGGTTCATCCAAAATCAAGACGTCCGGCTCGACCCCTAACCATTTACCGAGCACAATCTTCTGTTGATTCCCACCAGACAACGACTTCACTTTTTGTTCCATCGAATGATGTTTAACTCGTAGCTTTTGTAAATATGTTTCCGCGAACGTCGCTTCTTGTTGTTTGGAGATGACCGATCCTTTCGCTCGTTTATCGAGTGTCGGGAGCGACAAGTTTTCTCGAAGTGAGAAATCGAGGAGCAAGCCCTCCCCTTTTCGGTCCTCTGTCAAAAAGGCGATTCCGTGTTTAATGGCGTCAGCCGGCGTCTTGATCCGAATTGGTTGTCCGTTCAATTTGATAACTCCACCTTTATGGGCATCTGCTCCGAACAAGGCTCGCATCACTTCAGTCCGTCCTGCTCCCATCAATCCGGAGAATCCGACGACCTCACCGGCACGGACGTTGAACGATACATTGTGGAACCGGTTACCTATTAAATCAGTTACTTCGAGCACGACATCTCCGAGCTGCGCGGTGCGTGTCGGATACCGTTCACCGATTTCGCGTCCGACCATGTCACGTACAGTTTCCTCAAAGGAAGTGTCGGGAATCAGCCGGGTCGAGATGGACTGTCCGTCCCGAAGCACGGTGATTCGGTCACATAAGTCAAAAATCTCTTCCATCCGGTGAGAGATATAGATGATGGACACGCCTTGATCTCGCAGTGCCCGTGATACGGCGAAGAGTGCCTGAATCTCACGGTCCGTTAAGGCGGCCGTCGGTTCATCCATGACGATGACTTTCGCATCCGTCATGAGCGCCTTGGCGATTTCAATCATCTGTTGTTGACCGACCGATAAGTTGCGTGCTACTTCATCGACATCCATGAAGACGTTCAGTTCTGCCAAATATTCGCGAGCGCGTCTAGTCATTTCCTGCTGTTTGACCATCCCAAACGGTCCCGTCAGTTCACGACCTAAAAATAGGTTTTCGGTCACCGTCATCTCCGGCAAAATGTTGAGTTCCTGGTGGATGAAGGCGACCCCTTCTTGCTCAGCTTCTTTTGGGTGCTTGAACTGACGCACTTTCCCATCGATGAGGATGTCTCCTTCATCTTGAGCATGAAGACCGGTCATCACTTTCATCAGCGTCGATTTTCCAGCTCCGTTCTCACCCATGAGCGCATGAATCTCTCCAGGCAACAATTCGAAATCGACTCCTTTTAAGACAGAGACCGGGCCGAACGACTTATGGATGCCTTTCAACTGAATATGCATCGAATCCCCCCTTAGAAAATGACTCCTGCATGTAAGATGACGTTGGCGTAAGGTGTCGCTTCCCCGGTTCGAATGACGACTTTTGCTTTTGCTACCTCTCGTTTGAAGTCTTCATGCGAACACATGTCGACGTTGGTGTATCGTTCTTTCAGTGAAGTTGCAATCGTCGGATTGTTTGTGAGGATTTCCTCGGCAATCGTGATGCGCTCTACGACCAAATCCGCTTCGACGACATCGAGCACCTCTAGAAATGACGGTTCTCCGACTCGAAGGCTAAGGTCGACCCGCTTCACCCCGTCTGGAATTGGTAATCCGCAATCCGCGATGACGACACGATCCGTATGCCCAAGGTCGGCAAAGATTTTTGCTAGATGACTGTTTAAAATCCCTTGTTTTTTCATCACACGCGCTCCAATCGTTGTAATACATCTTGCCGTGTCGGCATTCCGCCTTGGGCACCAAACCCTTCGACGCTCATGCCGGACGCGACCACCGCAAACCGCACCGCCGCCTCTAGCTCGTTTTGTTCGATGAGGGCAACAGCGAGCGCACCGTTGAACGTGTCACCTGCCCCTGTCGTATCGACGACGTTCGCTTGAATCGCTGGTACGTGTCGCACCTCTTGCCCGTCATGGAACCGAACGCCACGGACGCCCTCTGTGACGAGTAGTTTGTTCGGATATCGTTCCAACACTTCATCCACGGAGGCGTCGTTAAATAAGTCACGACACTCATGTTCGTTCGGTGTTAAGTACGTGACCGCTTCAACCACTTCCGGTGGGATGGGTTGAGACGGTGCCGGATTGAGAAGCACCGGGATTCCTTTTGCCTTACAGTAAGCGGTCACTTGTTTGACCGTTTCGATTGGAATCTCGAGTTGCAAGAGTACGAACGACTGCTCATCAAGAAGTTGATCCAATTCTTCCTTCGTGAAGATGACCTGTTTGTTCGCTGACTGGACGACGACAATCGAATTATCGGCTTCCGCCAAGACGATGTGCGCCGTACCTGTCACTTCGTTCGGGACGATCCGAACATGCGTGACATCGACGTCTTGCTGTTTAAAGTTTTCAATCATCTGTTGGCCGAACGGGTCACTTCCAACACAACCGACCATCTGCACAGCACCGCCTAATCGAGAAGCGGCGACCGCTTGGTTCGCACCTTTCCCCCCTGGAACGGTACGAAACGACTCGCCGATGACCGTTTCCCCTGCTTGCGGACGTTTGTCGGACGTGACGACAAGGTCCATCGATATACTGCCAATGACAACAATGCGCTTCATTCTTTATCTCTCCTCCCGCTTTGTCGTTTGTCTTTCAAGTAACGTGACCGGTAAAAGCATCTCTTTCGGTCGTGTATCTTTTTTCTCAATCAAATCAAGCAACCGCTCTGTCGCCACTCGTCCCATCTCATAGATGGGCTGCACGATGGTCGTCAGTGGTGGAGACGTCATCTCGCCTAATTCAATTCCGTCATATCCGATGACCTGAAGCTCTTCCGGGACACGGATGTGTCGACGAACCGCTTCCTGAAGCACAGCGGCCGCAATCACATCGTTCGCTGCAAAGATGCCGTCAAACGGCCAAGCATGATCGAACAGTTGTTGGGACGCTTTCAACGCATCTTTGAACGTGAACGTGGACTCGGTCATCCCGACGAGCTTGTCTCCTGCTTCTTCGACAAATCCTTCCGTCCGACGTTTGACCGTCTTCAGATGATCGGGTCCGGCTATGTGAGCCAGTCGTGTCGCACCTCGTCTTAACAACGTGTCGGCTGCCAACTTTCCGCCCTCATATCCGTCAGATACGACGGCGTCGATTCCCGCCTTCACGATCCGGTCGAGTGCGACCATCGGTAAGTCCAACGTCTCGTAATTCGGATTGTGCGAATGATTCGTCGTGATGATCAGACCATCGACATGCATCGTCTGCAAGGCAACCAAGTACGTCTGCTCTTTTTCAAGTTGTTCGTCTGTATTGCACAGGACGACTTGATACCCATGCTGATTGGCGACATCTTCAATTGCCCGAGCCAGTTGTGGAAAGAACGGGTTCGTGATGTCTGGCATGATGAGTCCAATCAAATTTGATGACTTTTTATAGAGCGAACGAGCGACTCGGTTCGGTGCGTAATTCAATTCTGCAATCGCCTTTTCAACTGCTTCTTTCGCCTCTTCGCTTACGTATCCGCTTTTATTCATGACCCGTGATACGGTCGCCACCGAGACGTTCGCATGTTTTGCCACTTGTTTGATGGTCGCCATTTGTCATCCTCCGTTCTGGAAACGCTTACAAAACCATCTTAATGTGTAACCGGTTACATATCAAGAGGTTTTTATCATTTCATGAAAAAACACATTGAAACAGCGCTTCAATGTGTGGAGAACGTCGGATTGAGTTGGACATAGACGAGGCATTCTACCGTTCGTCCGTCGAGTCGGGTCAATTCTTGCGTTTTCGTGAACGCATAAGTGAACCCACATTTCTCAACGACGCGTCGCGATTGGTCATTGAAGCTGAAATAGCCGCACCAAATCCGCTCCAGTCCTAACGCTTCGAATCCAAATCGAATCATCGCCTGAACGGCTTCCGGCACATAGCCGTGCCCCCAATAATCGGGGCTGAGTACATAACCGATTTCACGTTGGGCCTCATGTTGAATCATTGGGTCCGGTCTTCGGTCGTGTAATCCAATGCTGCCAATCACTTGCCCGGTTTCTTTCAACACAATCGCCCATACGTCTTTTTCCTCAATAAACAGTCGAATGACATCTTTCGTCTCTTCAACGGATTCATGTGGCGCCCAACCAGCCATCGGTCCGACACGTTCGTCTTTAGCGTAACGATACATATCCTCTGCGTCTTCTAGCGTAAATGCTCTTAACATCAACCGCGCTGTCTCCATCTTGATCATATAAACCCATCCTTTTCCTTCAAGTTGTTTCTTTCCCCAACCTAATGGGAAAACGTTAGGCGAGGAGGAATGAACATGCCATTTGATTATGACTTAAACTTCGATGAAATCGACTTCCGACAACAACCCGAATTGTATCGGGTCGGTCGTGGTGAACAAGGTGTACTACTCGTGGAACCGTATAAAAGTGAGATTTTGCCCCATTGGCGATTCAAGACGCCAGACATCGCCCAGCAATCCGCTGAAGAGATCATAGAATTGTTTGAACAGTATCGCGCGAACGATGATTTCGTCGGAATGGACATGGCCCGAAAGTTCATCCAAATGGGCTACACGCGGGCCCGGCGCTATGCCAATTATAAAGGTGGTCGTAAATATAAAGAAGATGGTGACATCCACGAGCGCGAAATTGACGAAGAAAAAGCAGAGTCTGCCCGTATCTTCAAAACGTATTGGGATCAACTCCGTGCCGATGAGGATTATTTACGACGTAAAAAGGCACATCAAAAACAGTATGGTTAATCGCGCACCATCACGTGGAACGGGACACCATTGCGTTCAATCGATGTGATTATACGAAAGCCGACCGTTTCGTATAGATGAATCGCTCGCTCATTGAAAGAAGCAACGGTCAGACGGAGCGGTTTCCCCCGTTCCAATGCCCTTTCGATGACGTATGTCACAAACGACCGTCCGCGTCCCTTACCTGTCAAATCGGGTCGCATTCCGAATCCGATATCCGTCATATCTGAAGAATACGAGTAGTCCGAATTCGGCACTTGAGCCGGGACGCCGATGCAATAGAAGCCAATCAGCTCGTGTTCTTCTACCATCGCCTGATACGTCATCAACTCGTCAATCCCCTCTTCGGAAGGTGATTGATTATAGAAATCATAAGGAGCTGCGTACGTCCATTTTTGAATTTGACTTGCCCATTCAGATGTCATCAGTTGGTGGTTCACTTGGTTTTCCTCCGTACTCTTTTCATGGTTACTATGTAAAAAAGATGAGGTTTCCCCCATCTTTATTTTCGAGTCCAATCTGCCTTCATCTCCACGTCCGCCGCGTGCATGAGATTATGAATCGGGCATCGTGCCTCGACGCCTTTTCGTAGTTCGGCAATTCGCTCATCCGACTCGGTCGTATCCAATACGATTTTCATCTGAACTGACTCAAAATACGTTCGGACGCCTTCCATCCCTTGGAATCCTCTCGGATCGAGTGTCCCTTCCGTCACGAATTGGACCCCTTCATAATCAAAATTTAAATCTTGGGCGACATAGGCAATCATGATCGTCGTACAAGATGATAGCGCTCCGAGAAGATATTCGAGCGGATTCGGTCCCATATTCGTTCCACCGAGCCGTTCCGGCTCATCCACGATAAAAGGGGTGTGCTCTCCTACATGTACAGTTGTCTTGACGCCTCCTGCATCTCCTTCGGCACGCATCGTTACTAACGGTCTTTCTGACATATTCCATCCTCCTCTCAACGATTAACCATTTCTATGTTCCCGTTATTTTGGACCATGTAACGCCTCATCATAAATCGCATAATCATTTTTCCCGCCTTGCTTGATTTGATACATCGCCTGGTCTGCTTTGTGAATCAATGTATCCAAGTCCGTTCCTTGGTCCGGGGCATGACTGACCCCGATACTTGCCCGAATCGGAATCGTCACATCCGACGTTCTGTAAGGGTTCCGGCTCAACGTCATCTGGAGCTCATGAATAAACGCAAGCACTTCGGTTTCCGATAAGTCGATTACATAGATGTAGAACTCATCGCCTCCGACACGGGAAGCCAAGCCGACGTCTCGTGCCGACATTTCCAATAGTCCACCTAAATGGGTCAGGAAGTGGTCCCCGATTTGGTGTCCATACGTATCGTTGACCGCTTTGAAGCCGTCCAAATCAATGATGAGTAATGATAATCTCGATGCATGAAGCAACTCATGATCTGCCCGTTCATAAAAGGCACGTCGGTTTGCCAATTTCGTAAGCGGATCATGGTAGGCAAAGAAGCGAATCGTTTGCTCGGCCTCTTTGAACGAATGTACATCCCGTATGATGATCATCCCATGGATTGTTCGATCAATATCGACAAAGTCCCCATCGATGACGACATATCGCTCTTGCCCAGACTTCGTCATAATCTTTGTTTCAAATTCTAAAAACTTCTTCCGTGTCCTGAAGTGTTGGCTGTAATGTTCAATCCATTCCGCTTTTTTCTTTTCCGGTAACAAGTCGACGAAGCGTTCATTCACGACACGTACCGTATGGAATAACGTTCGTGCGGCAGGGTTCGCACTCTCTACCTTGCCTTCCGAATCAATCAATAGGATAGCGGATGGATTCAAATTATAGAGGGTGCCGTATCGTTTCACGTAAGAAGTTAAGAAGTCCAAACGATTCATCGCGATGACCAAGGCCACCGCCCAAACGAGCCCGCCATACATGTATGAATAGGGCGGGATGAATCCACGGAATTGAAAATAGCCGAATACGACATCCCACACCAACACGGCATTTGCAGTCCAAAAGAGCATGCGCAACACGCGTTGGTGCTCCCTTCGCTCTGCGCGTTTTAGCGCATAAAAAATCAGACCGATAATCAATAGGTGAAAGATGTTTCCGACAGTCAACGTAATCAAGTAAGAAGAATTGAATTCGGGATAAATCCAAATGCCAACTTGTTCAAATTGCTGGCTGTTGATGATGTTCTCTCGCCGAATGTATGTCAATATGACAGGAATCAACGGTAAATAGACGACCCATGGATAAAGCCAACGAGGCGCTTTCGCTCCAACGCCCGTAATACTTAATATAAAGTGTACGGAAAAAATAAAGATGAAAATCCCGGCATTCCCAAACCAATACGCGATGAGTGCTGGACTATACTCGATCGGAGAGAGATGGCGGACAAATTCCGCCAAGAAAAGCATCGAATAGCCGAATACAAACAGGCTCAGCAACCGATGCTCGACTTTATTCGGATTTCGTTGAAAGACATCGAGTGCTAAAAAGCCGAGCAAAAATGACGGCAGTAAGTAAACCACCAGATAAATGAACATCTCGGTCATGCAGAACCTCCTTATTGATTCGTATTCGGTTATTTCGCTATGTTGCACCCTTTTCCCTCTTTAAAGCGACAAAAAACGGGATGATTTACATCCCGTTCCTAATATCACACGCTTATAACGTTTCTTCGATTGGGGTATCCCCTTTAATTAAATCAATCGCTTTGTTCTGTGCATTCGAATGGTTATGAAGGACATGCACCAAGAATGATGCGACGTCTTCGCGTGGAATCTCTCCACTTCCTTCGAATTTCGTGTTCACTTTGCCCGTTCCTGCATCGTCTGTCAAAGCACCAGGACGTACAATCGTGTATGTGAGTCCACTCTGTTCGAGCAAGCGATCTGCGTGATGCTTCGCTACGTAGTAAGGCTTCATCGAATCTGGCCAAGACGAGCGATCTTCTGCTTTTAAGGCGCTGACCATGACGAAGTGTTTGATGTTCCCATTCGCTTGTGCCGCTTCGATACTCTTCGCCGCACCATCTAGGTCAATCAAAAGTGTCTTATCTGCCCCAGTGCTTCCACCAGAACCTGCCGCGAACACGATGACATCCATCCCATCAATCGCCTTTTGCAAATCTGCCACCGAACCTTCGAGGTCACCGAGTACCGCATTATACCCTTTTGACTTAAAGTCCTCGAGTTGTTCTTCCTTACGTACCATCGCCGTGACTTGATGTTTCCCTTCCTTGTGTAACTTCTCCACCAATTGGTGGCCAATCTGACCGTTTGCACCGATTACAAATACGTTCATCTGTCTTCCTCCTCAAAAATGAATTCAGAGACAAGCGAAACGCCGGGTAGCCGTTGCTACATCCGGTGCAGAAGCAATGGCAGAGATGACGGCAACGCCGTCTGCCCCGTCATGAATGATTGAAGGAACATGCTCTGGACGAATACCTCCGATCCCCACAATCGGAAGCTGTGGATATTGCTGACGGACCTGTCGAATCAGTTCCGTCCCACGCACATGTCCCGCATCCAGTTTGCTTTTCGTCTCATGAATCGGACCGATTCCGACATAATCTGCGAACGGAAGCGCTGCACGCACTTCTTCCATCGTATGGACAGACACCCCTAACCATTTATCAGGTCCTAATTGTTTACGAACCCATTCAGCTGGTAAATCGTCTTGTCCGACATGTACTCCATCTGCATCAATCGTAAGTGCCAACTCTACATCATCATTGATGATAAACGGCACTTCCGCTTGGCGACATACCTGTTGGAGCGTCCTAGCCATTGCTTCTTTTTCATCTCCATACAATGCATCTTTACCTTTTTCGCGAAATTGAAAACATGTCACACCACATCGAAGTGCCGTTTCGACGGTCGACACCAAATCAGAAGCATCGATTGTCCCGCACACAAAATAAAGACGAAGTTGCTTAGCGAGCGCTTGTTTCGTACAGAACGTCAACGGTAATCACCTCTTCTTTCGCTAAACGATGTCCCCAATGATTCGTCGGTCCATGCCCCTGTCCAATCGATAATCCATGTGTAATCGCCTGATGAATAAACTGCTTCGCATCTACGACGGCTTGGCGTAGCGTCTTTCCATATGCCAATTCGGCCGTCAAGGCTGCAGAGAACGTACATCCCGTTCCATGTGTATCTTTCGTCTTTATGCGAGGTGCGCTCACTTGAAATGCTTCAGATTCAGTCACAATCAAATCGACTGCCTCCACACCTTCCGTATGCCCACCTTTGATGATGACGACATCGACACCGAGTCCACGAATCGAATGAGCGGCTTTCATTCGGTCGGACTCCGTCCGAATCTTAATTCCGGTCAATACTTCTGCCTCAGGAATATTCGGGGTCACGACCGTCGCATGTGGCAACAGTTTCGTACGAAGTGCTTCGATTGCATTCTCCTGCAACAAAGAAGCGCCCCCTTTAGCCACCATGACAGGATCGACGACGACATGCTCGAACCGATGGCGTTCAAGCGCTTTTGCCACCGCTTCAATTCGCTCCGCATCTACCAACATTCCCGTCTTACATGCCGTAATGTTAAAATCGTCAGTTACCGCATCGATTTGCCCAATGATCATTTCCGTGGAAATCGCTTCAATCCCATGAACACCAAGTGTGTTTTGAGCCGTGATCGCAGTCAGCACACTCGTCCCGAACGCACCGAGCTCTTGAAACGTTTTTAAATCAGCTTGAATCCCGGCGCCTCCCCCTGAGTCAGATCCAGCAATCGTCAATACTTGCGGTCTCATGATGTCGACACCTCGATTCGATTCGTCGGGATTGTATGTTGCGTCAATTGATGAAGGGCATTTAAGAAGTGAATCGGAAAATCTCCTGGTCCTTCTGCCCGTTCACTCGCCAACTCCCCGCAATAGGCATATCCCGACACGGCTGTCACCGTCGCCTTTAGGGCGTTCTTCTCGACCGCTAGACATGCTCCGACGACCGCACTGAGTAGACAGCCTGTACCGGTCGTCTCGGTCATTCGTTTTGTTCCGCCATGGACTTCTATGACGACACTTCCATCACTGACCAGATCTTCTTTTCCGGTCACCGCCACGACACATCCATAGCGTTTCGCCGCTTCGAGCGCCAATTGGCGTGGTTCACACGCCCCGTCCCCCGCATCGACACCACGTGCTGCCCAATCGACGCCGACCAATGTGGCAATTTCTCCTGCATTCCCACGAATGACCGACACGCGGACGTGACGAAGGATACGCTCGACGACATCTCGACGAAATGACGTTGCCCCGACACCGACCGGGTCGAGCACGACCGGACATCCCGCTTCATTTGCAGCTTGCCCTGCACGAATCATCGTCGCTTCGGTCATCGTACCGAGTGTCCCGATGTTGAGTACGAGCGCATCGCTCACGAATGTCATCTCTGCCACTTCCTCAATCGCGTCTGCCATCACCGGGGAGGCACCGATGGCGAGCAGTCCATTCGCCGAAAAATTGGCGACGACCGTGTTTGTGATGTTGTGAATTAACGGCGCCTGCTTTCGAATCTCACTCCAAATCTCATGTCTCATTGGTTGACCTCCTGTGACAACGTCCATGACTCTAGTGTCCATGCCATTTCCCAGAAGGCGACTTCGTAGTAACAACTCTTCAAGAAGAGTTTCGTATAACGAAGCCGCTCTTCTTCTGTCGCTTGTCCGGCTAATTCATCCAATCGATCAATCTGTTCTTCTACCAGCTCACGGAACCATTCCGAACCGTAAGTCGCAATCCAAGCCGAATAAATCGGATGATCGGGTCGCTTATCTTTTAAGCGTTCACCAATCTCGTAATATACCCAGTAACATGGAAGGATTGACGCCAATACATCACCGAGTGTCGGTCCTGCTTGTTGCATATGAAGGGCATACGCATAAGCGGTCGGTGCCGGCTCGAATGTCGCAAGTTCCACGTCTGTCACGTTGAGCATCGTAAAGAACTCACGATGAAGTGAGAGTTCCGCCTCAATCGTGTGCAATGCATGCGTCAAAAAGCGGCTCGATAGTTTCATCGTTGGTGCGAGCGTCGCTCCTTTCGCCTGCACTTTCGAAAACTGATTCAAATAGTAAGAGTCTTGCATGACGTAATGTCTGAACTTCTTCTCGTCGAGCGTCCCTTCCCCGAGTGAACGGACGAACGGATGATGGAAGCTTGCTTCAAACAATCCGTCTGCTTCCTGACGTAAATGATCTGTAAATTTCATAGTAACTCCCCCTTATAACAGATAAAAAGACGCCGCCTCCCATAACGGAAGCGGCGTCTCGAACAGTCATATCTAGGTGAAGCCATATGATTCGTCTCGCCCACTTCCCTACGCTAGCTTGAACTAGATCAGGTTCGAAGGGTCTGGACCATGTCCATCTCAGCCGCGTGGCGCGACTCCCCTAGTGGCAAACATTATGAAATTCAGTCGTCTTCGACCACATTCTATCAATCTTTTTACCAATTGAAAACCTTTTCCTATTTGGGCGGTCAACAATTTAAGCTGTTTCTAGCGTCCTGTGATCAGTAAGAACATATTAAATGCGACGAGACCAAGAGGCAACATCGCCACCAAAATAATCGGCCATTTCTTTAAACGAATACCGACAAAAAGGACAAGACTTCCGACTAAAAGGGCAATAAATGTCGTATATGGGTTCATGAAAAAACGCTCCTTTCTCTATAAGGAGCGTTTCCCGGCTCTCGGCCTCATTAATCGTTCGAATGTCGAAGTGTTGCACATGCGGCACGGACACGTCTCGCTTCTTCTTCTCGGAACACGAAATCGCCTTGTTCGGCGACGCGTTGCGCGCAAAAGAAGAAGAGCGATTGCAAGCGGTCATGCGTATCTTCAATCGCACTCAGCTCAGCGGAAGCATATGTTGCCGTAAGCATCTCCCACAACTCTTCCGGCAAGTGGTCGCGCATCCCATCACCTGACTTCCCGAGATTCACGGAGAACTCCGTCGCATAACCGATATTCCATTCCATCATCTGACGGAGCATATTCCGCATGATATCGAGGTGATCGAGCGCATACAGCACCTGATGCCGTTTGATGCCTTTAACGACATAGAGCGACACCCACCAAAACTCATTCCAGCAAGCCGCATACTCGTCAGCAGATGGACGTGTTACGCGATATGTGGTGTCCGAAGGCGTAACGTCCGGATGATGATCTCGGTCGAATACGATTTGACTGAGCGAGTCCATTTCGAGCATGGCTTCTACTTGATCTACACTCCGAATCGTCAAATCGATCCGATGTCCGTCCACATACTGCACCAAGAACGTCACATGTCGTTTCGGGTCAGTCGTTTCAGGCGTCTGCATAATCAAAATATCCCCAAACGTGTCCATCCATGAGGAATCGTCCGCAACCGCTTGGACATCTTCCACATAAAAAGCAAGGTCGACATCCTGATATGCGTCTGGCTGGATATTCGGATTGACGAGTGAGCCGTTCAAGACGACCGTCCGGATGTGTTCACGTTCTTTCGCGAACGCAATCAACTGCTCGATAATTTGTTCTGGTTTCATTCTACAATCGCCCCCAATGAGCGCGCGACTTGAATTGCCTGCATCGCGTCTAGTTTTGTTTGTTGCAATGTTACGTTTGAAAAATCAACCCCGTCGACGAGTGCGCCTCTAAAGTCGGCACCACGACACACCGCGTGTTGAAGCGTCGCCCGAGTCAAGTCCGTCTGTTGCCAGACTGTCTCGGTCAAGTCAGATCCATACAGATCGGCCTCGACCAATCGAACGTGGGACCAGTCCATTTTCTTGAGCGACACGTGACGTAGGTTGACGAACGACCAGTCCCCTTCCGTGACACGAACACCTTCAAACTGACTTTCTTCAAAAGAAGATCCGGTCATTTTACATTGTTCAAATTCGCTCGTGAACAAGTTGGCACCATGGAATTGGCAGTTCAGAAACGAGCTCCCGACATGACGGGACGCATTCCATTTCGAGTCCGTGAAATCACAGTTGATGAACTGACAGCGCTCCGTTTGTAGCTCAGTCGCATCGACGTACGTAAAGCGACAGTTCTCGAACGTGACATGTGACAACACTTCGTCGCGGAGTGTCACGTCACGGAAATCTTCATCTCGATATTGTGTATGTGATTGAAACATCATATCCCTCCTTCAGGTATACTAGAACAGATTACAAAGATTGGAAGTGATACAGATGGACCTCGTATTTCCGACTGAACAAGGAGTCTTCAATTATCGCGTCGCCGGTATTTTTTTGAAAGACGGACACGTATTGATTCACCGAAACATCCGGGATGACTTTTGGGCATTACCCGGTGGTCGCGTGACGCTCGGTGAAGAAGCTGCAACCGCACTCGCACGCGAGCTTCATGAAGAGCTGAACATGCAGGTGACCGATACTTCATTCGCCTTTGTGCACGAGAACTTGTTTACGTACAACGATCAACCGTTTCATGAGATTGGACTGTACTTTTATGTAGACGGTGACCTCCCGCTCCAAGACGGAGACTTTTACGGACCTGAAGGAGATCACCTGATTTATCGTTGGCAAAAGCTCGACCGTCTACAAGACGTCACGCTTTATCCGGAAGTACTCGCTCAACTACCGAACCGTTTGCCAGCCCATTCACTCAATCCGGCTTGAATTTAGAGAAGCGATTTCAACTCATGTAAATGTCGAATCTCATACGTTGACTCCATCGTCGCGGCCACTTCGTTCGGGTTGAACCAACATGTATCTAGACCATACATCCGTCCGCCGGCGATATCTGCCGTGACCGAGTCACCGATAATCAAGCCCTTCTCTGGCGTCACGTTTGGAATTCGGTCGAAGACGTAGTCAAAGAACGGCTTCATCGGTTTTTGCGAGCCCGTCGCATCCGATACGAACACGTCTTGGAAGTACGGCAATAGTCCAGATGACTCTAACCGTTTGAATTGCGTCTCCGTCACGCCGTTCGTGACGATATAGAGTGGATAATCAACGCTCAGCGTTTGGACAATCTCTAACGCACCGTCAATCATGTGCACGCCCGCATGTAAATAGTCCCGATATTGTTGTTCGACATGTGGACCGTCGACGGTGAGACCGAGTGAATCGAACAGTTTCGTGTGACGACCGACCAGCACTTCTTCCCGGTCCACTTCGCCGCGTTCAAAAGCACGCCATAAACCGCTATTAATGTCGACATATCGCGCCTTTACCTCTTCTGTCATCCGGACGTTATAGGATGCGAGCAATTGCTCCAAGGCGACGTGTTCACTTTGCTTAAAATCTAACAACGTATCGTCAATATCAAATAAAATCGCTTCATAACGTTTCATATTTCTTTCTAACCCCTCTCTACGTCTAACTGTACAGGAAGTATTCAGGAACTTCAAAAAGAGTGATGACGAATAAATCACACGATAGCTCTACTGATTGTATCGACCTCAGCGTTTCTACTTTGACCAACAGACCTATGCTTTCCTCCACTATCTCGAACGTCATGCTTCAACTCTGATCGTTCGACCCATTGAGATGTTTATTTTTCTAAAACAAGTGAATACTTCCTATGGTGAAGAAAAATCAAAGGAGTGTTCAAATATGCATACAGATTTTACGAAAATGTACATCAACGGTGAATGGGTAAGCGGATCAAGTGAAAAGTCGATCGACAACGTCAATCCGTTCTCAAACGAGACACTCTTCTCGATTCAATCGGCAGACGAAGATGATTTGAATCGCGCTTATGAAGCAGCCAAAGCGTCTCAGACGGATTGGGCCGATATGCTTCCGCAAGCACGACGGGAATTGATTGAGAAGTTTGCCCAGCTGACGATGGACAATAAAGACTTCATCGTCGATTGGCTCGTGAAAGAGTCTGGGAGCACACGCATCAAGGCAGAAAGTGAGTTCGCCGCATCGATGGCCATCATTAAAGAAGCCTCGACGTTCCCGTTCCGTATGGACGGACTCATCAAACCTTCGATTGTTCCGAATAAAGAGAACCGCGTATATCGCAAGCCACTCGGAGTCATCGGCATTATCAGCCCATGGAACTTCCCGCTCCATTTGGCCGTACGTTCAATCGTGACGGCTCTTGCGACCGGAAATTCGGTCGTCGTCAAACCGGCCACAGCGACACCGGTCACAGGTGGTCTCCTGTTCGCATCCCTCTTCGAAGAAGCAGGACTTCCAAAAGGCGTACTCAATGTCGTCGTCGGACGAGGGTCTGAAATCGGCGATGCGATCGTCGAACATCCGATTCCACGTCTCATCTCGTTCACGGGCTCGACCGAAGTCGGACAAGGAATCGCAGAGAAGGCGGGACGTCTCTTGAAGAAAACCGCTCTTGAACTCGGCGGAAATAACGTGTTCGTCGTGCTCGACGATGCCGATCTCGATCGTGCCGTCGAATCAGCAGTCTACAGCAAGTTCTTCCATCAGGGACAAATTTGTATGTCGACGAACCGAATCCTCGTCGCCGAATCGATTCATGATGAATTCGTGGAACGTTACGTCGAGCGCGTTAAACAGTTGAAAGCAGGCGATCCGAACGAAAAAGACACGCAAGTCGGTCCGCTTATCGATCACGACCAAATCGATCGTATCTTAGAACAGATCGAAAAAACCGTCGATGCGGGTGCGACCGTCCATACCGGCGGAACAGCAGACGGCAACGTCCTCGAACCGACCGTCCTCAGTGGCGTCACGAATGACATGCCACTCGCGAAACATGAAATCTTCGGTCCGGTTGCGGTCATCCTTTCGTTCAAAGATGACGAAGAAGCTATTCGTCTCTCGAATGAATTGCCGTATGGATTGAGCGGTGCCGTCCACGGTTCGGTTTACCGTGCGACCAATTTCGCACGAAAAGTCGAAACCGGCATGATTCACGTCAACGACCAGTCGGTCAACGATGAACCGCATATGCCGTTCGGGGGCGAGAAGAACTCTGGTCTCGGACGATTCAACGGCGAATGGGTGCTCGAAGAGTTCACGACGCTTCAATGGGTGTCCATCATGCATGAACGTCGCGAGTATAAACCGTTCTTCTCATAATACAAAAAAGTGTTTCGGCAATTCGCCGAAACACTTTTTTAGATTTTCTTCACAAATTCCGACTTCAATTTCATCGCACCAAGACCTTCGATTTTACAATCGATGTCATGATCGCCTTCCACAAGTCGAATCCCTTTCACTTTCGTCCCTTGTTTGACGACAAGCGAAGTGCCTTTTACTTTTAAGTCCTTAATCACGGTGACCGTGTCCCCGTCCTGTAGCGGATTTCCGTTCGCATCTTTGATTTGGGATGCTGCTTCTGCTTCTGCCATCTCGCTCGGTGACCATTCATAGGCACATTCCGGGCAGACAAGAAGCGGACCATCCTCATACACATAAGATGATTGGCATTTCGGGCAATTCGGGTACTCACTCATACGATTTCCTCCATTCGATTCACTCGTTTCAGTATATCGTATGGGGAGGCAGATTTTCTATCCTATTCATCCCTCTTTTGGTGACGCAGGACCTTCTAAATCGAGTTGATAAAACGATAAGTCCAACCATTTCCCGAACTTGTAGCCAGCATTTCGGATCGTACCTGAATGAACAAACCCGACTTTTTCATGGGCACGAATACTCGTCACGTTCGATGCGTCAATTCCACCAATCACGGTCTTCATCCCTCTCGCTTCTGCGATACGAATGATTTCCTTCAATAGTTTGTTGCCGATTCCTTTCCCGCGATATCCAGGATGTACATAGACGGAATGCTCGACCGTGTAATGGTACGCAGGCCACGGACGGAACGGTCCGAACGTCGCGAACCCCATGACGACATCATCCTCGACCCATACGATGATTGGACAATCCTGGGCTTTCTTCTCTTCATACCAGGTCACTCGATTCTCGAGCGTCACCGGGTCGTAATGATAGACGGCCGTACTATTCACGATGGCGTCATTATAAATATGTAAAATCATTTGAAGATCATCTCGTCGACAGTTGCGAATCATACCAACACCCACTTCTCGTTTTTTTCATTATACGAATCCCCTCTTTAAAAGACACGAAAAAAGTGACCGGTCCAATCGACCAGTCACTCGTTTCATGCGGCCAAACGGTCACACATTGAAGCACATTCTGTACAGACACGCGCACATTCCTGACAATGCGCGTGTTTATGTTTCTCACATTCTTGCGCACAGGCTTTACAAATGACCGCGCAAGCGCGAGCGAGTTCAGGAACAAACGCAGAGTCACGTGTCATCGCTTCGGCGAGAAACGCACAGGCAGCGGCACACTCCCGGTCGAGTCGGATACAATCGACCATCATCTGTACGTCTTTTTCCTCTAAACAGGATTCCAAGCAATAATTACATGTCTCCACACACTCATGGAGTGTTTCGAGTTCATTCGCATAAATTCGATGAGCCATCTGTGATTCTCCTTTCTCTTCTCCTTCAGTTTTGGACACGTTACTCTTGTTCCCTAATCGATAAAAGAAAAACGACCCAGATCAAGAATCCGGGTCGTTCACGAACTTACGATACAAATAAGCGATTCGATTAAGTAATGTCTCATCATATTGTTTCGGCATAAAACGACAGCGATAAAGTCGATACATTCGCTTCAAGTCTTCCCACTGATGGTCAATGTGTTGTCCTTGTCGAAAGCGCGCCAAGTCAATCAAAAAAATCTGTCCGTTCGGGGTCAAAATAATGTTTCGTAAGTGGACGTCCGATGGGGTCAAGCCTAATAAACGTGCTTGGCGAAGCGCCTCATCTACTACCTCGATATAAGACGGGTCAATCCAAACGCCTTCCGTTAGACACTCAAAAAGCGTCTTCCCTTCGATGTAATCCATGACAAGATACGAGTCGCCCGCTTCGTAACAAGTCGGAAAATAAGGAAGGCCCTTTAACTTTTCATAGATGACTGCCTCTTCGATTGCGATTTGTTCATAACCTGGAAAGAACACTTTGATGACACGATCCTTTTCTTTTAAACGAAACACGGCCGCACTTCGTCCGATTCCGTGCAAATGAAGGTCTGGATGCATCGCCGTTACTTGAAACGAGTCGCCCACCCGTTCGAAGGTGACGTCCGCATATTGTGTATAATTACCCATCTGTCACGCCTCTTTCCTGTTTCTCTTCTTTATCATCATAGCGCATACAAGCTCATTTGACGCCAAAATTGCTCGAGAGGGTGACAAGTGACGTCCACTCTCTGAAGACGTATAATGAAGAGCGACTGACAACCAAGGAGGAGTTATTATGCAACGTATCGCTTTGACAGAAGAATTATCATTCTCACGCGTCGTCCATGGAATGTGGCGCCTCGCTGATTGGGACATGACCCCGCAGGAACGTCTCACATTCATCGAACAATGTCTCGAGCTCGGGGTCACGACGTTCGACCATGCCGATATTTATGGTGGTTATACATGTGAAGGATTATTTGGGGAAGCGTTAAAACTAAAGCCTGAACTCCGTAACCAAATGGAGATTGTCACAAAAACGGGCATCAAACTGACAGGATCGTTCAATCCGGGTCAAACGCTCAACTATTATGACACGACGAAAGAACATATCATCGCGCAAGCGGAGCGTTCGTTGAAAGAACTCGCGATTGATCACATCGATACATTATTGATTCACCGTCCAGACCCGCTTATGAACCCAGATGATGTTGCTGAAGCGTTCATTACGTTACGTGATAGCGGTAAAGTACGCGAATTTGGCGTTTCCAACCACGTCCCATCTACACAGAACTTGCTACAATCACGTCTCCCATTCCAACTCGTCACGAATCAGCTTGAGCTCTCTCCAATGCAATTGAAGCATTTCGAAGACGGTGCGGTTGACCTTTGTCACGAAAAACGGATGCCACTTATGGCTTGGAGCCCATTAGCCGGAGGCCAACTCTTTAAAGATGACCAATATGCACCGCTCCGTGAAAAGCTTGAGGAGATTCGTGCACGTCACAACGCAAGTGGGATTGATTCGATCGTCTACGCATGGCTCATCAAACATCCTGCGAACATCATGCCGATCATCGGATCAGGAAAAATCGAGCGCGTTCAAACAGGTGTCGATGCACTTCAAATCGATCTTACACGTGAAGAATGGTTCGAAATTTTGAAGGCGGCACGTGGTCGAGATGTTGATTGAAGGGAACTTCATCAAATAAATTCCACTCGATTCTAATTTGATTATGTATAAGAAAATTTACTTGTTTTCAAAATCGCTTTATATCAATACTTTTTCGTCAAAAATCGACACGGCAAAAAAGTTAAAAAGTAAAAATAAAGCATAAATGGTTTCATTACCCGTCCAGTTCAAGTTGGACGGGTTTTTTAATTTTTTTTTAAAATAACACATTAATTTTCCTAAGACTAAAGTCACAAAAAAATGGTGCTAGAATGGTGAAAGTGATTCATCGAAGGAGAGTACCGATGTGAAAAAGTACCTGATTTTCAGTACCCTCGTCATCCTATTATTCTTATTCGGATGCGAGGAAGAACGCGCACTCCGACTCCAGCCCGCCCCAGAATTTTATCAAGGACGTGCCTTGTTACCGAATGGACAACAAATCGAAATGCCAGAATCCGACCGTGCGTTGATGATCGAACTGTGTCAACCTGACAATGCGATTTCGACAATTCCGAATGGCGAGAGACGCTGGCTCGGGACGGTCACACTGACACAACCATTGACAGATGTCGCTACGTCATCCACATTTCCGACGGCCACTTTATTTACAATCCATAACGAGTCATATGTACAATGTCAGCTAGACTCGATTACGTATGTCACAAAAACCACTAGCTTGCCCGAGAGTTTGAGCGACGTACAATATGCAGCAGACACGTATCCAGACACCGCCAAGATTCGCTTTGCCGAACCACATGAATATGAACACTTTGCGGAAGAGATGAAAAAGCCGATAGGCAATGAGCCCTATCCAGAACGAAAAGGCATCGAACATACCCTTTTCCATATCACCATGCCATTCAACGGACAGTTTGAATTGACCTTGAACTCGTCAGAAGGAGAAGAACGTCTAATGATTCCGATTGATGCATCGCGTCATCCTTATCTTTCAATCGGACTCGGGACAGAGAAATCAGACGATACGTCGCAATATGCGATTTACACAAGCCCGGATCAAAATGATTATCAAACGGTCCTTCGTCCGAAACAAGCGCACATGTCACAAATGTTTGGAGCGAAAGCAGCCTCACAATTGCCATCTGTCCTTGTACCCGGACAACGCTATCCGCTTTATAGTTTTACTTATATGAAAGATGGAACAGCGAATCGTCAGCTCGTTTCCCTCACCTACCATCAACCGGATTTGTTGCATGGAGAAGAATTGACGAAACAAATCCATGCAACATTGAGCAGTGAACGCCATGCCCTGTTTCATGAGTTAGCACTTCTCGGTACAGAGTCGAAAGACGCTTCGTTTTTACAGCACGTCGGAACAGAAGAAGTAGACTTTCTCTTCCATGCGATTGAACAGGCGAATGCGACATCTCATGCAGGAACACCTGCACCGGTCCCTTATTTGACACTGTTTCAAGGTGTATGTGCCCAAACGTTTGACGTGAGTTATGACGGGAATGATGTCTACGTCACGAATTCGAAGACCGGGGCCCACTTTAAACTGTTACGTGAGGACGCCATCAAGTGGCATAACCTATTTGAAGGAAACAGTTGAATCGACAGATGCCGAGCGCATCTGTCTTTTTTGCATATCCATGAGGCAAATTAGACCTTATCCGAAACTTTTTTTGGGAAGATAAGAAGGGAAAGGAGTGACATGCTATGACCCATTCATTTATAAGAGATGTCGACAAACATTGGCGCGTCAATTATCGCCAAAACGGATATCCGCACGTCCAACAAGGTTGGGTATTACCCCCTGAACAAAAAGAGGCATTCGATCCCTTTATTTTAATGGCAGAAGACTGGTTCAAACGAGGGACATTTTCGGATCATCCTCATCGTGGGTTCCAGACGATCACATATGTCATCGACGGTCGCCTCGAACACATTGACAACCATGGAGGGCATTCGATTTTAGACGCCGGGGATGTTCAATATATGAATGCCGGTTGGGCCGCCCGTCATGCGGAAGAGGCGGTCGACGATGACCTCATCCATACGCTTCAATTGTGGTTGAATTTACCGAAGTCTCTAAAGACGACGAAGACTTCTTATCAAAATGTATATATCGAAGATGCACCGGTCGTAGCGATTGATGGTGGACAGCTTCGCGTCTACTCTGGTGAAATCGCCGGTGTGAAAGGGCCGATGGAAAGTCTCGTTCCAATCACGATGACAGAGATATTGTTGAAGGAAGGCGGCGAATACGAACATGTCCTACCTGCGAACCATAACAGCTTCTTGTATGTACTCGCTGGTTCGATTGAAGTTGGATCTTCCATTACGCCACTCAGCAAAACAGACGTCGCGACATTGACGTTCGACGAGACGTCTGATGCGATGAGTACCCTTCACCTCAAAGCGACAAGCCGCACACGCGTCCTCATCTATTCGGGAAAACCGATTCGAGAAGAGTATATTGCGCACGGTCCTTTCGTCATGAATACGGAAGAGGAGATTCGCCAAGCCTTCCGCGACTATCATAGCGGTGACTTCGGCCCCCCAGCCGTCAAATAAACAAAGGGAGCTTCTCTTTCGAGAGCTCCCTTTGTTTATTTTTCCGGTTGTAATACCGTCTGCTGTGTCGGAACATGACCGATTGGTACAGTACGCTCCACGAGAACGTAACGCTTTCCTTCCACTTCGAACTTGCGGTCCCCAAGGTAATGAGCGGCCTTTCCATCTTCATATAACTTCGTCAAAATGGCAGGCACATATTCTTCTAACTTGGTATAGTGCTCATCGAGGGTCATGACGATATTTCCCCCTTTATATCCGAGCCAATAACTATAAAAGAACCAACCTAATGAAAGTACCCCGAGAATTCCTAATCCGATTGTGAACCATTCCATTTGCTCATTCCCCCAATGTTTTGATGACAATCTGACGTTTTGGAGCGAATCCGAGATCTTCGTAAAAAGAGCCGGCTTCACTGTTGATCATCCAATAATCCAACTCGATCGACTTGAACTGGTGGTCAAGCGCCCATTGCTCCATCCACTCCATCACACGTCGCCCGTACCCTTTCCGCTGATACATCGTGTCGATACTGATGTGGTGCACGTACACCGTCCGAACGGCTTGACGGAAGGCAGTCGCTTCGCTCACCTTCTCCTCGAACCATATGTAGCCGATTGGGGTTGCTCCTATTTCCATCACTACGAAATGATGACCCGGTCTCCCCATCAGCGTCAAAAAGGCCTCATACATCTTCTCTTCCTCATACTCCGCAAAGTAATTTGCATTCATGCGTACGTGATGCTCATGAATGGAACGATTCAATCGAGCGATGAGTCGGGCATCTGTCGTCGAGATGAACACGCCGTCCATTATCCGTTAAATCCTGTGTGGTTCCGATCTTCGAGCACACCGTGTGGTTTTTCAGTCCCTTGCAAAGTATGCTCTTTCGAAGAGGAAGTCCCTTTCCCTTCTAGGCGACGTTGAAGCGGACGAGCCAAAAAGTAACCTATCAGAAGTGAAATCGGTAATACAAGAAAGAACGAACCGAATAGCGTCAACATATACCCTTTATCTGTATCTCCGGCGATCATCCGGAGAATAAAGAATAATCCGACAAAAACGAGTGCAGCCAAGGAATATTCCACGCATTTTCCAAGAAACCGTTTCATATGAGATTCCCCCTTCAAGGTTTTGATGTATTCTACGACGGTTCCCCTAAAAAGGTTTCACATCTCCATGACTTTCTTTATACCACTTCGTCGCCAGTCGTTCCGTCTCGATGATCCAATCATGTTTTCCTTGAATGTACCCTTCCATATCTTTCGGGTGCTGCGCTGCGAGTTGCAGCTTCAATTCGCCATACGCGTCACGAACGTCAGGATAGGTGCATAAGTAATCTCGGAAAGCGAGGTGCCTCACGATGTCTGGGTTTCCTTCTTCGAATACATGCACGTGAACCGTCCGCTCTTCCTCCCCTTTCCGGAAATAACGACGCTTCGGAATCCCGTATTCACCAAGCCCTCGATAACCGAGTGCTTCCATTCGTTCCGTGTACGCATCGACTCGCTCGATGTTTCGTACGACTGGCATCATGTCGATGATCGGTTTCGCCGCGAGTCCCTCGACAGACGTGCTCCCGATGTGATGAATCGCGATGAGCTCTCCTTCAAATAATCGACTCAATTTTCCGGCCTCGTCTTCAAATCGACGTTGCCATTCCGGGTTGTATGCAACCACTTCGACTTTCCTCATGATTCGTCCCTCCTTACTGAAATCCATACGCTTTATGTTTATCATACCCTTTTCCTCTTTCGACATGATGGATTCCACGTCAAAAGGTTTGTCCGTAAACAAAATGGGAAACCTTATATTAATGACTTGAGAACTGGAGAGTGAATCAATATGTTGACTGCAGAACAAATCGAAACGTTTAAGAAACGTCTATTGAAAGAGAAAGCCAAAACAGAAGGTTATATGGATAGCCGAGAAGAGACGTACGATGAAGGCGAACTCTCTCATTACGATAATCACCCGGCCGACTCAGGGGAGGAACTCTTTTTACGGGAACGTGACCAAGCGCTCAATGAGCTCGATGAAGAGTTCTTAAGCGATGTCGATAAGGCGTTACTCGCCATCCAGAACGGGACGTATGGCAAATGTGAAGTGTGCGGGAAAGACATTGAACTCGACCGACTTGAAATCATCCCGGAAGCCACGCTATGCATCGAACACGCTCGCGCACAGGAAGAAGAAGAGCACGAGCATGAACTCGATCGCCCGGTCGAAGAAGACGTCTTGAACCCGAATGAGACTTCCCGTCGTAAGGAACTAGACGGAACGGATGAACCCGGTCAAAAAACAGATGCCTTCTCGCAAGTCGAAGATTACGGAAGTTCGGATACGATTGCCGATAGCGAAGGCAACCACGACCCGACACGCGAACAATAAAAAATGCCCTGACCTCGTTTGAGAGGCTCAGGGCATCTGTCTGCTTAAAACGTTGCTTTCACTGGAGAAGCACCACCGAGGCGTTCTGCCACTTTCATCGGATTGACGGCATTTCCGGCTGAACTGGCCGAAAAACGGTAGTCCCCTTTATGAATTTCAAAGTGTAAGTGCGGACCCGACGAGTTACCCGTGTTTCCGATTTGACCAATCGTTTCACCTTGGCGCACCGTCTGTCCCTTTTTCACATCAACCTTGTGCATATGGGCATAGACCGTCGTCCATTTTTGACCATCCACGTTGTGCTCGATTTGAACATGGTTCCCATAAGGTCCGCTTGAGCTGACTTTTGTGACTTTTCCAGCTTCCGCGGCGTAAATCGGTGTGCCTGTTTTAGCAGCGATGTCCAGACCGTTGTGGAATGTGTATCCGAACTGTCCGCTAGCCGAACCGAACCCTTGTGAGAGGCGTCCTTCTGCAGGCATCAAGAATCGATCAGGAGCCATCGCTTCATATTGCTTCTTCAAATCACTTAACTGATTTGTTTGCTTCTTATATTGTTTCGACTGTTCGTCATATGACGTCTTCACGTCTTGACGGGTCGCTTCAATCTTTTGTTGCTCTTCTTTTAGTTGTTTCAACGTCTCATTCGCTTGTTCTTTCTTTTCAACGAGTGCCTGATGTGCTTCCTCGGCTTCAGCGGCCTCTGCTTTTGCACTCGGTAGAACAGAAGACACGACTTTCGCAAAGAGTGACTGCTCTGTCGGAACGAGTTCCGCTTCGACTGCTTCTAATTCTTTAGAAGTACCTTCAATCTTGTCACGCAATACTTCTGCGTTGCGATTGACTTCATCCAATTTTGACTGGATTTTTTGAATGGCTTGTTTCGTTTCTTTCACTTGTTTCGTGGTTTGTTGCACAGATTTCTCTGTTTGAACGAGATCTTGCGGGGTCATTTCGTTAGCGGATGCGGTTTGTCCTTGGAATAAGAGCACGCCGACACCTGCTGTCATGATCAGTTGTTTCCACATATATATATAAAACCCTCCAAATTGATACATTCATAAACTTCAAAAAAGCTACATGTGCGAATATACCACTGGGGGTTAAACATTTCAATATATGAAGTTTTTCATTTTCATGTCATTTATGACAGCATGATGTGATATTTTCAAGCGTCACTTCACAAGGATTTCACTTGCGTTTCTTCGTATAATATCCGATAAGGACGATTCCGATGACTGACAGGATGGTCAGCCCAAGTCCACCTGCCAGCATTAGATTCACCGTTCCGGGCGCAAGATTCGTCGTCAGCGCGATGATGGTCGCAGTATTCCCTAACATCAATCCGATGATACAAACGAGTAACAATCGCTTTATCACTTGTCTTTCACCATCTCAAATTGAGAAATGTCATCTTGTACAAATCCTAATCGGCGTGCTGCGTCAATCCATTCAGGACGGTCCGACGTCAATGTGAGGTGAAGCGGAGATCGACTCGCAGCCGCGCGCAATAACCATTCTGCATCTTCAGCGTGACCAAAAACATCGAGCAATACATGATCGCGGTATAACAAAAATCCTTCTTGTTGATCTTCTGTCACTTTCACAAGTTCCGCCTCCTGTTGGGTGACGCGTACGTCTCGTTGCCAAATCGGAACATGCTGAGCTGTCGGATACAGTTGGTCGAACAGCGTTTGAATCGGTTCAGAAGTCATGTGGGCATTCGTTTCAAGTGATAGCGCTTGAAAGTAATAAATTTCACGGGTCGTCTTGTATCCGAGTCGCTGATAGAGAGACAATGCCGCATTGTTCCCTTGAATCACTTCGAGCAAACGAGTACCTTTTGCGTACTCATCAAATCGTTGCATCAATTCGGTCGCAACTCCTAATTTTCGAACGTGCGGCGCTACAGCAAGTCCACCACAACGCGTCACCCATTCTGAATCAAGGTATGCAATCCCACTCAATACAACGCCAACCGGCTCTTCCCCGTCATAGGCGACAATCGAACGGGACGGCTGATTTTGATCTCGCACGAGAAAGACGTCTTCAAACGTCTGCTCATCGAATTGGAATGGAATGATATAATCAGAAAATCCCGTCATAAACGCGCGATATAAATCGTGTAGCGGTGGATTTTGACGATATGTAAGTTGTGTAGCCATATAATTCCCCTTTTCTAAAAAAAATGAATAACACCCGAAGGAGACTTTTCATGAACATCACGCTCGAATATCGAAACGATGCGCATCGACCGATTCTCGATACGTTCACTTTGCCGACAGACCAAGAAAAATACACGACTCTTCCAAAAGACATGGACGACCCGCTCCCAAAAGGTGTTTATCCGATTGTCGTCGTCGAGTCGAAACCGGTCGGGATGTTTTTACTACATGACAATGAACGCGTCGCTTCCTACACGACCGAATCACATGCGCTGCTCTTCTCAGCTTTCGCCATCAATTACGAAGATCAAGGCAACGGCTATGCAAAAGCGGCACTCCAAGAACTTCCGAAGTTCGTGCGTCAACAATTCCCCCATATTCGGGAAGTCGTTTTGTCCGTCAACCTGAAAAACGACGCTGCTTTTACACTGTATGCGACAAACGGATGGGTCGATACCGGACGTCGAATCGGTGGACCGATTGGCGAGCAGCGGATTCTTTCCTTATCGATTTAAGGTATCGATTCGTGCCAAACTCTCAAACACGTGTTGCCAGTACGTCAGACGATGCGGCACTAAATCGGCTTGCGTAATTTGAACATGATGATTCGTCATGAGGGAGCTCCCTTCAATCGTACGCAATCGTCCTTCCGTGAGCGCCCTCAGTTCACTTCGTTGAAGAGCGACGACATCCATCACTTCTTGGTCATCAAAATGGAGCGGCTCGTCTTGATAAGCGTAGCTATACGTATGTGCATACTCGCGATCGAGGAATCCGTTCAGTTCAATCACGTCTTCAAAGATTCCAAGAGAGGTGAGCTGTTCGAACGTCAACGACAGTCCGAGCTCTTCTTCGATTTCACGAACGCCATCTACGACCGTCTCGTCTGTTGCGAGATGTCCCGCCGCGGTAATGTCATATTTCCCGGGAAAATCTTGTTTCTCCGTGCTTCTTCGCTGTAGATAGACAAATCGGTCTTTCCAGAACCAACAGTGGAACGTCTCATGCCAATCTCCGTCTACATGAACCTGTCCCCGCTCTTTCTCTCCTATTTTTTGATGATTTTCGTCAAATATCGTGAGGTATTCTTTCATGCTGACACCCCATCTTCTAAAAACCGGATGGTTCCATTCGTCGCATCCAATTCGACCTGAATGCCAATCGGGAAGACGTGTGACGGGAACGTATGACCAATATCGACATTCGTCAAAATAGGAATGTCCGTGTCGCCGACGACTTCAAGCAACAAGTCGTTGAACGAGAACGGAGCTGATTGATCTTGGAAATGTTCGTGCTTGCCGATGACCAGACCCGAAATCTCATCAAATGCACCAGCCAATTTCAACATACTGAGCGAACGCTCTTCTTCAGCCATCGTTTTGAACGAGTCTTCTAAGAAAAGAATCGCCCCCTTCAAATCGGGATAATAGTCCGACTTGAAGAATCCTGACATCGTGTTCAAATTGCCGCCAATCAACGTTCCTTGCGCCTTTCCATCTCTTAATGAGGTCCACCCTTCATTCGGTTGGAAAGTTTTGACGCGTTGCTGCGTCGACCAATCGAGCATCTCTTCGGTCCACTCTTTCGGCACGTCCAAATCGAAAGGGGCCGTCCGTTCGAGGCTGAGTATATCTCGCATATATTGCGCTCCTTTGTCGAACATGCCGCCATATTCACCGAATGACGGCACGACAGCCGGTCCGTAAAACGTGACAACTCCCGTTTTGGCGTAACACGCCATCAAAATCGCTGTGACATCACTATAGCCCATGATGATTTTAGGATGATTCTGCAATTGCTCGTAATCGATATACGGGAGCAACGAATTGGAATTCGTTCCACCAATCGTACTAATGATTGCTTTCACTTCCGGATCATGTAAAAATGCGTTCAGTTCGTCCGCGCGATTCCGAATGGACGATGAGCGATATCCTTCTGATTCATATGTACAGATGCCTTCTTTCACCTTGAACCCCATGCGCTTGAGTTGCTCGACTCCACGTTGATAGCGCTCCTCAAACTGCACGGGTGCCGGAAAAGAAGGCGTGATGATCCCAATTGTATCTCCGTTCTTCAACTGTGGTGGTGCAATCATATGTTTCACTCCATATCCTACGATGTCTTTAGGAGGCATTATACCGTAGGATTAGTGAATCGACCTTTAAAATAAATCAGGGTCTTCTGATAACGTTCTTACTTTTCGGACTTTCGTCGGTCGCCCCGTCCAGCCGAGCGCCACGAAGAAAAAGGCACCCGCTAGTAAACCGAATAAGACGGTCAGTCCTATTTGAACCCCGATAAATCCGTATTGTTCTCCTAGCTTCACAAGTAAGAGTGGCGCAAACAGACAGGTCATACTTAGCGAAAAGAGTCCTCCACGTACTCGTCGCCTTGCATTGCCGATTGTAAACCATCCAAACGCGATCCATACACAAGCAACAAATCCTAGCGCCGCAACCATCATCCACATTCGCCCGCACCTCACCTTTTCGTTTTTCTTTCTATTCCCCATTTTTCTTGAGATTCCTACTATTTTTTCAAGGATTGAGAGAATTTCCGGGTAAAGGTAAATTAGACAAGATGCGATGCCGGACAATGAAGGAGTGGGTTGCGCATGAGTGCACGGTTAACCTTTGCCCTAATCTTTCTCGGTCTTTTTTTAATCGTCATGTATTGGATGAGTACATGGAATGACAATGTGGTCGAGGGCCAAATTGAACGAGTCGACATTCCTCAGCTATTGATTGAATCCACTGAATCCTCAGAAGAAGTCACCTTGCGCGTCATCTTAATTAACGACCAAACCGAAGTGACGGGCATCGTCAATAGCGTACAAGGATTACAAAGCGGTCAGCTCGTCACTATCGAGGTCATCCCCACAGAGTCCAACTTGAACATCGCACGGACGATTGAAGTCACATCACCATGATTTTCTGAAATGAAGCGTAACTTTTCCAGAACTGTGGAATATGAGAAAGAGTCATGATAAAGGAGTGATCGGATTGATTTCAAATAAATTACTATCTGGAAAAGTAGCGCTCGTCACTGGAGCGGCATCTGGTATTGGACGTGCCGCAGTTATCCGTTTCATCCAAGCGGGTGCGAAAGTCGCCATTCTCGACTTGAATGAAGAGGATGCAATGCGTCTCGCTAGTCTCGTCGGAGAGGAACGGGCCATCGGCATCAGCGCCGATGTTTCAGATGAAGTCGCGATGAAAGAAGCATATGAACGGACGATTGAGCGATTCGGACAAATCGATATCGTATTCGCCAACGCCGGACGCAACGGAACCATCACACCGATTGAACACTTGTCCATTGAAGACTGGAATGGTGTCGTGGAGACGAATCTGACGGGAACGTTTTTGACCGTCAAACATGCCATTCCTCATTTGAAAGAGAATGGCGGCAGTATCATCATCACCTCGTCGATCAACGGCAATCGCTACTTTAAAAACTTTGGTTTCAGTGGCTATGCGACAACGAAAGCAGGTCAGACCGGATTTGCGAAAATGGCAGCTGCGGAGCTCGCGCAATTCGGAATACGCGTGAATTCCATTTGCCCAGGGGCTATCGATACGAATATCGACGATTCAACCAATCGAGACGATGCATTGCTCGAAGAAATTGTCATCCCCATTGAGTATCCACTTGGTAACCAACCGCTTGCCGGAAAGTCCGGTGCCGCGAAACAAGTCGCTGACGTCGTCTTATTCTTTGCGAGCAACATGTCAAGCCACGTCACCGGTTCTGAAGTGTATGTCGACGGTGCTGAATCTCTCCTTTAATTCAAAAATCAGGCCACCTCACATGAGGTGGCCTGATTATTTAAGGATTGGACTTTTCATGACCGCCTTTTGATAAAATGGCTGAAATCCAAGTCGTTCCATATTTCGTCCCGAGGCGGAGTCGACCTTCGTCGTCACCGTCAAGACGTCACATCCAATCGCTTTCGCTTCGGCGATTCGTTCCAAAATCAGTTGCGTCTGGTAACCTTTTTGACGGTAAGACGGTACGGTGCTCGTTAGAAACAGCTCTCCAATCCCGTCTTGCGTCGCTAGAATCCCTCCCGCTACGACAGCATCTTCTTCCCGGACGAGATAGGCATGATTACTTGGTAGTGCATAAAATCCCTTTGCCGTATCGACCGTTTCTTGAAGGATCGTACCTGACTCAGCAAAGCCAGCCGCAATCGCGTACGCCCACTCATCGAGCGTATCCTCTCGTACTTTCTCAACTTGATTCGAAACATGGGTTCCTTCATGTTTCCTTAAATCAAGAATCCACACATCTAAGAAATGATCGAGTGTATAATTACGTTCCTGCAGTAAGCGAAGTAAGGAGTCATCTGCGAGTGGACAAACTTCGATATGTAGACGGGATACATTTTTCCCCCGCACCCATTTTTCCATCTGATGCAAATCATAGAAACTTGTCGGGCGATTAAGTCCGAACCCGACTGCAAAGCTCATGTTTCCCATTTTGAACACATGCCCTTTACCTTCTACGTGCAGTTCCGCACCTTCATAGGGAGGGGTTTGTTTACGATGTCGAATGTAAGCAGACGTCCCCTCCGCTTTGATGCCTTCGATGCGTCGTGCTAATTCTAAACGGTTCACGCTGTTCCCTCCCTTATTTCTTCCATGTTGAGTGTAGCATATCACATTCGAATCAAGTGACCGAATCGGATTAATCGCTCTTTGACAGTCGTCACGAAACGCAACTGTTCAGGGGCGACGTGTAGTCCTAATTCTTCTTTTAATTCACGGACTGCTCCTTGACGACTCGTCTCTCCCGCTAAAATCGAGCCGCCTGTCCCTTCCCAAAGAAGTGGATACGTCTTATCCGGATGCCGCTGAGAAAGGAGTAGCTTTCCATCTTTGTCGAAAGTGAACACCTCGGTGACCGTATGGAACGTCTGCGGTTCCAATTCGTCACCTCGAAAATGCGTTCGTTCAAGCGGTTGCCTCTGTTCGTCAAATAAATCCCACGCTTCCCGACTCATGGACGTATCTCGTCAATCGTGAACGAGGACGATCCTTGAATCTCCTCGATGAAATGTGACCCAAATAACATGGCCGGGGTGAAACTTCCTGCAAGCATCCGACCGGAGCCGAGTAAGCGGTTAACGACAGCGAGTGCACCGTATACAGTAAAGGCGTATGTGCTCGCCGTTTGAATACGGACGACTACTTTTCGTCCTTCTTCATTTGTCGCCTCGCCCCATACATACGTCGATGATTGTTCACGTTCGGCTTCAGTTGGTCCCGATACGTATTCGTCGACATAACGAAGCAGTCGCTGTTGCACTGCATCCTTTCCAAGAACGGGGCTGAACCAAGACAAAGCGCGCGCAGCGTAGGCGGCTGTTGTCGGTACGGGCACCCATGTCGTAATATTCGAGATATCCGTCGTATAGTAGGCGGTCGAAACGTCTCCCCACGGAATCGCGATCGCGGTACGGCTTCCACGACCAAAATCAATCGTCCGCCGCTTCGCCCCGATTGGAAATGGTGACAATTTCCCATTCACACGCTCCATACTACTCGACCCGAGCCCACGAATTGCGGTCTTCATCGTTCCTGGCGAGATGCCCGCTGCAGCCGAGAATCCGAGGGCGAGTGATGTCGCATCCGGCATCAATTCTTTTAATTTCCGCGCGACACAGTCGGTCGGGATGACATCAAATCCGACACCCGAACATAGTATGACACCTCGCGCTTTCGCCTGAGCCGACCTCTGTTTGGAATGAACATATTCGAACACATCAATTTCCCCGGTAATATCTAAGTAGTGTGTGCCTGTCTCCAAACATGCCTCGATCATCACTTGACTCGTATCCGTAAAAGGACCGGCGCAGTGGAGGACTAAATCAATATCGCGAAGTGCCTCGATTGCCGCCTCACGACTTAATGCAAAAATCGATGTCTCGCAACCGAGCTCGTCTCCGAGTTGATGAATCTGACGACCGTTCCGACCGGCAAGAATCGGACGCAACCCATCATTGACCGCCTGACGAGCAATCAATTCTCCTGTATATCCATTCGCCCCGTAAATCATCCATCTCATCTTGAAACCTCCCTAGTTCAGTTTGTCCTTGTTCGTTTCCCTAAAATGCGTTGAATCGAACGAAAAGATCTTGAATGACTCCAATTAGATATACACTCCCCATCGCAACAAGAAGACATCCGATTGGGATGAAAACACTTCTGATTGCAGCTCGTTTCGTCACGTCCATCCGATTGATCAGTCGACGATCGATGAAGAAAAACAGAATGGCTGCGAGAAGACTCAGCCATGACAAGACGAGTCCAAATAAAATATGTAAAGCGAACGAAATGAACCACTGCACGCGATCCGAATTGAATCGCTTCGCTAACCAATCGCTCAACCACGATGTCAAGACGCCATATGTCAATATGACTGGAAAACTATATGCCAGATAAATCGTAAATAATAAAAGGAATCCCGATACACTTTCTAAAAATGAAATTCCCACACGTGTCTGTTTCGTAAATTCAACAATGCTTAACAAAAACGCATAGAGTGGTGAGGCCCAGGAAGCTGCGATGATTTTTCGTGTTACCATCGAATCCCTCCTTTCTTTTCCATTCTCCTCCACTTTAGCGTAATCAACTTGAAAACGCACAAAAACCAGCCTGAATCCAGGCTGGCTGCGCGATTTGTTAATTGTTTGCAACTTCTCCGGCTTTCGTACGGACTGACTGCATCGCTTCCGTCCATAGAAGGAGTTGATCGAGCATATCGTTGACCGATTGTGCTTGAACGTCTTTCGGAGTGAAATGTGTGCCGTTCTCGAAGTCCGTGAATAGGGAGAGTGCAGGATGGACACGTACGTGAGCGATTGACAATTCACTCAAGATGCCACGTAAATGTTCCGTCGCCCGCGCTCCACCGACAGAACCGTATGAGACGATTCCAGCTGCTTTATTCGTCCACTCAAGACGTAAGTAGTCGAGTGCGTTTTTAAGAGATGCTGCGATGGAATGGTTGTATTCTTGGACGATGAAGATGAATCCGTCCATTTGCGCAATTTTCTCCGACCAGGCCGCTGCACCTGATGCGTCTTGACCAGCTTCACCGAGAAGCGGTAAGTTGTAGTCTGCGATATCGATGACTTCATAGTTGGCATCGCCACGTTTGTCGGCGAGCTCCTTCACCCATTCTCCGACTTGCGGGCTGACACGACCTTCACGAGTTGATCCGAGTACGATTCCGATGTTTAACATAGTAGTTCCTCCTTGGTTATGTTGTGACGCATCTGATTTTCCAAACAAACGATTCAAGAAACTCATTTCATGCCCTCATATTCTTTCTCAAATGTTTTCGTGCTTCTGACCGTATCGATTGGTCGTACCATCGCCTCGATTTGCGAACGTTTCGCTTCGAGGAACGGCGGGAGTGACAATTTCTCACCGACCGTCTCATACGGCTCGTCTCCCATGAATCCAGGTCCGTCCGTCGCCCACTCAAACAAGATTTGCGGTGCGACACGTGCATAAGACGATTCAAAGAAGAAGCGGTCGACATAGCCAGAAGTCGGTAAACCGAACTGTTGGAGACGTGCTGTCCATTCATCGAGGACGCTGCGGTCTTCGACACGGAATGCGACATGGTGCACGGTACCGAACCCTTGACGCGCTTGTGGAGATGTCTCGTCATGAATGACGATCACTTGCGCTCCGTTTCCACCTTCACCTCCTTCAAAGAGATAAACATCGCCCTCTCTCCCAATCTCTTTAAATAGCATCACTTGATCCATCACTTGTTTGAAATATGTGATATCTGCAATCCGAATAAAGATTGGACCGAGTCCTGTGATGGCGTACTCAAGCGGGATTGGACCGTTCTTCCATGGCTCGCCCGACGCGATGCCTTCGTTGAACTCATCCGAGATGAGTTGATACGCCTGCTCGTCAAAATCGATGAACGAGAGCGTCTTCTTCCCGAACTGTTCTTGAATCCCTTCGTGCTCGACACCGAGACGGTCGAATCGACGGACCCAATACGTCAACGCTTCATCTGTCGGTACGCGGAATGACGTCTTCGCGATTTCATTTGTTCCGTGCTTACCTTTCGGGATGCCCGGGAAATCGAAGAAGGTCATGTCTGTCCCGGCATTCCCTTTATCGTCTGCAAAAAATAAGTGGTATGTTTGAATGTCGTCCTGGTTGACCGTTTTCTTCACCAAGCGCATGCCCAGAACATGGGTGAAGAAGTCATAATTTTTTTCGGCGCTACTCGTGATCGCCGTGACGTGGTGAATGCCTTTAACGTGATTCATCATTCTCTCTCCTTTTATATCTCGAATTCAAGATACATGATTAAAATTTTTTGCGGCTTCTGCCCGCTTCCCAATTTGTTTCAACTGTTCAATCGTCTCTGTCAGAGATAACCCTTCAAACAATGCGTTCATATGTTCCGTATGCTTCGGGAAAATATCTTGCATCAGGTGTTCTCCGTCATTCGTCAACGCGGCATATGTGATGCGGCGATCGCTCGGACAAGCCTTGCGAATGAGATACCCTTTTTCTTCTAACCGGTCCACGACGTACGTCATGCTCCCGCTCGAGAGAAGGATTTTCTTTCCGATGACTTGAATCGGTTGATCCCCTTTATGATATAAAAACTCGAGTACCGCGAACTCGGTCGCGTTTAATCCGTACGACGCCACTTCCTGTTTCACCAGGTCTTGAAGCGACTGAGAGGCACGCAACAGCACGGTAATCGTTTTTAATGCATCAGACGGTTCCATCTGTCTCCCTCCTTTGTCCAAGAGAGCATTAACTTAAATTCAAATATCTTTAATTCGAGATAAATATATCACGTGACGATTTTGCCGTCAATCGATTTGATTCAAAAAAACAAGGCAGGATTTCCCCGCCTTATTCGCTCCGACGAATCACTGCCATTTCACGACCGAATCGATGGCCTTCATCGACAAATCCTAGGCTTTCATATAGATGATGTGCCGCCTTGTTCTCAGGATGATACCCGACAACGATTGATTTCCCTTCTCCGATTTCTTCAAGCATCAGTTCTGTCGCTTGTCGACCGATTCCTTTACCTTGATGGGCGTGGTCGATCATGATTCGGTAAATCCACCATGCATCCAACTCTTCCGGCTCCGTGTTGTACATGAGGAAGCCGACCATCGTCTCGTCCTCATAAATGGCGCGCGGGTGTAACGTCGGTTCGTACATCGCTTGGAGCAACGAAATCGCATTCGGCTCCATATAAGATTGTTGGTGTTCACTCAATGATAAGTGACAGCATGTATACCAATTTTGTGCATCGATCGGTCGTAATGAAATCATGTCATTCTCCTTTAGTCATATGTTTCGTTCAAATTCCTGGCATAGAACGCGATGGCACGCCGATATCGCGCGATGCTCTCGTCCGGTTTCGGACTTGCGAGCAGCTCAAGTAACGCCCCCGTCGCTTCTTCATGACGACCGACGTTATAGTGCGTCATCGCCTGAAACACTTTGAGCGCCCCATGATCCGGAAAATGTTCAATCGCTTCTGCAAATAACTGTTCCGCTTCCGCGTATCGTCCGAGTGCCCGATACGTACTGCCGAGTCCGAGATATGATTCCGCCAACTCTTCCCCGGTCAACCCGAGTCGGATGGCCCGTTCATAATGCGGTACCGCTTGACGTTCTTCACCGAGCGAGTCATAGCACCACGCACAGTACGCATGTAGCCTCGGATTCTTCTCATCGTTCCGTAAGAGTGACAAGAACAGTTGCTTCGCCTGCTCGAGTTGCCCCTCCTCACGGAGACGGACTGCTCGATTAAAGTCATGATTTTCTGGCACGTCAGTCACCTTCTTCGCGAAATCTTCATCTAACCAAGCTTGTAGTGTTTCGTAATACTTGCCGATATGCACCCCATCGACGAGTGCGTGATGGGCTTGGACGGATAACGGCATGATCAGACGCTCGCCTTGACGTTCAAACTTGCCCCAGGCGATGCGCGGTACGCTGTCATGTTGTTGCTGATGCGTCGGGTGCATGATACTCGTGAACGTGACCCACGGCACACTCGTGATATACAGTAAGTCGTCGGGCTCGTCATCCCCAACCACGACTTCATCAGCAGCTCGCTCCATACGCGTCGTCACTTCCTGTAAGAACGTCGGTAAATCCTCACTGAACGTGGCCGCGCAAAAATTGAAGACATCTTCGTCTAACATGACCGTGAACGATGGGTGGACCACTTCGTGTTCGACGACCGCTTCACCACGGATCCGATAGCGCAATTCCGGAATCGCGTTCGCCGCTTTCACCGCACCGTACAAAAAGAGTTTGAAGAACGATTGATTACTCGCTTTCGCATATGTATAGAGATTTGTCACATCCACGTTCGCCGTCACGTTAAAATGCGGTGCGTCAAACGCTTTGAAAAACTCAAAGTGTTTTCGTCGTGCCCACGTCTCGATTTCAATTTCTTTCATAAAAAACTCCCCCTCCTACGCTCTTACTGTAGCAGAGAGAGTGAATCCACTCATAGCTTTTGTTTTAACTGTTCGTAATGTCCTTTTGCCAAATCAAAGTAGACGAAGTCTCCGCGTTTGATCCGTTCGAGTGTCGCTTCAAACTCACGCCATCCCCGCTCGACTTGTTCAGGTGTCAATTCGCCACTCTCGGTCGCCTCTTCGAACTCATCCTCATCCTTTTTGACGATGTCCCCATTCGGAAACACGAGGATATCGAGCAACAAGTCGTCCATATACGGGATGCCATCCTCTTCTCCGATCCGGTCGACGAGGTCGATATACCACTGCACGATTTCACCTTCTGGATTGATCATCGCCGTCACACCGAACGGTTCATTGTCCGGGAAATATTGGAGCCAACTAAAACCGGCATCCGCCACAATAAATTCTTCCCCTTTATGTTTTTTATATAGTGGCGCTCGAACCTCATCGATTTGGAATAAAGCAACCACCCCTGAAAATTGTTCCGTCTGAACGCGTTCTTGCGCATAACGGTTCTTTAAAATTCGCTCCCAGTCTCGTCGATTCGCATACTTCCGTTTTGCCATATGGATCTCTCCCTTTCGGTCATCTCTGTATGATACAGTTCGCCAGAAGAAGGAAAGTTCCTTGTTAGTCGTACAGGTTATGCTGATTGAACCAGACGAGATGGCTTTGTTTCAAACGTTTCCGTTCAACCATTCGGACGAACGCGTCTGTCGAGATGAAACGATTCCCGGGATGAAGGTCGGCCAGCAACATGAGAATGATCCGTGTCCCCCGTTCCCCTTCCTGAAGGGAGAGATGCTCCATCTTTCCTTCGCCATTGAAGCGATTGATGAACAGTTCGACTTTACACTCTTCTTTTAAGAGTCGGGTCGTCACGTACGCGACTTGGCTGATGATCGACTCAAAATCGTGATGCAACGTATAGCCGGACGGTCCACTCAAATCGACTGCGAACGTGAACGTATCGAGCGATGTCTTTTGAAAGACTTTCGACTGAACACGTCCAAGCTTCGCCGTCGCGACCCAGTCAATCTCCTTGACCGGTTCTCCTTCATAAGGCTTTGAACCTAGAATCTGTAATGGATTCCGTAGAGGCGATGCGGTCAAAGGACGGTCACCGAGTGCTAATCGTTTCGTACCGACCGGAGGATGTAACGTGAGGGACGGCAGCACCGTCCACCGTTTCTCGATGGAACACTCAAGAAGATACGTCCCGAGATGAAACGGGAGCGTCACAGCGAGTACACACTCTTCGATATAAGCTGGTCCCCGAAATTCGGCCTGAACGCGGAGCGAGTGACGGGCCTGATCCGTCCGTAACGTCATATCTAAACTATTTGGGGAGCGATCGTGGTCTGGAAAGCTAAGCGCTGTATTGGATTTCAGACGAACGCGAACCGGAAGCCCGAGTCGTTCGAGGGTTTCACTTCCGTCTAGCATCACTTGCACTTCCGCCTCATCCCCAACAAAGAGAAGAGATTCGTGTGTATGTATATGAAGACGAAGGGCTCGCTCTAACTGTTTCCGCGTCCGTTCGAAGAACCAGACGATGCCCGCAAGTAAACAGAGGGCATATCCGACAATCTCCATGTACGGGACGAATACGAGAATCACCCCAGCGAATCCATAGACCGGAATCCATTGTTTCTGTAGGGCGTTATGTGTCGAGAACGTCATCGTCAACCCTCGACCGGCACAGAAACGGTGTCTAAGATGTAACGGATGATATCCTGTTTCGTCGATTTGATGCCTCCTTCAAGCGTCAACGTCAGGCGATGGGCCAATACATAAGGTGCCACGGCTTTCACATCTTCCGGAATGACATACAATCGATTATGGAGATAGGCGTAACTTTGAGAAGCCCGCATGAGCGCGATGGCTCCGCGTGGACTGACACCGACCTCGACGGATTGGTGTTCTCGTGTCGCATGGACGAGCCCGAGTAAATAATCGAGGACGTCATCTTGAATCGATACTTGCTTCACTTCCTCCTGGGCGTGACGTAACTCGTCTAACGTCGCGACCGCCTCCACGGTTTTCCGTGTTTGACGCATCACTTGTAAGAGCAGCTCTCGCTCTTCGGCGACATCAGGGTAACCGACCGGAATCGAAATCAAGAAGCGGTCGAGCTGGGCATCCGGTAACGGGAACGTCCCTGCCGATTCGATCGGGTTTTGCGTCGCGATGACGAAAAATGGTTTCGGCATCGGATATGTCTCTCCCCCGATGGAGACTTGCCGCTCTTCCATCGCCTCGAGCAAGGCGGACTGCGTCCGTGGAACCGCTCGGTTGATTTCATCGATCAAGACGATATTCGCAAAGATCGGTCCTTGTCGATGGTCGAACTTCTGCGTCTGCATGTTGAAGTAATCTGCGCCAATCACGTCAGACGGTAACAAGTCGGCCGTGAACTGAATCCGAGAAAACGCTCCGTCGAAGCTAGCTGCAATCGTCTTGGCAAGTAACGTTTTTCCCGTACCGGGTACATCCTCTAACAAAATGTGTCCTTCCGCGAGTAACGCCGTACAACAGAGCAGTACGACATCCTCTTTTCCTAAATACACCTCGTTCAACTGTTTGATGACCTGCTCCATGCCCATATGACGACCTCCATTTTTTGTCTTAATCAAACTTTACCTTTTTATGGTAAGATAAACAACAAATAGTCTGAACATTCAAAAAGGAGGTGTCCTCTTGCGTTGGACGAACAAGTTTCTTCTCATGATTTCCACCACACTTCTGATCACCTTCACGATGATGGTAATCACGACGAGTGTATTCGAGTGGCTCTATAATCCGGAAACGATACCGGTCGAGGAAAATAACAGTCCTCCGACGGATTTCATATCAGATGAAGACAGTAAGCTTTTAATGGATGAATCTAAAGCAGATTACCCGTTTAAATTGGACCCCCAAAAAGGAAAAATAAAACCACTCGATAAATTGACAGGCTCTGGAGAATACATACGACGAAATCTCGGGTTATTCGTCGCTTTGCTTGCGCTTTGTTGCCTGTCCTTTTATATCTATCGGAAACGGAAGCAACGTTTGGCGCGCGCACGAGATCATGCTGATTCAAGCACAGACCCGCTTATCGAATCGCTACAACACGAGAACGCTTCGTCCGTCTCAACGCTCACAGCGTTCACGAACGTCCCAATTCGTGATGCGCTAATCATATTCAATCAATCTCTCGTTCCAACTAAGCGATTGCGTGCTCATGAGACATTGCAAGAGTGGTTCCAACGCATCGATTTACCGATGAACCTGTCCATTTATCATGCGGTTCGCTACGGTACCTCCTCAGGCGTGACGATTTCTGAAGAAGATACGCTCCACTTCAAGAGCACACTCGATCACTACGCGACACGTCCTCACCCCGAGTGAGAATGTGCACAGGTTCTGCTTTTTCATCATGAATGATAAAATGGTGGAAAATGTCAGTTAAGGGGATGAAATCATGAGACGATGGGCGATGTTCGGATTAAGTGCACTTTTACTCACAGGTTGTACGGATACGGTGGCAGACAATCCGATCCCAATCGAATCACCCGATGAACCCATCACCGAATGGACACGTGAAGACTTTAAAGACGTCTATGACCAATATGAACAAACACAACCGCTCCTTGCTGCGCTCGAGCAACAAGGCATCAAACCGTTCCGTGAGACGTTCGAACGCGTCATCATTGCCGGGAACGGTCTCGAACACACATATGCGGATATTTATCCGTTCAAACTCGATGACGGAACGTACGCTACGGTATTCGACAGTCAGGATGGAACATTAATCAACGGTTCCGAATCGGTCGCTCCACTCTTTTGGCAAGAAGAGTCCTTCTTTCAATATGTTGAAGAGATTGAGAATCGGAAATTCGGCACAAGTGCCCCACCTACCGATGTCGTCCTCACACACGATGAATTCCAATCGGTCTATGACCGGCATGCCTACACGTCAGCCCTCCTCGTTGAACTCGATGAAGCGGGCGTCGAGCTCGCACGGGAACCAATTGATGATGTGATCGTCGCCGGCAACGGCGTGACCGAAGTCACTGTCGACTTATTCGTATTTGATGTCGAAGGCGGGTATGCCATCGTATATGATCAGGATGGAGAAATTTTAAAAGGTCCCGAATCCATCTCACCGCTCTTTTGGAACGAGAAGGACTATGAGGACCTGTTAGCCAAGTATGAGGGGTAATTCCGTCCCCTTCCAATTTATGCTATACTCAAACCAATAAACGACCACTAGGGGAGCCCTCGGGCTGAGACGGCATTTGCCGGACCCTTTGAACCTGATCTGGCTCATACCAGCGTAGGGAAGTGGCTTGGGATACGTCTCTGTATGTCCACGCCATTTTTCCGTCTGGAAACGTGGCGTTTTTATTTTGAAAGGAGACTATTCATGCGTATTCAACAACTCACTTGGATGGCAATGCTCGTTGCCATCGCCGTCGTCGGCTCGATGTTCATCTCGATTCCCACAGGTGTCGCTCGCGCTTATCCGATTCAACACATGGTGAACGTGATCGCCGCAGTCACCGTCGGTCCGATCGGAGCCGTTCTCGTCGCTTTCGTCACAGGACTCATTCGCGTCATGACTGGGACCGGGTCACTGCTCGCATTCCCTGGCGGCATGATCGGTGCGTGTCTTGCCGGCATCTTCTTCGTTCGCACGAACCGTCTCTATGCTGCCGCTCTCGGAGAAATCATCGGAACTGGTGTCATCGCCTCGTTGATTGCCGTTCCGTACGCGAAACTGTTAATGGGTTCAACGTTCGGCGCCTTCTTCTTCGTGCCGGCGTTCCTTGCTTCTAGTTTGACGGGAGCGCTTCTCGGTTGGCTCGTTTTGTCGCGCGTGAAACAGTTGCGACCAAGTGTCCTCAAATAACAAATTGTTGATCCGAGAACCCGACCGACTCATGACGGTCGGGTTTTTGTGTGATAGACCCAAATCGCTTCGTCGTTCCATTCATCGATTAAGCCGCTGTCGACAAAGCCGTTCTTCGCATAAAATCGTTTCGCCGCTTCATTCTCTGGATGAAGGCTCAGGATGATATCATCCACGTCGTACTCTGTCTGAATCCAGTCCACCGCCATGCGTAGGCACTTCGTTCCAACGCCTTTCCCCTGTTCATGTTGACCAATCATGAAGCGGTCGAGCCATACATAACGTTCTGTCTGGTTTTCCGCTCCGACCATCATGAAGCCAACCGGTCGCTCGCCTTCATAGAATGCATAGCTCCGCCAATTGTATTTCGTATCCTCAGCCATCTCTTGAAGCGACTCGGAATTTGTCTCGATGAATCGGGATTGTTTCTCGTCCACTGTCAGGGCGATGACCGCCTCTCGATTGACTGCATCAATCGATTGAATCGTGAATTCATTTCCTTTCATGCTTTCACCTCGTTGATTTCTATCTTTCTCTATCTTCCATACGCTTGCTCCCATAAAAAGTTTCTTCCCCCGTATCTTCGAGACCATGCATTCGCTACACTAATAAGAGAAAGGGAGGTTATCATATGTTTCGAATCGGAAGTATCTTCATTCCCGTATCAGATGTCGAACAGTCTCTGAACTGGTATACCACTTATTTTCATGCCCAAGAAATCGGGCGCTGGGAAGGAGGAATAGGGATTTGTCTGCCAGACGGTTCGACTCAACTCGGATTGATCCAGACCTCGTCACCGCAACCCGCAACATTTAAAGATGCATCCGGACAAGCCCATGTCTATTTCAACGTCATCTGTGAGGACATTCAGTTCACGTATCAATCGTTCGAACAAGCAGGATTGATCGCGACACCGCTTCACGATTTCGGAGGCATGTCTTACTTTGACGTACGAGACCCGGATGGACATACGATCAGTCTCATCTCGGAAGATGTGACTTCCCCGTTCCACCGCAACCGAGTGAACGACCTCCAAACGAAAGGAAAGTCCTGATGAAACAAATTCACCATATTTGTATCCAAACACCAGATTATGCCGCATCGAAGTCATTTTACGAAGCGCTCGGTTTTGAACTCGTCCAAGAGTCACCAAACTTCCATACGCGTGACTTCAATAGTTGGCTCAAGCTCGGTGATTTTTATATCGAGCTACAGACCGCCAAAGCCGATGAAGCGTTACAAGACTATTCGAAACACGCGGCCGGTCCCGTCCATTTTGCCCTCTATGTGGATGACCTCGAAGCGGAAGTCGCACGACTCGAACAACTTGGTGTCACGTTCTTACCGAAGCACGGTGGGAACATCTACTTCGTCGTCGATGGACATTTAAGTAAACTAAAAGCACCTGAAGGAACCATCATTGAACTGCGTGATACGTTTCTGATCAACTGAGGCCGATGTGCCTCTTTTTTGTTGGACACATCTTCACGTTTCCCTCACTCGTCTCATCGGGAATGGGTATGAAAAGGATGTGTTGTTCATGATCAAATATCTCGATTATTGGAGCTACTTATCACTCTCTCTGGCAAAGCTCTTCTTCTTTAGCTGGTTGACCGCGACGGCGTTCGACTTCTCATTCTTCCTCATCAATTTGGCGACGATTTTGCTCCTGACAAGTTGGGCACTCGCCGTGTCTTACCCAATTCGTCGATGGATTTTATACGTTTCTTTGTTTTTACATAGTACTTTGCTCGTCTCGGACGTCTGGTACTATCGCTATTTCGAGGACTTATTATCCGTCGCCTTACTGTCCGACATTGGACAGATGGGAGACGTCGGTGGAGGCTTCTTGACGCTCATTCGTCCAATCGACGCTTTCTTCTTCATCGATCTCATCATCTACGGTTTGATTTTACGTTATATGAAACGTCATCCTGTCCGTGAAAGGAAACGGCACGGAAGACGATTGGCGCTCGCTGGCTTCACACTCGGATTTCTACTTTTCACGATTCCGCTCACCCTCAGTTATCAGCGCGGGGAAAAATGGATTGCAGACGACCCAATCTCCAACATGCGTGAATATTATCATCTCGGTTTTTGGGGCTATCACGCAATGGACGTTGCACGAGGTGTCGATCGCGCTATGGGATGGGACGAGGGACTGACCGACGAGGAGCGTTCTCAAATCCAAGCACTCTCTTACCAAGAATTAAGTGCTCCGAGCCCGGATACGAATGTCATCGTCTTACAACTCGAATCGTTCCAAACATCTGTCATCGATCAACAAATCAACGGACAGGAATTGACTCCGAATTTGAACCGATTGCGACGTGACATGCTCTATTTCCCGAACGTGTATCATCAGACGCATGAGGGGCGGACATCCGATGCGGAGTTCATCGTCAACACGTCACTCTATCCTGTCAAATCCGGTTCCGTCTACACGCGTTTCCCGGGAAATCAATTCAGTGCGCTCTCTCAATCATTGAACGAGGCGGGCTACGATACGGCAGCGATGCACTCATTCCGTAAAGACTTTTGGAATCGAGATGATTTTTATGACAACATCGGATTCAATCATTTCTTTAGCGACAAAGACTACCCCGACCAAGGCATCATCGGGATGGCACTCAACGATCAAGATTTCTTGAATACGTCAGTCGGATTTATGGAAGAGTTGAATGAACCGTTCTATGCGTTTTTAGTCGCATTGACGAGTCATACGCCGTATGACATTCCGGAGGACGAGAAACGATTGGACCTGTCAGAAATTGACGACCCGCTTCTCGAAAACTATTACCATACCGTCCATTTCGTCGACGCGGCGGTCGGTCAGTTCATCGAACGATTGAAAGAAGAAGGGCTGTGGGATGAGACGCTTCTCGTTATGTATGGTGACCACGATAGCGGTCTGACGGCACCTGGAGAAGAAATGGCCACCATCGAAGGAGTAGACTCGACGGTTGACGCGTTTCAACTCGACCGTGCTGTTCCTCTCTTCATCAAACCGTCTGGATTAACGACAGGAGAAGTCATTGAGGCAAGCGGTGGACAAATTGATATCGCGCCGACGATTCTCGATTTACTTGGGATCTCTCCGGCGTATATGCTTGGCGACTCCCTCTTGAATGATACGCCGAATCTGACCGTATTTCGGACGGGCGCTTTCCGATACGAAGACCATTACTATGAACCAGACTTGACCAAACGTTCTGGTAGCGGCACATGCTACTCCGTCGAGACAGAAAAACCGGTCGCATTCGAGCGATGCGCTCCTTACATCGATCGTGCGGCCAGCCAGCTCCGTCTCTCAGATACCATCATCGAGAAGGACGCACTCTCGCAAATGAACCCATGAACAAGCTCCCGAGCTATTTGTCTCGGGAGCTTTGTTTAGTATGCTTGACGCAATGTTGCGATATCGAGCTTTTTCATGGGCAGACATGCCTGTACGACCTGTTCAATCTGCTCTTGCGACCCGACCGTCATCATCTCTTCCATTTCCCACGGAATGATTTGCCACGAGACGCCATAGCGATCTTTCAGCCACCCACACTCCTCTGCTTCCGGTACAGCCGATAACTGTTCCCAATACGCATCGACTTCGTCTTGTGTCTCACAAAAAGCGATGAGCGACTGTGTTTCGTTAAATGAAAACATATGATTTTCATTACTGTCCATCACAACAAATTCTCGACCAGACAAGACGAAGCGGGCATAGTTGATTTTCCCGTCGAGCTCGTCGCCGTCTTCCTCCGTATATCGTACGGTGTGTCCGTCCAGTACATATGAATCTTTGAAAATGGAAATCCAATCGTTCATCGCCGCTTCGGCGCGACCGAACGCTTCTTTGACAAACAATAAGCATGGCGTCACGAGCTGAATGTCCATCCCGCCATCATGCATGATTTGCCAAGAAACCCCGTAGCGGTCCTGCAACCACCCATAACGCTGACTGAAGTCGTACGTGTCTAATGGAATCAAGATATCCGCTCCGTCAGATAATCGTTCCCACAACGCATTGATTTCTTCCGTCGTCGGGAGCGATACCATGTAGGAAATAGACGGATTTCGTTCTTGCGTCGTCCCTCCCCCGAGTAACTGAAAGAACTGTCCAGCGAGCGATAACGTCACAATCGTCGTCTCGCCTGCGGGTGAACTTGAAAATCTTGTCGTATAGTCGACAAATGAATCTGGAAAGATGGATACATACCACTCGGCAATCTCTTCAACGTCCTGTTCAAACCAAATACACGGAATCACGGGTTGCGTAATCATGAGAAAGTCTCCTTTCAGACTTCATGCAAACGATAGACTTCACGCTCAGCAAGAAGCTCCCCGGCTTCATCCCGATATGCCTGATAGTGCGACGAATGGATGTGGTGATCGAGTGCCTCTTCGTCTTTATACTTCTCATAAAAAACAAACGTTCCCGGTGCATCGATTGCTTCGTGAAGAACGTAAGCGAGACATCCTTCTTCCGCTCTCGATGGTGGAATCACACGATGCAACGCATCACGTAACGCCTCTTCTTTTCCGGGATGGGCTTTCAAGATTGCAGTAATGACGATTTCCATACCATATTCCTCCTTAGATGATCGACCTGCCTTTCTGTTCCCGAATCCACCACATTCTATCCCAAAAAACGGATATCTCATTATACGAGACATCCGCTTCTACTTAAGACTTTTTCTTTTGTCGGAATGGCCACCAGACACCATCGCCAAATGAAATCGTAATGGCTGGAATCAAGAGTGGTAACACAATCAATCCGTACAATAGTAAACCAGTGATGACAATCGTCGCAATCTGGACGAGACTGAGCACGCCTGATGGAATCATGGCGCCGAACGTCCCGGCGAGGATGACCGCGGCGGTCATAATCACGGTACCCATCTTCGTCATCGAATAGATGAGTGCATCACGTACCGTCTTCCCATTGATTGTTTCTTCTCGGAATCGATCTAAAAGGAAAATCGAATAGTCGATCCCAAGAGCGATCAACATGACAAATCCAAAGAACGGAACGGCCCAGCTAATTCCGTCATAGCCAAGTCCTTCTACAAAGATCAGCTCCGTAATCGCCGCCGACGTATAATACGTCAAGAGAAGCGAAGCAATCATATAGAGTGGCATGATCATCGAGCGGAACAATGCCGTCAAGACGATGAATAACGTCACGAGCATGATGGCTACCGTTCGATTGAAATCGTTCGTTGACGTCTCATTCAAATCGCTGTTGATGCTTGAGATACCCGCATACCCGATGGTCGCATCTGCATACGGCGTCCTCGTGACAGCACGATCCATCGTCTCTTTAATTGTCTCGACGACATCAATCGCTTCTGGTGAATAAGGATCCATCTCGAGTACGACTTCGAGCTGAGTCGCTGTCTCTTCATCAAAGAAGTAGCGTTCGACGGCAGGTGAGAACGCATCTGACGTGAGCGTCCCCTCCGGAAGATAGACACCCGTCTCACGAAGTGAATCTGCTTCACTCAGCTGTTGTAAGAACGAAACCGCCTCGCCAAGACCGGACTCGATTTGCCCTAGCCCATCGTTCGCTTCACCTACACCTGTCGCGAGTTGTGATAACCCGTTACCAAGTTCACCGACTTGAGAACCTTGTGCATTTAATGCGGACGCCGCTTCATTGATGCCCGATTCGATTTGTGTAAGACCCGCCGATACTTGACCGAGTTGTCCGACGGCAGCTGGAATGTTTTGAGTCGCTGTCAATCCTTGTCCAATCAAACCAAGTTGACCATTTAACTGATTTAGCCCCGCTGCTGCTTCTGCAAGCGGTGCCCCGGCATTGGTTGAACCGCTTGGCAACTGTCCAACGACCGCGTTCAGACCCTGCTCGATTTCGTCTAATCCGGCCTGTACATCACCGAGACCCGTCTGTGCTTCAGACAAGCCTTCACTGAGTTCGCCGAGCTGCGTGTCTACATAGAAATCATCGATGACTTCGCCAGTCGGACGTGTGAGGGCACGCACCCCGCTCACCCCATCTACTTTTTCAAGCTCGCTTGCGAACATTTCAATGTATGGGACTTCTGATTCTGTAATGGCTTGATCTTGTTTCAAAATGACTTGTACCGGAAGGGATTCCCCTTGACCGAACCCTTCAGAAATCAAATTCAGTCCACGTACCGAATCGTACCCGTCTCCAATCTCATCGACCGTATTGAACGAACGGGCATCGTCATATGTGAATAAGACAGGCACCGTAATCAATCCGACGACTAAAATCGAGACGAACGGACGATTAACCGACAATCGGCTCAATCCAGCCCAAAGCTTGCTGTCATGATGCTCGCCCGCTTTTTTCGATGGCCAAAACAGCCGTTGTTTGAGTGTCGCCATAAAGAACGGAACGACTGTGAAGAGAATCAACAGCAACACCGCAATCCCGACCGCGACAGCGACCGCCGATTTAAAGATCGGGAAGTCAGCAAATCCGATGGCAGCAAAACCGACGAAGACGGCGAGCCCACTGATGAGGACCGTCCGTCCTGCCGTCTTGTACGTATTGACGATTGCGTCTTCAATCGAATGCCCCGCGCTCAGCTCTTCTTTATATCGGCTAAGAAGCAGGATACAGTAGTCTGTCCCAATCCCAAACAAGATGGCCACGAGGAATATTTGTGTATAATTCGATACCGGGAATCCGAACCAATCCACGAAGAACGCGACGAACGATTGACTCAATAAATACGTAAACCCGACCGCAATGAGCGGGATGAATGGGGTCACAATTGAACGGAACACGAGGAGTAGTAACCCAAAGATCAACACGACCGTGATAATCTCCGTCTTTTTCAATCCTTCTTGGGCACTCAAGTTCACATCATTGTTAATGATTTCTTCCCCTGTGATATATACCGTCTCGTCCTGAGGAAGCACATTTTCCCGCACGTCATCGGCAAACGCATTGATTTCTTCTGTCGTACCTTCGACCGTGATCGGAACGAGGACAATCTGTCCGTCTTCTGAGACAAGCTGAGCCTCTGTCTCCTCACTTTCAAACGGATCGAGAACATCGGTCACGACCGTTTCACTCTGTCTAAGCTCTTCGATGACACGAGCGACATCGGTTCGCTCTGCTTCGCCAATCGACTCGAACTCGTAGACGAGGGAAATGGTTTTGTCACTCTTCCCGGCTTCATCTAAAATCGCTTGTGCCCGCTGTGAGTCCATATCGTCTGCAAGTTGGAAACTACCTGCTTCTTCTGCTTGCTTCGTTAAGTTCGGCGCCGCGACAAACAGGGCTGCCGTCAATACGATGAGGGAAATGAAGATGCCCCAACGCCATTGAATGATTTTATGCACGTGTTATTCCTCCCCAATTCGGAGCAATTGTTTTATTTTTCGGAACGTCCGAACAAACTGCTCAATTTCAATTTCGTCTACTTCTCCATCGATGAGGGATTCCACATATCGATAGACGGCACCGTCCACTTCTTCGACGAGCCGCTTTCCTTCCGGGGTCAATTCAATCAATCGTTCGCGTTGGTCTTGTCCTCGCCGACTCGTGACAAGTCCTTTTTCGACCAACTTTTTCAGGCGATTCGAGACCGCGCTTTTGTGGACGCCTTGTTTTTGCGCAAGTTGCCCAGCAGGAGTGGGCCCAAATTGATCGAGTAACTTCAATAGTTGGAGCTGTTCGCGCGAATACTCGCGCCATACGTCCCCTTCCATCGCTTCGATGACATGCTCCGTCCCATGGAACATCACTTCTTCAAACAACTGCACCGCTTCACGCATCAATGCTTTCATTTTTAGTTTACCCCCTAAACTAGATGGTTATAGTTTATGCCCTAAACTAAATAACGTCAAATAAAAAGACCGATTAGGTAACCCTATCGGCGCAACATATCAGTCGTATTTTATCCAATCCACGTGATCAGCCCTTCTTGTTTTTGTGACGCAGATGAAAAAATCGTTTTTAATTCCTCGAACTGTTCAAGCAAGTATTGTTTTTCCTCACTTCCCCATCCTCTCTCGAACGGATACAGTTCCTGCTCATTCATCCTCGTCATGTCATAACGTGATTCAAGGGCATCTCGTTCGATATATTGAAGACGGGTCGATAAGTCTTTCACCTCTGACGATGTCAAATAGGTCGTTCCTGTTTCCTCTTCGATTACAATTCCTCCGAAAATCGTTCTGCCGAGTGAGTGACGAGCAATGTCGTCCAAGTCCGCTTCTCCGGTCAGCAAAAAGTAAAGCCCCTGCCACGCTTTATCGATATCCGCTTGTCGTTCTTCATACTCGAGCAATTCCTCAAAATAATCAGGTTCATCGAGTAGCCGCGCCAACTCATCATCTGTTACTCGCAGATAAGTTCCAATCATTCCCATATGAATGCCCCTCTCCAGTTCGTTTGTCTGTCTATTCGTCACCAAAACGAAAAAACCTTCCGTAGAAGGTTTAAACGATTGCTTCAGCGACACGTAATCCAGACAAATAGGCACTCTCAAATCGTGTACGTCCGGATGGATCATCCGCTTCAAGAAAAATATCGCCGGCCAAATAGATGGGATGGTGGCTTACCTGGTAAAACGGTTCATGCCACACGTCTTTCGCTTGCGCATAGCGCCACCGTTTCAACTGCCGTGATTCGATGCTGAGGTCTCCGACTTCCTCACGCACTAACCGCTCAATCTCTGCAAGCGTCTCCGTTTCCGGTCGCTCATACCACTCCTCACTCCACGCCTCTTCCATATAGACGCTGATGAGTGAGGTCGCAGAGATTCCTTTTTGGCGATTATTGATTACTTTCAATACGCCTAGCGTCAGGTCTTGATCGAGAATCCCATCTGCCCCAATCTGTACATCACCTGTGCATTCAAAGAGACCGACGAACGTCGGTGCATACACGAGACGCCGGAGTGAGTGTTCAATCTGGTCAACCAAACTTCCGAGTCGTTCGAATGATTGAGGAAGCGGTGCCGTCATGACGATTCTTTCGTATGAACGTTCCGTCACGTCTGTCTTCACGATAACGGCGCCATCCTTCTCCATGCGAACGTGCTCCACATATTCATTCAAATGGACAGTCAACCCTTCAGCAAGATGTTTGGCGAGTCCGTTCATCCCATCTGTCGCAACATATCGCGGATAAGGATCGGCATACCAGACACGCACCCAGTCCGCACTCATCCATGACTGTACCTCTCGTTCGAGCGCTTCCCCACGTACAGTGAAATAGACGGCCCCGTGATCTGCTTGTCCGTCACCGATTCGCCGTGTCGCCAAACGTCCCCCGACGCTTTGGCTCTTTTCAATCAATTCAACGGTATGACCTCGACGTACGAGTTCACGCGCTGCGATAATTCCGCTCAGACCAGCCCCAATGATTCCAATCTTCATTCAGCATTCCCCTTTCTGTTCATGAAGATTGTAGCATGCCCTTTCCTTTCAACCTCTATTTGATATGCTTCAGGCTGGTTTCTTCCATTGTTCGTCGTACGTCCGACGCGAGTCTTCATACATGACAGCGAAACGTGCAACGACGAATGGGCGAATGAGAATCGTCGCGATTGATAAGGAGAATACGGCAAGTAAAACCGAATTCACGACCATAAATAACGTGAAGCCAATCAAATAAATCGGAATGAACGGCAAAATCAGTTTGAATGCCTCCCACTTCTGACCATGCATCAACGCGCGTGACTTCGTGATTGATTCTCTTACTGATAGCTCTGGCTCATCTCGCAAAATAAAGTACGTGAACGCGTAGGAGAAAAACTTCATGATTCCCGGAACAATGAACAATAGTGTCCATAACGTCTGGAAGATGGCTAGTAGGATGACAGCCATCACATGCTTACCAAATCGTTCTTTCATCGGTCGAAACACCTCACGAAACTGCGCGTCTTGTCCGCGAATAATCGAGAGTATGACCCAGTGATAACCGATGATGATGGGATACAGTATGAAGGATACGACGATTGTACCTAAAAGGAATACAATCGCCTGAAACGAATCGGCTTTCGCCCCATACAATGTCGGGTCGAGCAATGCGCTAAACTCTAAGATCACGGCACAGAGAAGCGACCAGGCTAACAGTCGACCCCGCTTCCCATTGATTGCTTCGTGCGTCCGTTCTGTCCATGTTTGAACCATTTTTTCTAATCTCCCCTTGAACGATTTACCTTATATACGCAACATGGATTGAATACGTTTCAAATTCATGAAAAAAAGCAGAGGGTTCACTCTGCTCGTTCGTCCGCTCGATATTCTAATATGTCCCCAGGCTGACAGTCGAGTGCTTCACAAATCGCTTCAAGTGTCGAGAAACGAATCGCTTTCGCTTTGCCATTCTTCAAAATCGACAAGTTTGCCATGGTGATCCCGACCCGTTCCGACAGCTCCGTCACGCTCATTTTTCGTTTCGCCAACATCACGTCTAAATTCACAATGATTGTCATCTCTCTCACCTCAGACCGTCAAATCAATTTCTTGTTTCATGTCGATGGCCCGCTTCAATAATTTCTGTAACAGCTCAGCAAAGACGGCAATGACAAATGCGGCGAACACCAACACGAATCCGATGACCAAAAATCCTGGCGAATCGTCACGTTCGGCAAACCAATAGAAGAATGGAAGCGTCGCTATATAGATGATTGTGATGACAAGGGCACAATATTTGATGACGCGAAGTGATTTCACCGCGCGATAAGAGAATGCCTCATTCCGGTCAATCAACCCCAATAAGTTGAACGTTTTGAATAACGCTATGAAGTAAGGGATTGCCGCCACATACATACCCCCAATAATCGGACGCATCGAATTCGCAATCCATCCCCCACTCTCTGTCGCTTCTCGCCACAGAAATGGCAATAAAAAGATACATGCCGCAAGAATCGGGAGGGCTAAGACAATCACCGATAGTTTTAAAAAGACGGTTTCTCGTTTCACTTGTCACACACCCCAATCATTTCATTTTCTACATCATACGTCGTTTTTTATTGTTTATCAATAAATATATATCGAAAAAAATAGACCTCAAGCATCTCTTGAGGTCTACTTCACTTATTTCATCGCTTCTAGTTCGCTCTCGGTCACCCATTTATGGTTTGTGACCTCTTCTCCATCTTCCGTCGTGTAATCAACCATGTAGACGGTCGCATCGATGGCGGTATCGATTGTCGCCTCCGCTCCGTTCATCCCATCCATATGGTCAGCGGTCAATACGACTTTTTCGTTTTCTGCCAACGGTGCGTCACCCGGATTCTCAAGTTCTTCATGAATCACCCATTTGTGATTCTCTACAGGATCACCGCCTGTTGTCGGTGTATAACTGACTGCGTAGACGGTTGTATCATACGCACCGACAATCGTGGCCTCCACACCTTCCATCCCTGGCATGTGATCCGCTGTCATCATCGCGGTTGACCCGACTGGATACGTCGGATCACTTGCTTCCATCAAACCTTCTGGTACTTCTCCAGATCCCGAGTGATCCATTGCCGAATGGTCCATGCTTTGTTCTTCTGACATCTCCATCGATGGATCATCTGCCGTATCCCCACATGCGGCTAACGATGTAGCGAGTACGATGACACCTAAACCCGTCATCCATTTTTTCTGTTTCATCGAATCTCTCCTTTATTCATACTCACGTTGAGTGTACCCATTCCTAAGAATGGACAGACGTTTTTGAGAGCATTCCGATGATTTGTTAACGCATTGCAACAAAAAAGACCAAAATCCCGAAAGATTTTGGTCTTAAACATTATTCAACCGTTACAGACTTCGCCAAGTTACGTGGCTTGTCGACATCACAGTCACGGGCAAGTGCCGCATAGTACGAGATGAGTTGAAGTGGAAGAACCGTCACGAGTGGCGTGAGAAGTGGTTCAACACGTGGAAGAACGAATGCGTCGTTTTCGTGTTCCATTCCTTCCATGGAAATCGTACATGCTACTGCACCACGCGCCACAACTTCTTTGATGTTTCCGCGAATGTTGAGGTGTGTGTTCGGTTGAGACACGAGCGTGATAACCGGTGTCCCATCTTCGATCAACGCGATCGGACCGTGTTTGAGCTCCCCGCCTGGGTAGCCTTCCGCTTGGATATATGAGATCTCTTTTAGCTTCAATGCGCCTTCAAGACCAACATATGAATCCAATCCACGTCCGAGGAAGAACGCGTTACGTGATTCTTTCAAGAACTTATCAGCAAGCTCTTCAAAGATTTCTTTTTGTGCCATGATCGAATCCATCGTTGTCGCAACGAGTGCGAGCTCTTGCATCAAATCAAACGGAAGTTTCTTCCCGTTCGCACGAGCGATGTCGTATGCGAGAATCGCGAGGACGGCAATCTGAGCCGTGTACGCTTTCGTCGAAGCGACGGCGATCTCCGGTCCGGCATGGAGGAGCATCGTTTCGTTCGCTTCGCGCGACAATGTCGATCCTGCTACGTTTGTTAACGTGAGCGCTTTATGGCCAAGCTTTTTCACTTCAACGAGCACGGCACGGCTGTCCGCTGTCTCACCTGATTGTGAGATGAAGAGGAAGAGTGGCTTTTCTGTTAAAAGTGGCATGTTGTAACCGAACTCTGACGCGACGTGTACTTCAGTCGGTACACCTGCGACGCGCTCGATCAATTGTTTCCCAACAAGACCAGCGTGGTAACTTGTTCCACACGCAACGATATAGACGCGGTCCGCTTCCGAGACGAGCTCGCGCACGCCTTCTGTGAGTTCGATGTCGCCGTTCTCGTTCTGGTAGTGCTGGATGATGTTGCGGATGACGGCCGGCTGCTCGTCCATCTCCTTCAACATGTAGTGCGCGTACGTACCTTTCTCGATGTCTGACGCATCGATCTCGGCCGTGTACGGTGCACGCTCGAGCACGTCACCGTCGAGCGTCTTGATCGTCGCCGACTCACGTGTGAGGATGACGATCTCGCCGTCGTGGAGCTCGAGGTACTGGTCTGTCACCTGGAGCATCGCCATTGCGTCCGATGCGACGACGTTGAACGTGCCGTCACCAAGTCCGACGAGGAGTGGTGACTTGTTCTTGCCGATATAGAGGCGCTCTTTGTCCTCTGAGTCGATCATCGCGATCGCGTATGAACCGTGGAGGTCCGAGAGCGTCTTGCGGAACGCCGCCTCGACATCACCGAGCTCGACGAAGTGCTTCTCCATGAGCTGGACGATGACTTCCGTGTCCGTCTCAGAAAGGAACGGGACATCAAGCGTCTTCTTGATGATTTCGTCGTTCTCGATTACGCCGTTGTGGACGAGCGTGAAGCGTCCTGTCGTACTTTGGTGCGGGTGGGCGTTCGGTACGCTCGGTACCCCGTGTGTCGCCCAACGTGTGTGGCCGATTCCAATCGTGCCGTCTACTTCTGCTGGGATGATTTCGCGTAGCGCAGCGATGCGACCGACTTCTTTGTGAACGTTGACATTTTCATGCATCAACGCAAGACCTGCCGAGTCATAACCACGGTACTCGAGTTTTTCAAGACCTTTGAGAAGGACTTCCTTCGCTCCGGTATTCCCAATCATTCCTACAATTCCACACATAAACAAATCTCCTCTATTCTTCGATTTCTCGAAAAAGGAAACGGGCTTTTTCTAAGAGCTGTCAGCACATACTTCTTTGTCCGTCCGGTCACCCGGTCGTTTTAAAAGTATGTTTTTCGTCGTGACAGGCGACGAGGAGGCATCCGCCGAAATCTCGATAACCTCCAACCTCGTCAACTCCGTAGAGTTCTGGCGCTTGTTCGTACTCTTGTGTCCTTCCGTTTCCAAGGTCACGCTCTTAATAGTACAAATCACACCCCCATTCGTCAAGAAGAACCATTGTTTTCTCGATGACAAAACGGAAACAAAAAGGGAATCCAACGTTGGATTCCCTTGTGTTATTCCCGGTTTCTGAAATTTTATCCTTCTACACCGTAATCTTCACGGACGACTTGTGCAATTTTTTCAACGTAGAGGTCGCACTCTTCTGCTGTCGGCGCTTCCGCCATGACACGGACGAGTGGTTCTGTTCCAGATGCACGGACGAGGATACGACCGTTCCCAGCCATTTCAGCTTCTGCTTCTTGAATCGTTGCGAGGACACGCTCGCCGTTCATCGCATCGTTCTTATTCGTTACACGAATGTTGACGAGCTTTTGCGGATAAACTGGCATCTCAGCCGCCAATTCAGAAAGTTTACGGCCCGTCGACTTGACGATTTCCGCCAACTGGACGCCTGACAACATCCCGTCACCCGTTGTCGAGTGATCGAGGAAGATCAAGTGACCCGACTGTTCGCCACCGAGTGTATATTGATGTTTCTTCATCTCTTCCACAACGTAACGATCGCCGACCGCTGTCTGAAGCGCCGTCATGCCTGCTTCTTCCACAGCTTTATGGAAACCGAGGTTACTCATGACCGTTGCGACAATCGTGTTGTCTTTCAAACGACCTTTTTCACTCAAGTATTTCCCGCAAATATACATGATTTTGTCCCCGTCCACGATATCGCCGTTCTCATCAATTGCAATCAAACGGTCTCCATCGCCATCAAAGGCAAGACCCATGTCCGCTCCTTTTTCACGAACGAACTCAGCCAAGTGCTCAGGGTGTGTCGAGCCGACACCTTCATTGATGTTCAACCCGTTCGGCGAGTTACCGATTGTCGATACGTTCGCCTCAAGGTCAGCGAAGAGACGCGCTGCAAGACCGCTCGTTGCGCCATGTGCGCAATCAAGAGCGATGTGAAGACCATCGAAGTCCTCTTCTACAGTCTGTTTCAACATTTGAAGGTATTTTTGTGCACCCTCGTAATAATCTGAAACGAAACCGAGGTCTTTTCCAGTCGGCCGTGGAAGTGTATCTTCCGCTGCGTCTAAAATGTCTTCGATTTCTTGCTCAGTCGCATCATCTAATTTGAAACCATCGCTACCAAAGAATTTGATGCCGTTGTCTGCGACAGGGTTATGCGATGCCGAAATCATGACTCCCGCTGTCGCATCTAGTGACTTCGTCAAGTAGGCGACCCCAGGTGTCGAGATGACACCGAGACGCATCACTTCTGCACCGATTGACAGAAGACCTGCAATCAATGCACCCTCTAACATATGTCCTGAGATTCGTGTGTCACGACCAATCAAGACTTTTGGCTGTTCGCCTTCTGGCAAATGTTTCGAGAGCACGTAGCCACCCGCACGACCTAAACGATATGCTAATTCCGCAGTTAACTCAGAGTTCGCAACACCGCGAACTCCATCTGTTCCAAAATATTTACCCATAAGATTAAATCCTCACTTTTGTATGATTGAACATCTTTATTGAATGGAAGATGTCTCTGTTTCTTCATCGACGCTCGTCACTTGAACATCGATCGTTTTTGGCGAGACAACAGTCACGCCTTTTGGTACTTCATAATCTACATCTACCGCGTGTGTCCCACTCGGTAAACCGGTCAAATCCAGTGTCACGTTGACACTGTTTGAAGAGATGTTCTCTAGGAGAGATCGTTTCCCTGAAAGTGTCACACTGACGACTTCTTGTGTTTGAACTGTATAATTCGTCCGGTCATATCCGCGAACATTGACCGGGACCGTCAATCGAATCCGTTCTGTCAACTCGCCCGTGTCATCTTTCGACTCATCGTTCGGACGAATGAGCACTTGGACTTCCACTTCTTTTTTACCAAGTGATGTGGCGCCTTCCGGAAGGCGTAAAGTAGCAGATACCTTCTCCGACTTCGTTAAGTCATCCAGTTCAATCGGTTCCGTCTCGACTTTTTCGAGTGCGTCGAGCACCTCTTTTGGTGCAAAGACACGGACTTCCGTCTCACCTAACAACGTATCAACTAATCGGAAGTCATCGGCCACTTTTCCGCTCGTGACGACCTCGATTGGAATCATCGCACTCTCATCATAAATTGGTACGGTCACATTGATGATATTTGGATCGACCGACACGTTCAACGGATTCCCGTTCGCATCTAAAATGGTCGGGGGAATTTCTCGTGTAAACGTCTGACTTTGACTTGCGACATCGACATTCAATGTGATTTCTTTGACGTTTTGAATCCGACTTGCGCCTCCTGTGACTTTCACAGTAGACGGCTCGATCTCGACATCACCCGCCACTTTTCCGTCCGGTAACTGATCTTTATTTAATAAATTCACAGACACCGGCACTTCAATCGTTTGCTTCCGGTCAATGTAGATTTCGACGGTTTCTCGGTCTAGCTTGACGTTGACGTCGCCACCGAACCCTCGTGCTTCCACAGGGACACGGTGAAAGCCAGTCCCGAGGTTCGTCAAGTCGACGAATACTTGATAATCTTTCACCAATTTGGTCATCGTCAAACTACTTGACGGACCTTGGAGCTCAACACCCATCTCTTCAGGTACATTATATGCGACATACTGCACCTCATCAAAAAACACTTCGACCGGCACATCGAGCGTCATGGAACTTTGCCCGACGATTGGCAGCGCGCTCGACGCATTGTTCGAAGAACTAGTCTCTGCGACCATTAAGTATAAAAGGACGGCTAAAGCAAGTGCGATGAAGCGGAGAAACCATTTATGTTGTAACCACTGATCAATCACTTACTTATCCCCTCCTTTTTTACCGAAGAACGAGAGGGTCGTCTCTTTTTCTTCGATGACGAGTTCTTGAATTAATTTGTTGCGTAGCGCTTCCTCATCCAACTCTCGATACAGACGTCCTGCAATCGCAAGAGAGACCGCTCCTGTTTCTTCTGAAACGGTGAGGGTCACACTATCTGTCACTTCACTGACTCCAATAGCTGCACGGTGACGCGTCCCGAGTGCTTTATCGATGTGTGGACTTTCTGAGAGCGGTAAATAACAAGCTGCCGCTGCAATCTTTCCATCCTGAATAATCATCGCACCATCATGAAGTGGCGTGTTTGGAATGAATAAGTTAATAATCAACTGAGACGTAATATGAGAATCCATCCGAATACCTGTCTCCACATATTCATTGAGTCCCGTATCGCGCTCGATGGCAATCAATGCACCGATTCGCCGTTTTGACATGTACTGCGCAGAACTGACGATTGCTTCAATCATTTGTCGTTGTTGCTCTTCGTCACTTGTTCCCGTACGACCGAACAAATTGCTCGTGCGCCCGAGATGCTCAAGACCACGTCTCAACTCAGGTTGAAAGATGATGATGATTCCAAGAAGACCATACGTAATCACCTGATTTAGCAAGAACTGGAGCGTCTTCAACCCGAAGAAACCGCTCAAGAACCAACTGACCAGGATGATCGAGATCCCTTTAATTAACTGAACTGCTTTTGTCCCACGCACAATCATCATTAATTTATAAATGACGTACGTGACGACGACGATATCTAAAACATCATTCAAATAATCGTACCAATGTACGTTTTCTGAAAGATTTAAAAATGAGAAAAATGATACTTGTTCAAGTAGCGGCAAATGCTCCCCTCCTTAACTACCTAGCTAAATCGTGCAATTTCCATTATATCATCAATTCTGTATATTCGCATTGCGTCACATCAAAACGAAACCAGATTGAAACGAAAAAAAAGACGCCAAAAGCGTCTTTAGAAAAGCTGTTTGATCGAATACCAAATCCATTCGAACATTTGGTCAATCTGTTCAAGCTCACCTGTCACTTGACCGGCACTGGCCAAATACGCACGACCATTTACAGCGGTCGCGTCACCTTTGACAGTTCCTTCGATTCGTAAATCGCCACCTTGGACCGTGATATCTTTCTCGACCGTTACACCGGCCGGCACAATGACTTCGTTCTCTGATACGACAACACCCGGTACTTTTGTATACGTCATCGTCTCAGATGCACTGTTCCATAGTCCAAGGGTCGCACTCGACATCAAACTAAAGAATAGGACTGCTGCAATCAAACCTGGATGTCGTTGTAACCAGACCATTTGCTTCGAGAGCGGTTTTCGTTCTTTTCGGACCGGTTTTGATAACGGAATGACCGCATCAGGTGCTTTTTGTGCAGGTGTTTCAGGCAAGGCCGCCATTACACGAGCCGTAAAATCTGCTGATAACTTTGGACGAGGCAATGCTTTCAGTTCTGCGTCGATTCGTTCATATTGTAGATACGACTCATATAATTCATCGTCCTCTAACAACTGACGCAATTCGTCAGATTCTTCGGGCAAAACGCCATCTTCCAAATATTGTTGTACTTTTTCTTCAGGAGTCAATTGAACCCCTCCCTATTTTGAAAGATTGTTTTTAACATTTCTCTTCCCCGGAAGATCCTTGTCTTAACCGTTGCGACCGGCATGTCGATCATCACGCTGATTTCTTTAAGTGACAAATCATCCACATACTTTAACAATAAGGGAATGCGGTATTTGTCCGGAAGTTGCTTGATTGCCTCATGCATCTCACTTCGAATTTCGCGATGAACCACTTGGGCATCGGGTTGGGGCGCTTCATCAGCTAAGTGGTCTTGATAGGTCAAACCGTCCGTACCCGCAATTTCAGCATCCATCGAATACTCCGGTTTCCGTTTCCTTAATCGATCAATGGCAACGTTCGTTGTGATTCGATAGAGCCATGTTTTGAACTTATATTGTGCGTCATACGTATCAATTCGTGTATACGCACGAATGAACGCTTCCTGGGCAGCGTCTTCCGCTTCGCCACGATCATACAAAATTTTATAGGCGATTGCAAAGACGCCATCCTTGTATAGTTCTACCAGTTCGGCAAACGAATCGTGATTCCCCGCCCTCAATTCATCTACCAAACGGGTGGTCAGCCGTTCCATCAATCCACTTCCCCTCTCCGCTACACGTGCGGTCATTTCTATATACGTCTCACTTATAAAATGGTTTCATGAAAATAAAAAAAAGTTTCCACCCCCATTGTAGCAAACGGGTTTGGAAACTGTAAGGAAATCAGACTGTCTCGCCTTCCAATAACAGGTTTTCTTTTGATTTTATAATCGTTTCACATAGACGGTATGCTAAGTTTGCTGTCATGTTGTCTCGATCTAATGATGGATTCAATTCAACGAGTTCAACAGCAATTAGATCATCCGCCTTCATGGCTTCTGTTAAAATGGCTTTGGCTTCGACTTCTGTCAAACCACCGTCAACTGGTGTCCCTGTTCCTGGAACAAGCGCTGCATCTAAACTATCCATATCGAAGCTAATGTAAAAACGGTTGACTCGTTCACGGAGATAGCTCAACGCCTCTTGCATAATGACGTCGACACCACGCGTACGTACTTCTTCTACCGTAATGACTTTAATCCCAAGACGATTGATTTCATTCATTTCGCCCTCATCGATATCACGAAGCGCAATATACACTAAATGCTCTGGCGATAATTTCGGCTCACGTCCACCTACCTCTGTCAGACGAACATCGCCCATCCCCATTGCTGCAGCAAGTGGCATCCCATGAATGTTGCCTGACGGCGAAGTTTCTCCGGTATTTAAATCGGCATGTGCATCTACCCAAATAACGCCGTATGGTCCCGTTTGCGCCAGTCCAGCAAGTGTACCGATTGCCATACTATGATCGCCCCCAACGATCAACGGGAACCGATTTGCGGTGATTTCGCGATGCACGACTTCCGCTAACTCGGTGACAGTGTGTAAGACACCATCGACTCGCTTTAAATGTTCTTCATTTTCACGAATCTCTGATTCCGGTAATACACGAATTGTATGTTTGACCGTTTCAGTCGGAAGGAGTTTTTCCATTCCTAATTCGTTTAATTTCGCCGGACCTTGGTCAACCCCGAGTTTTCCTTGACCGTATCGTAGCGGCACATGAATATATGACCATTGCATTGCCATTCCCCCTTTAAGCACTTGATACCTAAATTGTAAACGCTATCATTCACTTGGTTCAACTCGGCATCGCAATGAATAAACATACAAAAAGGCAGCCTGAATGGTGGCAGGCTGCCTTTCTCTGTACTCTCATTTGAATGGTTCATGGTTTTAGGCAAAAAAAAACTTAAGTCATCACTAACTTAAGAAACAAACATATGGTGGAGCCTAGCGGGATCGAACCGCTGACCTCCTGCGTGCAAGGCAGGCGCTCTCCCAGCTGAGCTAAGGCCCCTTAAAGGGAAGAAAATATGGAGCGGAAGACGGGATTCGAACCCGCGACCCCGACCTTGGCAAGGTCGTATTCTACCACTGAACTACTTCCGCAAAAAAATGGTGAGCCATGCAGGGCTCGAACCTGCGACCCTCTGATTAAAAGTCAGATGCTCTACCAACTGAGCTAATGGCTCAAACCTGGTGGGGGGGGGCGGATTCGAACCGCCGAACCCGAAGGAGCGGATTTACAGTCCGCCGCGTTTAGCCACTTCGCTACCCCCCCGAGGAGTGCCGGCGAAAGGATTCGAACCCTCGACCCTCTGATTACAAGTCAGATGCTCTACCAACTGAGCTACACCGGCATATATATAGGTTTGATGGAATAAATAAAAATGGTGGAGGATGACGGGATCGAACCGCCGACCCCCTGCTTGTAAGGCAGGTGCTCTCCCAGCTGAGCTAATCCTCCATATTGGTGACCCGTACGGGATTCGAACCCGTGTTACCGCCGTGAAAGGGCGGTGTCTTAACCGCTTGACCAACGGGCCTAAATTGGCTCCGCAAGTAGGATTTGAACCTACGACCTACCGGTTAACAGCCGGTTGCTCTACCACTGAGCTATTGCGGAACGATCTTGCCTGG